>JBJMLQ010000230.1:0-5657 GCA_045805225.1 Actinomycetota bacterium | reverse complement strand
GGTACTCCATCCAGAGCCACGCCGCGTCCTGGTTCTTCTGGCTGAACATCACGAGGCTGTCCCCCGCGACGGTCGTGGCGCATCCGGCGGGGCCCTCCGGGAGCGGCGCGACGTCCCACTTGCCGTTGATCTGCGGGAAGTCGGACTTCATCGTGCCGCCGAACCACGCGCCGGCCTCGTACATCGCGACCTTGCCCGTGGCGAACGCCACGCGGCCGTCCCACGACGTCTGGGCGAAGTAGTCCTGCGGTGAGTACTGGCGAAGTCCGACGTAGAAGTCCGCGGCCTGCTTGCCCTGCTCGCTGTTGAACGCGACGCTGCTACCGTCGTCAGTCGTGAGATGACCGCCCGCCTGCCACAGGAACGGCTCCCAGTAGTACTCGGCCTCCGGGGCGAACACGGCGAAGCCGTAGGTCTTCGCCGATGGATCGGTCAGCTTCGCGGCGTCCGATGAGAACTCATCCCACGTCTTGGGCGGCTCGGTGATGCCGGCTTCTTGGAACATGTCCTTCCGGTAGAACAGCGCCGTCGTCTCGCCGTCGTAGGGCAGGCCGTAGGTGCTGCCGCCGTACTGCGCCATCTGCAGGAACGCCGGGACGAAGGCGCTCGCCTGCGACGTCGGGCTCCCGGCCATGTAGCCGTCCAGATTCACGAGCGCGTTGCGCGACCCGAACTCCGTGACGGCGCTCGAGTCGACGAATGCGACATCGGGCGCCGTGCCGCCGGCGACCTGGGTGATCAGCTTGGTCGTGGCGTTGCCCGACGAGACGGCCTGGAGCTCGATGTTGATGTTCGGATGCAGCTTCTCGAAGTCCTTGACGAACTGCTGCATCTGCGGAGAGTCGCCGACCCACGAGGAGAACGTGATCGTGACCGGGCTGGTCGGCTCGGTGGGCGTCCTCGGCGTGATCGACTGGCCCGGGGCGTTGCTGCCGCTGTTGCCGCCGCCCAGACAGGCGGTCGAGACGATCGCGAGGACCGCGACGATCACCACGACCCGCACGGAGCGCCACGAGGGTCTGCGCATGCTTTCTCCCTCCCTCCGCCCGGCGCGTCGCCGTCCGACCGGCGATCAGGTCCGGGCTCGTTCCTTCCGTCCCGCTATACGGTCCGAGCGGGGCCAAGCGATTTCTCGAGCAAACCGATTTGTAGCGTGTCGCATCCTCGCGAGTGGTTCTGCGTGTTGTCAAGACGCGACGTCAGCGGCCGATCGCCGCGCCGGTCCGAGGGTCGAACAGGTGCAGGTGGCCCGGCGCGACGGAGACCTCGATCACATCGCCGATGCGCACGGGACGGTCGAGCCGTGCGGTCCACAGGTTCACCCGTTCCGCCGGCGCCGTGTCCTCCTCGGCGTCGCCGACGTCCTCGGCGTGGTCGGACAACAGGATCGGCGCGTTGAGCACGAACCGCACGTAGGTCTCGTCGCCGAGTCGATCCGCCGTGGCGACCGGCACGCGCAGCCGCGCATCGGCCGGGACGGCGCCGTCGGCTTCTCGGAGGTGGTGCGGGCGAACGCCGACCACGATCTGGCGATGTTCGTAATCGGCGACCCCGGGGCTCGCGGCGAGCGTGTCGCCGTCGAGCCGGATCGTGTGGTCGCCGATCGCGATCGCGAGGTGGCCGTCGTCGGCGCGCTCCACGGTCCCCTCGGCGATGTTCATCGGGGGGGAACCGACGAACCCGGCGACGAACAGGCTGTCCGGCCGGTCATAGAGCGCGGAAGGGGTGTCCGCCTGCTGGAGCACACCCCGTCGCATCACGCCGACGCGGTCGCCGAGCGTCATCGCCTCGGACTGCTCGTGCGTGACGTAGAGCATCGTCGCGTGCAGCTCGCGTTGGATCCGCTTGAGGTGCGCGCGCAGGTCGATCCGGAGCCGCTCGTCGATGCTCGTCAGCGGCTCGTCCATCAGGAACGCCCGAGGGTCGCGCACGATCGCCCTGCCCAGCGCGACCCGCTGCGATTGCCCGCCCGAGAGCGCTCTGGGACGGCGCTCGAGCAGCCCGGACAGCCCGAGCATCGCGGCGACGCGTCGGACCCGCTCGTCGACATCGCTCTTCGGGAGCTTGTGCGACTCGAGACCGAACGCGATGTTCTCGTAGACGTTCATGTGCGGGTACAGCGCGAGGTTCTGGAACACCATGGCGACGTCGCGTTTCGGTGGCCCGAGATCGGTCACGTCGTCCTCGTCGAGGAAGATCCTGCCCTCGGACACGGACTCGAGGCCTGCGACCATGCGAAGGACGGTGCTCTTGCCGGACCCCGACGCGCCGAGCAGGACGAACAGCTCGCCCTCGCCGATCTCGAGGTCGAGGTCCCGGACGGCGACGGTCCCGTCGCGGAACATCTTCGTGACGCCGTCGAACGTGATCGACGACATCAGCGACGGGCGCGGTCCGGCATGTGCGAGATGCTAGTGGCCGGGGGAGCGGACGTTGGCGGCGAAGGTCAAGGTGTGGAAGGTCATCGCATCGGTGGTGTGTTGGACGCTGTCGGTGTTGAGCGCGCTGCTCGCCGGCGCGGTCTTCGCGTCGGGGTCGGTGCTCTGCCGGGGTGATCGTCCGGACACGTGCACGCCGCAGACGTGGGTCCTCGTCGTCGGCGTTCTGCTCGCCGTCGGGTTCGGCGCGGCTGGGGCTGCGCTGCACAAACCGCGATCCTCCAAGCCGCAGGGCCGGTTCCCGTGGGAGTACCGGCAGTAGCGAACGGCCGTTGACAACCGCGGGGTCAGCCGCAAACCTCCGCCGTGTGGATCGATTTGCGCGCCGCCCGAGGATCACGATCGCCGACGTGGCACGGCATGCGCAGGTGAGCAAAACCACGGTGTCGCACGTCCTGTCCGGTAAGCGGCCGGTCTCGTCGACCACCCGAGACCGGGTCGAGCGGTCGATCGACACCCTCGGCTACCGCCCGGACGGGCTCGCGCGGAGCCTCCGGACGCGGCGCACGCACATGGTCGCGCTGATCCTCCCGGACATCACCAACCCCTACTACCCGGCGCTCGCGCGTGGCCTCGAGGCCGGGATCGAGCCCGACGGCTATCGCGCGTTCATCTGCAGCAGCGACGGGGACGCCGACCGGGAGCGGGCGTACCTGCGCGAGGTCTGCGACCGCGGCGTCGACGGCATCGTCTTGGACTCGTTCCATCTGACCGTCGATGACCTGCAGCTCGCAACCGGCGGGCGGGTGCCGCTCGTGTGGATCGGCGGCGCCCCGATGGAGCACCCCGGCGTCGACTCGGTGCGTTCGGACGACGATGCGGGCGCATACGCGGCGACCGAGCACCTGGTGCGGCGCGGGCACCGGCGGATCGCGATGGTCGACGGGCCACTCGGATCGGGCGTCGCGCGCCGCGACGGGTACCGACGCGCGCTCGCGGACGCCGGGCTCCCGGCGCACCCGGAACCCCCGCCGCGGACCGACTGGACGCGAAGCGGCGGCCGGCGCGCCGTCGCGGAGCTGCTCGCGCTCGACCCGAGGCCGACGGCGATCTTCTGTTCCAACGACCTCACCGCGGTCGGCGCGCTCGATGCGGCGCGTGACGCCGGGCTGGTCGTGCCGGACGACCTGGCGATCGTCGGGTTCGATGACATCGAGGCAGCCGAGCTCGTGACGCCTGCGCTCACGACGGTGGTGAACCCGGCCGTCGACATCGGGCGAACCGCGGCCGGGATCCTCGCGGAGCGGATGACCGGTCGGCACGACGGCCCTGCGCGGACCGTGACCTTGCCGTCTCCGCTCGTGATCCGCGGGTCGTCGTGATCCGGCTCCATCTCGACACCGACCTGGGCTCCGACACCGACGACCTGTGCGCGCTCGCGATGCTGCTCGGGTGGCCGGACGTCGAGCTCACGGGCATCACGACGGTGAACGATCCGGGCGGTATCCGCGCCGGATACGTCGCGTTCGCGCTCGAGCTGGCGGGCCGTGCCGAGATCCCGGTCGCGGCCGGCGCTGAGGGCTCGCTCGGAGGCTTCATGGTGCCGCTCGCCTTCCCCGACTATTGGCCGGCGCCGATCGCGCGACGGCCCTCGCCACCGGGGGAGGCGCTTCGCGTGATGGCGGACAGCGTCGATGCCGGCGCGACGGTCGTTGCGATCGGGCCGTACACGAACCTCGCGGCGTTCGAAGCCTGGCGTCCGGGCGCGCTTCGGGACACCGGAACCGTGGTGATGGGAGGCCACGTACCGCCGGCGCCCGACGGGTACCCGCCGTGGGGGATGCCGGACGACTTCAACGTCCAGCAGGACGCGACGGCCGCGCGGATCGTGCTGGACCGGTGCGCGCCGATCGTCGTGCCGGTGCCGACATGTCTGCGCGTTGCGTTGCGTCGCAGCGACCTGCCGCGGCTCCGTGCCGCCGGCGCGCTCGGGGCGCTCGTCGCCGACCAGGGCGAGCGACACGCGCTCGACAACGGCCGCACGGAGCTTCCGGCCGCGTACCCGGCCCTGCCGGAGGACCTCCTCAACTTCCAGTACGACCCGCTCGCGTGTGCCGTCGCGGCGGGGTGGCCCGGGGTGGAGATCGCCGAGGTCGGCGTCGCGGTGTCGTTCGAGGACCGCCTCTTGCGGATGGATCTCGACGAGCGCGCGTTGCCGATGCGGGTCGTCACCGACGTGGACGCGGAAGCGTTCTCCGACGTGTGGCTGGAGGCGGTCGTGCGGGCGTCCGCGGGGTGAGGCGCTAGCCGGCCTGTACCACCATGCCGCCGTCGACGCGGAGCAGTGTGCCGGTGACGAACGACGACTCGTCCGAGATGAGGAACACGACGGCGTCGCCGACCTCTCTCGGCATCCCGACCCGCCGCATCGGGTGCATCGCCACCCAGGCGTCCATCTGCGCCTGCGGGTCGCCGGAGTCTTCCATGATCTTCTCGTTCATCTCCGTGAGGATCGTCCCGGGGATGATCGCGTTCACGCGGATGGCCTTGGACGCGTACTCGACCGCGGCCTGCTGCGTGAGGCCGTTGATCCCGCCTTTGCTCGCCGCGTAGCCGGCCCAGCCGACGAACCCGACGAGGGATTGCACCGAGCTCATGTTGACGATCGAGCCGCCGCCGGCGCGAAGCATCACCGGGATGGTCGCGCGCATCCCGCGCCAGACCCCCGACAGGTTGACGTCGAGGACCTCACGCCAGTCGTCTTCCGACATCTCGCCGGCAGAGCCCGGGATCGCAACGGCCGCGTTGTTGACGATGCCGTCGAGCCGGCCGTGATGCTCGACCGCGGCGTCCACGAGCGCCTGCACGTCGGCTAAGGAGCGAACGTCCGTCCGCAGGAACGATGCCTGGTCGCCGATCTGCTCGGCGACGCGCTCGCCGCCGGCCTCGTCGATGTCGCCGAGCACCACCACGGCTCCTTCGCCGGCCAGCGCCTCCGCAGAGGCGCGGCCGATCCCGGTCGCGGCGCCGGTCACGGCGACGACCTTGCCCTCGACCCGTCCGGCCATCGTTCCTCCTCAGACCCCGCCGAAGTCCGGCGCGCGCTTGTCGACGAACGCGCGGATGCCCTCATCCGCGTCCGCGGTCTCGCGGAGCCTCGCGAGGGCCGCCTGCTCCTCGTCGAGGCCGCGCTCGAGGTCGGCGTCGCCGGCCGTTCGGACGAGCTCGGCCATCGCTCGCGCGGCCAGCGGGGCGATCTTCGCGATCGCGTCCGCCTTC
>JBJMLQ010000229.1:0-14178 GCA_045805225.1 Actinomycetota bacterium | reverse complement strand
CCGGCGCCACCGACTTCATCGCCCAGCATCAGGTGCCGTACCCGAGCGTCTTCGACCCCTCGAACGCGATCGCGGTCTCCTACGGGCTCTTCAGCCCGCCCGACACCTTGTTCTTCAACGCCAACGGCGATCTGGTGAAGACCATCCCCGGACAGATCCCCCGAGGCGAGCTGGTGGCGAACCTGCAGGCCATCGCGGGCTGACGACAGGCCTTTGGTACCCTGGCCAGCCTATGGCAGCCGTCTGTGACATCTGTGGGAAGAAGCCCTGGTTCGGCAAGGCCGTCACGTTCTCGCACAAGCGGAACAACCGGCGGTGGGACCCGAACGTCCAGCGCGTCCGCGCGCTGATCAACGGCTCGCCGAAGCGCGTCAACGCCTGCACGAGCTGCATCAAGGCCGGCAAGGTCGTTCGCGCGGCGCGCGGCTGAGCGCCGCCCCGGCTCGCCTCACCCGATGATCGCGTTGGCGAAGCGGTATCCCGCCTTGCCGTCCTGCTTCGTCCGATACATCGCCTCGTCGGCGCGCGCGACCACCGATGCGGCAGACTCGCCGAGCGAGCCGATCGCGACCCCCACGCTCGCGGTGACGGTTGCCACGCCCGCGGCGACCGCGATCGGCTGACCGACCGCCTGGACGACGCGCGTCGCGATCTTCTCCGCATCGTCTGGGGAGGCGAGGTTCTCGCACAGGACGACGAACTCGTCGCCCCCGAGGCGGGCCACGATGTCGCCGGGGCGGATCACCGACTCGAGGCGACGGGCGGTCTCGGTGAGCACGCGGTCCCCCGCCTGGTGCCCGAACACGTCGTTCACATCCTTGAACCCATCGAGGTCCATATAGAGGACGGCGAGCGCCCGGCGGCCACGCTCCGCGCGATAGACCGCGCGCACGAGCAGCTCGTCGAAGAGCTTGCGGTTCGCGAGTCCGGTGAGCGGGTCGTGCGTCGCCTGGTGCTCGAGCTGGTCCTCGTGGAGCTTGCGGACGGTCGCGTCGCGGGCGATCACGGTGAACATCTCGACGCCGTGGACAGATGTGGAGGTGAGGGAAACGTCCACAGGAACCGTCGAGGTGTCCTTGCGCTGCGCCTCGACCATGTGCTCGCGCTCCTCCCAGCGGACGTCGTGCAGGCCTCCGTTCTCCTGCGAGACGGCGAGGGCGGGTATCAGGTCGCCGAGCGGACGGCCGACGAGCTCCGTCTCCGTCCACGAGAACAACTGTTCGGCGGCGGGGTTCGCCGATTCGATGTGCCCGACGGCGTCGGCGGTGACGATCGCCTCGACCGCGCTGTCCATCACCGCTTTCGCGCGCGCCTCCGATGCCGCCAGGTCGATCCCGAGTCGTGTGGCGAGGTCCAAGGCGGCGACACGCGAGCGGCCGAGCAACAGGAGCACCATCGCGATGACGAGCGTCACCGCGGCGCCGCTGGCGAAGGGGGCCCACGGGTAGCGGAAGGCATCGGGCGCGAACGCCTTCGTGGCCACGAGGTCGACGGTCCACGGCGTCCCGTCGATCACGTCGGGATAGGACGGCGAGACGATCTCCCGTTCGTCGCCGGTCGACGCCGAGGGCCCCGCCGCGGTTCCGAGAACCGCGCCCTGGGCGCCCCATCGCACCGATGCGAGGATCCCGGTCGACGGGGTCCCCAACATCTCGCGCGCAAGGATCGACGGGTCCAGCGTGGCGCCGGCCCAGCCGACGAAGCGGCCGTCGCGATGCACGGGAACGACCAGCTGCATGCGCATCTGCCGATACGGGTTGGCCTTCGGCGGCGTCATCGTGAGCCCACCGTTGCGCCCGGCCTGCTGCAGCGCCTCACTGGCGCTGGGGTCCGCGGCAAGATCGCTGTGCAGCAGGGTCGGCGCCGCGGTGATCGGGGCGACCATGGCCACCGGATAGTTCCAGACACCAGGGGTGTTGGCGCGGTGCCGCTCGATGAACTCGAGCCCGATGACGGCCGGATGCGCGTCCGTCAGCTCCAGCGAGTCGGCGAACCGAGCGAACTGCGCCGGGGTCGGGTCAGCCACCTCGAAGAATCCCCGCGTCACGGTGAGCATCCGGCGATACGCGCGCACCGTGTCCGCAACGCGTGCGCGCTGCGTCGCCGTCGCGTCGAGGAACCGAGCCTGCGCGGCGTCCTGCCGGTCCGCGCCCCAGGCCGACGCGCCGACGAAGGACAGCGTCATCCCGATCGCGAGCGCCGCGATCGCAGCGAAGATCAACGAGCGGCCCCGCTTGCGGTGCTGCTCCTTCGCCGCCTCGAACGTGAGGCCTTTGCGCATGCGTTCCTCCGCGCCGCACCCGTTGCGGCGCACCCACGAAGCGTCGACCGGTCGCGCGGCCGACTTGACGGCCGCGACGTCCCATCCGGAGGTGGGCGCAGCGGACTAGTCCCGTCGCCCGGAACCCCTGCGCCGGAGGGAGAGTTCGTGCTCATGCCCCGCGACCGGGCGGGACGGTGCCTTCAGATACACTTGGCGCGTTCTCCACTCCCCGAAGCGCCGGGATGGCGTCTTCGTTCCGATCCGAGGAGGCCCACGTGTCGCAGATGTTCGATAACCCCTCCCCAGATGAGCTCCGGGCGTTCACCGAGGAGATGCCGGAGGCGCGCATCTCGGGGTTCGGCAACGTCAACGTGCAGACCACCGTGCTGTCACGGTCGGCCGGATCGACCTATGTGGTCGACCGCGAGTCCAGCGGCAAGACGATGAGCCGCGCCGACTACGACAAGATCGCCGCGGCGCAGGAGGCCTACATCGGCCAGCACGACATGGTCGTGATCGACGGCTACATCGGCAACGATCCCGCCTTGCGCTCGGCAGCCCGCCTGGTGATGGAGAAGCGCTACGCCAACATCGCCGGCATGCAGCAGAAGCTTTACTTCGAGCGCAGCGACGGCGCGGAGCCCGAGGTGCAGGTCATCTACACCCCCGGCCTGAAGGCGGAGGGGTACCCCGACGACCGCGTGATCGCGGTCGACCTCGATTCGTACACGACGCGCGTGCTCAACTCCGACTACTTCGGCGAGTCGAAGAAGGGCGGCCTGCGTATGTGGAACGACATCGTCTACGGCAAGGGCGGCCTCGCCCTGCACGCCGGGCTCAAGGTGATCCCGACGGCCGCCGGCGACAAGGTCTTCATGATCATCGGGCTGTCCGGCACGGGCAAGACCACGACCACGTTCACGACGCAGAACGGCTCGCGCCCGATCCAGGACGACTTCGTCGGGCTGATGCCCGGTGGCAAGGCCTTCGGCACCGAGAACGGCTGCTTCGCGAAGACGTTCGGTCTGGACCCCGACTTCGAGCCGTCGATCCACGGCGCGGTGGTCAAGCCGACGACCTACCTCGAGAACGTCTATCAGGACGACGACGGAACCGTCGACTTCTTCAACGAGCACTACACGAAGAACGGCCGGGCGGTCTTCGAGATGCAGGACCTGCTCGCGTTCGAGGACGCACGGAACGTCGGGCCCGTCGACTATCTGCTGATCCTCAACCGCAACGAGAACATCATCCCGGCGGTCGCGAAGCTGAACCTCGAGCAGGCGGCGGCGTTCTTCATGCTCGGCGAGACGACGGGCACCGCGGCGGGCGGGGCGGCGGAGGAGGGCAAGTTCCTGCGCGTGCCCGGGACGAACCCGTTCTTCCCGTTGCCGCACGGGCTGCAGGGCAACCGGTTGCTGGAGCTGCTGGCCACGCACCCGATCGAGACGTACCTGCTGAACACCGGCCGCGTCGGCGGCAAGGACGGCGACGACCGATCCAAGAAGCTGCGGATCCCGGACACGTCGGCGTGCGTCAAGGGCATCGCCGAGCAGACGATCGTCTTCGACGAAGACCCCGACTTCGGCTACCAGGTCGCGGCAACGGTGCCGGACCTCGACGACACCGAGAAGCTCCAGCCACGGCGCCTGTACGAGGAGCAGGGTCGCGGCGAGGAGTACCGCGGGATCGTCGAGCGGCTCAAGAGCGAGCGGGTGACCCACCTGCAGCAGTTCACGCAGCTGTCCGAAGACATCATCAAAGCCGTCGGCTGAGACCGAGCGTCACGACGTGGGAGGCCGGGGCTCGTCCCCGGCCTCGTCGCGTGAACCCTCCCCCGACCACGCGTCGCGCGCACCGAGGAACCACGCCGCGAGCAGCTGCATCGCGCCGAGGGCCAAGAAGACGATGAACAGCCAGCCGAACTGGCTCGCGTCGTCCGTGTAGGCGCGCCCAACCGTGTGGATCGTGCCGAAGAGCACGAACATCCCCGACGCGAGTAGCCACGTCCCGACGCGCCCGGTGACGAACGCCGCGAACAACAGCTCGTCGGCCACGTCCGTCGTTCGGACCGGGTGCCGGATCCAGTAGACGGCCGAGCGGACGCCGAGCGCCGCGAAGACGATCGCGAACACGAGCTCCGCGGGCGCGATCTGGGCGCCGAACACCGAGACCGCAAGCGTGCTCATGAGGTAGGCGCTCGCAGCAGCTCGCGAACCTCTGCGTCGCCCACCTGCCGGAAGTCGGCGTAGTACTGCCCCACCGCGCGCAGGTCGCTCGGCGTCAGCACGGCCACGACCTCGTCGAACGCGTCGCCGACCCGGCGCTCGACGCCCATCGGGGCGACGGGTACGGCGAGGACGACGCGCCGCGCGCCGGCGTGCCGCGCCCACAACCCCGCGGCACGCGCCGTGCTGCCGGTCGCTACGCCGTCGTCGACGACGACCGCGGTCATCGCGCGCACGTCGACCGATGCCCCGTACGCTTCGGCGCGACGCGCGACCTCCGTCTCGACGCGCGCCGACTCGCGCGCGAGCCACCGGTCGCCGACCGACAACGCAGACACCACGTCTGGTTCGAGCACGCGCACGCCCGGCGCGACGGCGCCGATGCCGAGTTCGGGGTTGTGCGGCGCGCCGAGCTTCTTCGTCACGACCACGCCGAGCGGCAGCGCGAGACGCGCCGCGACGCGCGCCGCGACGACCACGCCGCCGCGCGGGATCCCGAGCACCGCCGCGGGCGGATCGATCACGCCCCCGAGCGCGTCGGCGAGCGCGTCGCCTGCATCGCGGCGATCGAGGAACGCGGGCATCGGCATCCCCCCATCATCCGGCGTTGCGTCGGCCGTCGCCCGGGCCGTAGCATGTGCGCTCGTCCACGCCGAGGAGGCCGGATCCATGGTGCACGCGTACGTCCTGATCCAGACCGAGGTCGGCAAGGCCGCCGCGGTCGCGTCCGAAGTCCGATCCGCGCCGGGCGTGACCGAGGCTGAGGACGTCACGGGCCCGTACGACGTGATCGTCCGGGCCGAGGCCGAGACGGTCGACGATCTCGGCAAGCTCGTCGTGGCGCGCATCCAGTCGGTCGAGGGCATCACCCGCACGCTCACCTGTCCGGTCGTTCACCTGTAAGGCGCGCTACGCACCTTCGTGCAACTCAGGAACGTCGATGCGCTTGGCGCGTTCGGCCTCGAACCGTTCGACCGCGAGGTCGAGCAGCTTCGTGACGAGGTCGGGATAGGCCAGGCCGCTCGCCTCCCACAGCTTCGGGTACATCGAGATCGACGTGAAGCCGGGGATCGTGTTGATCTCGTTCAACCACACGGTGTCGCCCTGTACGAAGCAGTCGACGCGCGCCATGCCTGCGCACGCGATCGTCGTGAACGCCGTCACGGCCAGTTGCTGGACCCGCGCGGCCAGCGCGGGATCGAGCGGCGCGGGGATCTCCAGCCGAGCCCCCTGCTCGTCGAGATACTTCGCGTCGTAGTCGTAGAACGCGTGGCCCTCCGGCACGATCTCGCCGCAGACCGACGCGACGGGATCGTCGTTGCCGAGCACGGCGCACTCGATCTCACGGACCGGCTCGATGCCGTGCTCGATAACGATCTTGCGCTCGAACCGGAACGCGGTGGCGATCGCGGCCGGCAACTCGCCGGCCCCGACCACCTTGGTGATCCCGACGGAGGAACCGAGCGACGCCGGCTTCGTGAACAGCGGGAACCCCAGCGCGGCGGCGCGTGCGAGCACACCGTCCTCGTCGTCCAGCCACTCGGGCTCGCCCACGACGACGTACGGGACAACGGGCAGGCCGGCCGCGGCCCACAGCGCCTTCTGCATCGCCTTGTCCATCCCGAGCGCGCTCCCGAGCACACCCGCGCCGACGTAGGGCACCCCCGCGACCTCGAGCAGCCCCTGGATCGCGCCGTCCTCGCCCCGGGGACCGTGCAGCACCGGGAACACCACGTCGACCTCGGAGCGCGAGCCGTCCGCGCGCACGAGTGCGGGCGTGCCGTCGTCGCCGGCCAGCCGCACGAGCGACGCCGCATCGGCTACGACCTCGGGCATCCGGCCGGTATCGGCGGGAAGCGCCGGCGCGCCCGGCATCACGAACCACCGGCCGTCTCGTGCGATCCCGATCGGCACGACCTCGACGTCGTCGCCCTCGAGCGCATCGATCACCGAGCGTGCGGACAGACAGCTGATCTCGTGCTCCGACGAACGTCCGCCGAACAGCACCACCACGCGGCGTCGTGCCATCGCGGCGAGCCTACCGGCTCGCCCATATCGATGGATACGAGCCGCGAAGCGCCTCGACGTCGGCGGTCAGCACCGCCATCAGCTCGTCGGTCAGCGCGCGGACGCCGGCGTGGTCCTCGATCGAGACGCCCCTGCCGGTGACGTCGAGGGGCTCGCCGACCCGCACCCAGATCGGGCGCCGTGGCCGCAGCGACCCGGGGCCGGACTTCTGCCATACGGGCGCCGACCCCCAGCTCACCAACGGCAGGATCGGCACGCCGGCGGCTAACGCGAGGCGAACCGTGCCGGTCTTGCCTTCCATCGGAAGCCCGTCGGACCGACGGGTCACGGTCCCCTCCGGATAGACGACGACCACCTGGTTGGCGCGCAGCGCGGCCTCGGCGTTGCGCAGCGGGCTCCGATCGCCGGTCCCACGCGCGACCGGGATCTGCCCCGTCCCGCGCATCGCCCACCGGATCGCGAACGCGCGGAACAGGTCGTCCTTCGCGAGGAACCGCGGCCGGCGCTTGGCGCGCACGACGGCGTAGGCGTTGACGAGCGGATCGAGGTAGGACGCGTGGTTGCACGCGATCAGCACCGGGCCGCTCGCCGGGATGCGGTCCAACCGTTCGAACCGCCACTCGAACCACGCGCGCAGGAACGGGAAGACCGTCCAGCGGATGCCCGTGAACCACGGCTCGAAGGAGTCAGCCAGCGTCGGGCTCCTCATCGGGACCGACGCGGCGAAGCGCTGCCCACGCGAGCGGCAGGGCGCCCGCGGCGATCAGCAGCTTGATCGTGTCGCCGACGACGAACGGGTACAAGCCATAGGTCAGCGCGGTCTGGACATCGACCCCGAGCGAGTGCATCAGCCACGGGATCCCGCACGCGTAGATCACGAGCTCGCCGAAGAACATGGCGCTGACCGATGAACGGAACGACCGCTCCCACCCCTGACGCGCGAGCCACCCGACGAGCGCCGCCGTAAGGAGGAAGCCCCAGAGATATCCAGCAGACGCGAAGCCGGCCCCGAGCACATGCATGCCGACGTCGTGGCCGCCTTCGACGTTTCGCGCCAGGACCGGCAGGCCCGCCACCGCGGCCACAAGGTAGAGCCCGACCGTCGCCGCCCCCAACGCCGGCCCGTAGGCGGCCCCGACGAGCAACACGCCGAGGGTCTGCCCGGTGATCGGCACCGGTGTGAACGGCAGATAGACGGTGAACTGTGCGAGCCCGGCGATCAGCACGGCGCCCGCAACGGCGCACGCCGCCTGGAACGCCAGCCGCGAGCGCCCCCGCGCAGCCGTCGGCGCGAACCGCAGTGCCAGCGTCGTCATCGGTCCCCTCCCGCCCGGAAGCCCGAGAGGCTATCGCATCGCGTGGGCTAGGCTTGCTCGGTGCGCGCGATCGTCCTGCCGGTCAAATCGCTCGACGAGACGAAGGCGCGGCTGCGCTCCGTGCTCGCACCGATGGAACGGGCGGCGCTGACCCTCGCGATGCTCGAGGACGTCCTCGATGCCGCGCTCACGGTGCCCGGATGGGAAACGTGGGTGATATCGCCCGACGAGAGCGTGCTCGAGGTCGCGGCGATCCGCGGCGCGGTGACGCTCGTCGAGGACGAGCCGCCGCTCGGCCAGGCGATCCGTCAGGTGGAGGACGAAGCCGAAGCGCGCGGCGCCGACGCCCTGGCGGTCCTGCTGCCCGACACGCCGCTCGTGACCACCGCGGTGCTGACGCGCACCGTTCATACGCTCGGCCCGGTGGTGATCGCGCCCGCCGCCGACGAACGCGGCACGAACCTGTTGCTCCGACGGCCGCCGACCGCGATCGCCGCGCATTTCGGCCCGGACTCCTTCCGACGCCACGTCGAGGCCGCGGCCGAGGCCGACCTGCCGCTCGCGGTGACCGAGCGCCCCGAGCTCGCGTTCGACCTGGACGCCCCGGACGATATCCTCACCGTGCTCCGAAGCTCGCGGCCCACGCGCACGCGGGCGGTCCTGCAAGATCTCGGGGCGGATGAACGGCTCGACACCCGCGCCAGCGGGACATGAGGAGGCGGCGGTGCAGGGAACGGTCAAGACCTACGACACGGACTCGCGCACGGGGTCGCTGCTGACGGACGATCGCGCAGAGATCGCGATCGACGAGCGTTCGTTCGGCGACCCGCCGGCGCGGTTCCTGCGCATCGGGCAACGCGTGCGGTTCGAGGTCGAAACGGCGTCGGAGGGCGCGGTCGCGCGCGACCTGCACCTCGTGACGTTCTGAGAGAGAGCGGCGCTACGCCGAGCTGAGCACTTGCCCGCGGAATTCCTTGCCCGCGGTGAACGAAGGAAGGTCGCGCGCCGGCACGACGATCGGCACGTCCGGCTTGCGGGGATTGCGAGCGATCCGTTCGTTGCGGTGTTTCCGCTCGAACGTGCCGAAGTCGGCGAGCGTGACGCGTTCGCCGTCGACCACGGTCTCGCGGATCACGTCGATCGACGCGTCGACGACACGTGCGACCTCGGCTTTCGAGACTCCGGTGCGCTTCGCGACCTCTGCGACCAACCCGCCCTTATTCATGGCGTACCCTCCGCTTCCCCTCGGCGCTCCCCTCGGAAAACCGTTGCCACGCTACCTCTTCCCGGCGACGAAGGTCAAACCGCTCCCGACGCGCGTCGCGGTTCGTTGTTAGCATGCGATGACGTCACGATGGCCCGTGGTGTAACGGCAGCACGGCTGACTCTGGATCAGTTGGTCTTGGTTCGAATCCAGGCGGGCCAGCAATTCACCGCGCGTGCGCGCGATCGCGGGCCTCATCAGCCGCCATTGTCGTAGCCGGGGTACTGCTTCAACACCAACGGCGGACGCGGTTGTCCGTGGAAGTCGAACGCCTTGTCGAGCATATGGAGCTGCGTCGCCGTCTCGCGCACCGTTGGACGCGCGTCGGGCCATCCGTCCGTCAACGGGTTCAACCGCTGATGACCGAGGAACCGATCCTCGACGATCCGTAGGAAGGCGTCGAAGCTCAGCATCTGGTGGTCGATGTAGCCGGGCTTCGCCCACGGACTCACCATGAACGCCGGCACGCGGAACCCGTAGCCGTTCTGATCGACCACCGGCGGCGGCACGTGATCGTAGAAGCCGCCCCAGTCGTCCCACGTCACGAAGATCGCCGTATGCAGCCACTGGTCGCGAGGACCGTTCTCGACCGCGTTGATCAGGCCGGTGACGTAGGCCTGCCCCTTGGAGATGTCGTCCGGCGGGTGGTCGCCCGCGTCCTTGACCGGCACGATCCACGACACCGACGGCAGGTTGCCCTGCTGGGCCATCGCGTAGAAGTCGTTGTTGGGGCGGATGTTCGCGAACTGGCCCGTCGCCTGCGTCGCGAGGAACCCCGGCAGCGGGTCCTGCACGTCGGCCGTCACCGGACCCGTGAGGCCACCGCACGGCGGCGTGACGCACGATCCGGAACCGACGAAGTACCCCCAGCTGACGCCCGCCTTGTACAGGAGCCAGGTGATCGGCGCCCAGATGTACGGCCGCGGATACTGGTCGGCCTCGGAGGCCCGCCACGTCGCGCCCTCCCATTGGTTGTCGTAGGCCGACGCGGGGTGAAAGACCAACTCCGAACGACACGACATCGCGTCGTGCAGGTTCGGGCACCACGCGGACCACCCGGAGACCAGGAACAGGTGCGACGGCAGGGTCCACGAGTCGACGGGCGCGAACATGTGGTCGAACAGCGTGTAGTGGTCGGCGTAGTCCCAGTAGTTCGGGATCTCGCGGCGCGTCTTGTACCCCATGATGTCGGGCTGCCCCTGCGGTCCGGGCGTCGCCTCGGGACACGGCGGCGTGCTCGGGTGGAGCATGCACCCGTTCTTATAGGTGTCGAGCGCATGGATGAACCCGTCCATCTTGCCGTTGTCGTAGGACATCACCGACGCCTTGTGGCCGTGCGGGCCGCCCTGATCGATGTAGTTGGTGTCGTGGTACGGAGTGGCGCACCCGCCCGTCGGCATCGGCTGACACACCGTGGGCTTGCCGTTCTTCATCGGGATCCCGTCGGCGCCCGGGTAGGTCCCGAAGTACTCATCGAAGCTGCGGTTCTCCATCACGATGAAGACCAAGTGATTGATGTTGTCGATGCCCTTCGACGGAACGATCGGTGCGCTGTCGTCCGCGGCCGGCTGGTGCTTCGGCGGATGGGTCAGCGGCTGCAGGTCGACGCCCTTCGGCGCGACCGAGGCATCGGGCGGCAACGCGCCGTCGGGCCACGTGGGCACCTGCGGCGACCCAACGGGCGTCGCCGCCGACGCCGACGCCGAGGTCGGCGCGCCGGCCGACGTGTCGGACCCGGGCGATCCGGTGGTGCACGCGACCGCGATCACGCCGAGCAATGTCACCGCCGTGACCGACCGCATAAGCCCACGAGGCGCGTGACGTGTCATCGCTATGGCGGGTTCGGGTTCAGCACGAGGTCGGGGATCGGCTTCTGGTTGAAGTCGAACTCCTTGCGCAGGTCACCGAGGATCGGAAGATTCTCACGAACCGTTTGCCGCGGATCGGGCCAACCCATGTTCTGCCCGTTGAGACGCTGGCCGTTCAAGAAGCGATCTTCGATGAGCTTGAGGTAGGCGTCGAACGACAGCGTCTGGTCGTCGATGCTGAGATCGTGGTCTGCCCATCGGCTGATCAGGAATCCCGGCACTCGGAACCCGAACCCCGCGGCGTCGATGACCGGAGGCTTGACGTGGTCGTAGAAGCCGCCCCAGTCGTCCCACGTCACGAAGATCGCCGTGTGGTTCCACTGCTGCTGCGGTCCTTGCATCACCGCGTTCACGACCTGTGTCACCCAGGTCTGCCCTTCGGACACCGGGTGCGTTGGGTGTTCGCTGTTCTCGCGATACGGCACGATCCATGACACCGCCGGCAGCGTTCCGGACGCCGCGCGCTGGAAGAAATCGGGGTACGTGCGGATGTTCGACTCCTGACCGTCATAGGCGATCGTGCGGAAGGCGGCGATCGGCATGAATGCCCCCGGCGTGTCGTTGGGGCCAGGATCGGCCGGGCACGGTTCCTTCAGGCACGTGTCCGGACCGACGTAGTAGGCCCAGTCGACGTTGTACCGGTGCAGCAGCCACGTGATATCCGCCCAGCGGTACGGCATCTTGTTCTCCGGCAAGATGGGCGGTCCTCCCCACAGGGGCGGGTTCCCGGCGTTAGCGACGCAGCTGCTCGCGTCGGGGTCTGGCGTCGTCAGGTTCGTGCACGTTGCCGACCACGCCGAGGTGAGGAAAAGGTGCGACGGCAGCGTCCACGAGTCCGTCGGGGCGAAGAGCCGATCCTGCAGCACGTAGTGCTTCGCGTAGGCCCAATAGTTCGGGATCTCCTGCGCGGTGTGGTAGCCCATCACGTCGGGGGCCCCTCCCTGCGTGTCGGCGAGCGCTTTCTCGCATTCCACGCTCATGAGCTCGGGAGTGCACGCGCGAAGCCGATCAAGGGCGGTGATGAAGCCGTCCATGTTCCCGTTGTCGACGTCGTGCATGGCGGCCCACTGGCTGTGTGGACCGCCGACGTCGTAGACCCCCGTGTCGTGGAACGGTGGCCAGCAGGTGCCCTGATGGTCCGGCTCGCATGTCGCGAACGATCCGTCCGGGTTCCGTGGAAGGCCATTGGCACCCGGGAACGTCCCGAAATAATGGTCGAACGATCGGTTCTCCTGCACGACAAAGATGATGTGGTTGATGTTCTTGAAGCCGAGCGCCGGGTCGATCGGCTTGGCGTCTGCGGGCGAGATCGTGACGGTGACGGGCCCCGTCGTGCTCGTCGCTGTTCCGGTGGCGCCGCTATCGGATGGTGACGCGTCGGTGGAGCCGCCGGTCTGACATGCGACTGCGCCGACGGTGGCCATCGCCACCGCCAGGAGAAGGATGAGCCCGCGCTTCAACCGGAGCGGTGGTGGCATGGGCCCGGATGCTAGCAGCGCCGTCTGGGAGCCCGGCGGCGGACGGCTACGATTGTCCGGGCATCTTCACGCGCGGAAGGAGACGATCGATGAAGTCCACCTCGATCCGGGTGACCTTGATCCCGGGCGACGGCATCGGCCCGGAGGTCGTGACCGCTGCGCGCCGGATCATCGAGGCGACCGGGGCGCCAGTCGCGTGGGACGAGCAGCGCGCGGGCGCGGACGTCTTCCGCGAGGGACTCCCGAGCGGCGTCCCGGACGAGACGATCGCGTCGATCAGCGAGACGCGGGTCGCCTTGAAGGGGCCGCTCGAAACACCCGTCGGCTTCGGTGAGAAGTCGGCGAACGTCACGCTCCGCAAGCTGTTCGAGACCTACGCGAACGTTCGGCCCGTGCGCGAGATGCCCGGAGTGACCACCCCGTACTCGGGGCGCGGGGTCGACCTGGTTGTCGTTCGCGAGAACGTCGAGGACCTCTATGCAGGCATCGAGTACATGCAGACCCCCGGCGTCGCCCAGGCGCTCAAGCTGATCAGCGCCAAAGGTTCGGAGAAGATCGCCCGGTTCGCGTTCGCATACGCGCGCTCGGAGGGACGCACCAAGGTGGCGTGTGCGACGAAGGCGAACATCATGAAGTTCTCCGAAGGAGAGATGAAACGCGCCTTCGAGAAGGTTGCGCCGGACTACCCGGACATCGAGTCCTGGCACGTGATCGTCGACAACGCGGCGCACCAGCTCGTGAAGAGACCGGAACAGTTCGAGGTGCTCGTCACCACGAATATGAACGGCGACATCCTGTCCGACCTCACGAGCGCCCTGATCGGCGGACTCGGATTCGCGCCGAGCGCCAACATCGGCAGCGAGGTCGCGATCTTCGAGGCGGTCCACGGGTCGGCGCCGAAGTACGCGGGTAAGGACGTGATCAACCCGACCGCGATGATCCTGTCCGGCGTGCTCATGTTGCGCTACCTCGGTCTACTCGACGAGGCGGCCGCGATCGAGCACGCGGTGTTCGTCACGCTTGAGTCGGGCATCCTCACCGGCGACGTCGTCGGCTACGACCGAGGCACCCCGACCAGCGCCTACGCCGACGCGATCATCGACAACCTCGGCAAACGAACCGAGAACTGGACGATCCGCGAGACGACTCCGATCGAGCTGCCCCAGCTCGACCCCGCGCCGGACTATGTGCGGCCGAAGGAGCGGGCGGTCGTCGGGCTGGACGTCTTCGTCGAGTCACCGCTCCCGGCCGCCGAGCTCGGCGCGTCGCTGATGGAGCTCACCCAGAACACCAAGCTCTCGCTCAAGATGATCAGCTCGCGCGGCACGAAAGTGTTCCCTCCGACCGGCAGCTTCACCGAGACCGGCGATCATTTCCGGTGCCGGTTCATCATCAAGCAGGATCCGGGGAACCTGCCCGACGAAGACGTCCACGAGCTGCTCGAGCGGATCTCCTCCGCGCACCGCTGGATGCATATCGAGAAGCTGCAGGAGTTCGACGGAGAGCTCGGCTTCACCCGCGACCAGGGCGAGAACTAACCCGTCGGCGGGGTCGTGATGACCTGGGTCGTCGGCGGCGGCTCGTGCGGCGTCGTGCCGCTCGCCGGGACCTGCCACAGCGTGACGCCGCCGACGTCGGTGCCGTCGACGCCGAGCACGTCCTTCATCAGCGCGATGATCTCGGGCGGGACGGGGTTCTCCGCGACCACTTCCCTGACCTGCCGCTCGTCGATG
>JBJMLQ010000228.1:0-2607 GCA_045805225.1 Actinomycetota bacterium | reverse complement strand
GCTCGCGAGCGCACACGACTGCGGCGACGGCGGGGTCGCCGTCGCGCTCGCCGAGTGCGCGATCGGCAACGGCCACGGGTTCGCCGTGTCGCTGCCCACTGACCTGCCGAGCCACGTCGCGTTGTTCAGTGAGTCGGCCTCGCGGGCGGTCGTCTCCGTGTCCTCCGTCGACGAAGATCGGTTCCGCGAGCTCGCCGCCGCATCGCACGTCCCCGCGGCCAGGATCGGTGAGACCGGAGGACCGCGCGCCGTCTTCGACGGTGCGATCGACGTTCCCGTGACCGAGCTCACGGAGGTCTGGGAGACCGCGATCCCGCGGTTGCTCGGCGAGGCGGTGTGACGAAGGTCCGCGCCGTCACGTTCGACTTCTGGCACACGCTGGTCGCTGAACATCCCGGCACGATGCGGGCGATGCAGCTCGACCGGTGGGAGCGTCTGCTCGCCCGGGCGGGTCACGCGCGCGAGCGCCGCGAGCTCGAGACGGCGTTCGCGAAGAACTGGCAGCGGTTCGAGGAGCATTGGTGGGCCAACACCGGCCAGTACACCCCGACCGACTCCGTGCGCTGCATCACGAAACGAGCTGTCCGTCGACCCGTCCGAAGAGCTGCGGGCCGAGCTGATCGATTCGTACCGGGTCGTGGGCGAGACGGCGGAGCTCGCCGTCGCGCCCGGGCTCGAGACGTGTCTGCATGCCCTCCGCGCCGCGGGTGTACGCATGGGCATCGTGTGCGATGTCGGGCTCACGTCCTCTCCGACGCTCCGCGCGAGACTCGAGCGGCTCGGTGTCCTCGACGCCTTCGACGCGTGGTCGTTCAGCGACGAAACCGGCGTCTTCAAGCCGGCGCCCGAGGCGTTCCGTGCAGCGCTCGATCCTCTGGGCGTCGATCCGCGTGACGCCGCGCACATCGGCGACAACGAGCGCACCGACATCGCGGGCGCGAACGCGCTCGGGATGGTCTCCGTCCGCTACCAGGGCTTGCTGCGGGTCACCGGCCTGCTCGACGGTCTGCGGTTCGACGGGCTCGCGGATCACGTGATCGACGACATCGCGGCGCTGCCGGAGGTCCTCGGGATCGTCTGATCCATCTCACGGGACCCGCCGCTCGCGCGTTGTTCCGGGTGTGGTTGCATCCCTGGCGATGGGTACCCGAACGCCGCCGCCGTTCGAGCGGTTCCTCGACGCGAACGGGCCGACGGTGATGCGGTTCCTCGTCGCCGCCGTCGGTCCGGAGCACGCCGACGACGCCTATCAGGAGACGTTCCTGTCGGCGCTCCGCGCGTACCCCCGTGTGCGGGACGACGGACGTCTCGACCGGTGGATCCTGCGGATCGCGTCTCGCACGGCCATCGACCATCACCGCGCGCGAGCCCGGCGGCCGGAACCGAGCGCCGCGGTGCCCGACCGGCCGCTCGCCGGGCCCGAGCCGCCCGACGAGTCCCTGCTCGCGGCGGTCGCCTCGCTGCCGCCCAAGCAACGCGCCGCCGTGGCGCTGCGACATCTGCTCGACCGTCCGTACCCCGAGATCGCCGAGATCCTCGGGTGTTCCGAAGAGGCCGCCCGGGCCAACGTGCGCGCCGGCCTCGCGACCTTGCGGGAGCGTGTGCGATGAACAGGACGGAGCTCCGCACGATGGTGTCGTTGGCCGACGCGACTTCGCGGGCCCGCCTCGCAGACGCGCTGGTCCGCGAGTCGGCCGCTCGGGACGGGCTGGTCGATGTGGCCGTCGCCACCGTCGACTCACCGGTCGGCGAGCTTTTCGTGGCGGTGACGTCCCGAGGCTTGGCGTGCGTCGGCTTCGACGACCAGGACCGGGCGACCCTCGAGGACCGCGTCGCCGAGAGCCTGTCGCCCCGCGTGCTGTCGTCTGCGCGCGCCACCGACGACGTCCGCAGGCAACTCGACGAGTATTTCGGTGGCGCGCGCCGGCGCTTCGAGGTCGGTATCGATCATCGGTTGATGTCGCCCTTCGTGCGCAGGGTCATGGCGGAGACGGCGAAGGTCCCGTTCGGGAAGGTTTCCACGTACGGCGCCGTCGCCCGGGGGATCCGCCATCCGGAGGCCGCCCGCGCGGTCGGGGCGGCCCTCGGTCAGAACCCGATCCCGATCGTCTTGCCGTGCCACCGGATCATCGGCGCCTCGGGGAACCTGACCGGCTACGCCGGCGGCTTGCACCGCAAGGAGTTCCTCCTGCGGCTCGAGGGCGACCCGATGCTGTTCGTGGGCGCGTGATCCTCCATGTGACAAGGCTCACATGGTTTGCGCCCCAGCCCTGACAACATCTTGGGATGACCTACACCCTGCCACATATGGCATATGGCATGCTCCCGTCTATGGAGAAGACGACCGTGTACCTCGACCCGGAGGTGGTGCGCGGCCTCCGCGGGATGTCCCGATCGACCGGCCGGCCGCAGGCGGAGCTGATCCGCGAGGCGCTCGGCGCCTACCTGGCGGCCACGCCGCGGACCGAGCTCCCCGGCTGGGTGGGGTAGTGGAAGAACGGACCGGTCACCGACGCCGCGGACGTCCGGCGCGACGGGGCGGGCGAGTGATCACCCTCGACACCTCGGGGGTGGTGTTGTTTTTATAGTGGTGTTTGGTAAGAGTGT
>JBJMLQ010000227.1:0-5026 GCA_045805225.1 Actinomycetota bacterium | reverse complement strand
GTCGAGCTGGAGGAACTGGTCATCGTCGACCACGACGCGGAACGTCGCGGTGCTCGAGTGTTCGGAACCGAGGACCCGGCCGACCTGGTCGTCGGTCACGACGCCCTCCGTTCGGCGACGGCCGCGCGCAGGGCGCGGTAGACGAGTCCGGGATCGCCCATCCGGTGGCGAAGCTCGCGCTCAAGGGCGCCGATCGGCACGAGGTTCTGCGGCGCGCGCGGATCGAGGTGCGCCTGCGAGGCGACGAGCGGCAGCAGCGCGGCCGATCGATCCGCGATCGTCCGCACCATCGCGAGCGGCAGATGCGCCGAGGCCTCGCACCGGACCAGGCCGCTCCAGGTGTGCCCGTCGTCGATGTCGGCGAGCCGGACGTACCACGAGTACCTGCCGTAGTCCTTGGTCGCGAACAGCGGCGTTCGCTGGCCGGCGTCCAGGGCCGCGATCACCGCGTTGCGTGCCGGCTCGAGATAGGTGACCCGGTGGCTCTTCACAACCCCGACCACCTCGCGGGGTCCGAGCTCGTGCAGAGGTCCGTCGGCGAACACGCACCGGTCGGCGGCGAGCGAGGTGGCGAGCGACCCCTCGGCCGCGCGCATCGTCGACTGCAACGCGTGCACGAGCGCGTCGCCGTCGCGCGTGGCGATCGTCATCGTCTCGTAGGGCGGCGCGAGGCCGACCGCCGGGAACAGCTCCTCGCGGCCGCCCGCGAGCACCGCCCACCGCTGCACCTGTTCGCCGGCCACCGTGGACCGCACCGCCGCGCGGTCCCAGAGGACCGCGCCGATCGCGACCGTGCCGCAGAGTCCCGGGATCGGTCCGGCGATCGGGTCGTCGACCGTCAGCCGTGCGTCGATGCGGCGGACGCCGTCGACGAAGGCGATGCGCTCGCAGCCGTCGTCGTGCCCGTCGAGCGGCGCCCAGTCGACGCCCTCGACGGTGTCGTCGACGGTGCCCTCCGCCGGCGTGAGCTCGGCCGCGTCGAGCGGTGCGCCGTACTCGGGCGACCAGCCCTCGACGAAGATCCGCGCCATACCGGCCGGATACTACGTCCGGCCCCCGACACCTTTGGATAAGGGGCCGTCAGGGCGTCGTGGTCCGGACGCTCGCGGTCTGCCAGTTCCCACCCTCGTCGACGAGGACGGTCTCGCGGACCCTGCTGGGACAGCAATGCGCGTCGCCGGGGCGGTAGACGGCCTCGCGGACGAGCAATCCGGGCGGATCGGTGTTCGGGCCCACCGTGCGATCGCATCCGCTGGAGCGATACACGACCGCGGTGCTCGCCAGATCGACCACCGATGTCGTGCCGCACGCCCCTGAGCCGCCGGTCTCGGCGAGGATCACGGCGTCTTGCGATCCGTCGGCGGTCACGTCGGCGATCTGCGCGCCGACGTTTTCCACCGGCGCCCGTCCAGCGGCGTACGCGTGGCCCCACACCGGGCGCCAGGGCGCGTCGCCATCGTCGAAACGACGCCAGGCGGCGATGCCGCGATCGGTCCTGAACGGATCGCCACCGGGCATCTCCCATGCGACGACGATCGTGTCGCCGGCGGCGGTCGAGGCGCGCCACGACCCGGTGACCTGCGCCTTGAGCGGGACGAGGGCGGCGACGGGCACGTCTCCCGGAGCGGCCGCGTCGCCGAACGAGGCGGGAAGTCCTTGCGGCAGATCCGTCGGCTGGGGAGAAACAGGTGGGGACGAGGGCGGCTCGGGGGAACCCGACGCGCCCGTGCACGCGGCTCCCACGACCAGGAGCGTTGCGAGGACGAGGCGGCGCATCGGCGCGATGGTACCGGCGGCCGGTCCGTCTGAAGGGGAGGTCATGAGCTTGCCCCGCAAGCGCGGAGCATGCCGGGGCGGACCGCCGGCAGCGAGGTTTGCCGGCGGTTGCCGGGCCGGCTCGAAACGTCGTGCTGTCCTCGTCTACGCCTGCGACGGAGTGCGACGGAGTGGATGACATCCACCCGTAGGATGCCCCCGTGACGCACGAGCCCAAGCCGGTGAGCGCCTCGCACGTGACGCTGACCCAGCTGATGGAGGTGACCGACGCCAACGTCGCGGGCAACGTCCACGGCGGCGTGATCATGCGGCTGGCGGACACCGCGGCCGCGCTCGCCGCGATCCGCCATGCCGAGGGGCTGTGCGTCACCGTCAGCGTCGACGAGCTGTCCTTCCTTGAGCCGGTGCACGTCGGCGACGTCGTGCAGCTCCGCGCGTCGGTGAACGACGTCGGCACCACCTCGCTCGAATGCGGGGTCCGCGTCGAGGCGGAGAACCCGATCTCCGGCCGGACCGTCCACGCGGCGACCGCGTATTTCGTCTACGTCGCGCTCCACGAGAACGGACAGCCTCGAGCGGTGCCGCCGATCGCGATCGAGACCGAGATCGAACGGCGCCGCCAGCGCGCCGCGAAGCTCCGCCGCGCGGCGCGGATGCAGCACAAGGAAGCGCTCCGCGAGGAGCACCGGTCCTCTTCGGCGTAGCCGGCTCGGCGTACGGGCGGCAGGGCGCCTGACGGGTGCCTGCGACCCCGTGGGAGGATGGATGCAACGACACCACGGGGGAACGACGACCATGACGACGATGTTCGACGGCGCACGCGGGCGCCTGACCGTTGCCGGCGGCGAGCTCGGGTTCGCACGGCTCGCATGGCTCACGGAGCAGGGGATCGGCGACGTCGAACGGCTCCCGCACACCGTCCGGATCCTGCTCGAGAACCTGCTCCGTCGTGCGGGGACGCGCGACGTGGCGGATGCGGACGTCGCCGCGCTCGCGGCCTGGCCCGGACCGGCGAACGACATCGCGTTCATGCCCGGCCGCGTGCTGATGCAGGACTTCACCGGCGTGCCGGCGGTCGTTGACCTCGCCGCGATGCGGAGCGCGGTCGAGCGCGCGGGCGGCGATCCTGCACAGGTCAACCCGCTCGTGCCCGTGGATCTGATCATCGACCACTCGGTGCAGGTCGATCTGTTCCGGACGCCGGAGGCGTACGAGGCCAACATCGACTTCGAGTACCGGCGCAACGGCGAGCGCTACCGGTTCCTTCGATGGGCGCAGCAAGCCTTCGACAACGTCCGGGTCGTGCCGCCGGGCGCCGGGATCTGCCATCAGGTGAACCTCGAGCACCTCGGGCAGGTGGTCGCGGTGCGCGACGGCGTCGCCGTGCCCGACACGATCGTCGGCACGGACTCGCACACGACGATGATCAACGGGCTCGGCGTGCTCGGCTGGGGCGTCGGCGGGATCGAGGCCGAGGCCGCGATGCTCGGGCAGCCGATCGCGTTGCCCCAGCCCCTCGTGGTCGGCGTGCGCATGACCGGCGCGATGCCGGCAGGCACGACCGCGACCGATCTCGTGCTCACGCTCACGCAGATGCTGCGTGCGCACGGCGTGGTCGGGCGGTTCGTCGAGTTCACCGGCGACGGCCTGTCGACGTTGCCGATCGCCGACCGCGCGACGCTGTCCAACATGTGCCCCGAGTACGGCGCGACGAGCGCGTACTTCCCGATCGACGACCAGACGCTCGCGTACCTGCGGTTCACCGGACGAGGCGACGCCGCCGATCGGACCGAGCGCTACGCCAAGGAGCAGGGCCTGTTCCGGGTGGACGGCGCGCCGGAGGCGACGTTCAGCGAACTGCTCGAGCTCGACCTCGCCACGATCGAGCCGTCGCTCGCAGGACCGAAGCGTCCGCAGGACCGGGTCGCGCTGCCCGACGTCTGGCATTCGTTCGTCGCCGCGTTCCACGAGCACGCGATCCCCGACCCGAAGGCGAAGGAGATCGGCGCGTTCGTCGCGGAGGGCGGACCGGTCCGACAGGAGCGGCTGCCCGGCGGCGACGACCTCACGCACCATCCGATCGAGACCGACGGCATGACCCTTCGGGACGGGTCGGTCGTGATCGCCGCGATCACCTCGTGCACCAACACATCGAACCCCTCGGTGATGCTCGCGGCCGGTCTACTCGCGAAGAAGGCGGTTGAGGCCGGGATCACCGTCCGGCCGTGGGTCAAGACGTCCTTGGCGCCCGGCTCGCGGGTGGTGACGGACTACCTCGACCGCGCCGGCCTCACGCCGTACCTCGAGAAGCTCGGGTTCGGCCTCGTCGGCTACGGCTGCACGACCTGCATCGGGAACTCGGGCCCCTTGATCGAGGAAGTGGGGGCCGCCGTCGACGAGGGCGACCTCAACGTCGTCGCCGTCCTGTCTGGCAACCGCAACTTCGAGGGTCGCGTGCATCCACAGGTGCGCGCGTCCTACCTCGCGTCGCCCCCGCTGGTCGTCGCGTACGGCCTCGCCGGCCGGGTCGACGTGGACCTCACGACCGACCCCATCGCGACGGGCCCGGACGGCCCGGTCCACCTGCGCGACCTGTGGCCATCGCCCGAAGAGATCGCCGATGCCGTCCAGCTCGCCATCACGTCCGACCAGTTCTCCGAGGAGTACGCACGGATCTTCGACGGCGACGAGCGTTGGCAGGCGCTCGACACGCCGAGCGGCTCGGCGTACGCGTGGGAGCCGACCTCGACCTACGTGCAGGAGCCGCCGTTCTTCGACGATCTCGCGCCTCGGAGCTACACCGACATCGAGGGCGCGCGCATCCTGGTGAAGGTGGGGGACTCGATCACCACCGATCACATCTCGCCGGCAGGCTCGATCAAGAAGGATTCTCCGGCGGGGGCGTACCTGTCCGACCACGGCGTCGAGCCGCGAGACTTCAACTCCTACGGGTCACGGCGCGGCAACCATCACGTGATGATGCGTGGCACGTTCGCCAACATCCGGCTGCGGAACGAGCTGGCACCGGGGACCGAGGGATCGTGGACGACCCACCTCCCGGACGGCGAGACGATGTCGATCTTCGACGCGGGGGAGCGCTACGGCGGCGAGAACGTGCCGCTCGGCGTCATCGCCGGCAAGGAGTACGGCAGCGGCTCGAGCCGCGACTGGGCGGCGAAAGGTCCGTTGCTGCTCGGTGTCCGGTTCGTGCTCGCCGAGACGTACGAGCGGATCCACCGGTCCAACCTCG
>JBJMLQ010000226.1:0-12781 GCA_045805225.1 Actinomycetota bacterium | reverse complement strand
CGGCGACGAGATCAACCGGGCCTCTCCGAAGACGCAATCGGCGCTGCTCGAATGCATGGAGGAGCGTCAGGTCACGACCGACGCCGAGACGCGGAGCCTTGGCACACCGTTCATCGTCGTCGCGACGCAGAACCCCGTCGAACACGAAGGCACGTACCCACTCCCCGAGGCGCAGCTCGACCGGTTCATGATGCGCCTGTCGGTTGGCTATCCGGACGACGACGTCGAGGCGGAGATCCTCGCGACGCACAGCTCGGGGCAACCGCTCGATGACCTCGAACCGGTGTGCGACGCCATGGCCGTCGCCGAGCTCATCGAGCTCGCGCGTGAGGTGCACGTCGCGCCGGCGATCCGCACGTACATCGTCGCGCTGGTCAAGGCCTCGCGGCAGCACCCGGACATCTACCTCGGCGCGAGCCCACGCGCCTCGATCATGTTGCTCCGGGCCGCGCGCGCCTACGCCGCGGCGGCGCGGCGCGACTACGTCATCCCCGACGATGTGAAGGCCCTCATCGGACCGGTGCTCGCGCACCGGCTCATCGTGACCGCCGACGCGGCGATGGCCGGACGCGACACATCGACGGTGCTCGCCGACCTGTCCGCGACGGTCGAGGTGCCGGTCGCCGAGCGGGACTGATGCTCACTCCTCGCGGCGTCGCGGTCGCCCTCGCCGGCGTCGGGATGTGGGTCGCGGCCCGGATCCTCGGCTCGCCCGGCTTGGAGACCGTCGCGCTCGGCCTGTTGCTCTTGCCGTTCATCGCCGCGCTGTTCGTGCGCTGGGGCGCGCGCACGATCCACGTGCAACGCCACCTTTCCGAACCACGGGTCCCCCCCGGCGCACGGGTGACGGTGCGGCTCGATGTAACCCACGAAGGCACGTCGAAACCGTCGTTCTTGTTGCTCGAGGACCGGCTGCCGCCGTCGCTCGGGCGCCCGGCGCGTGTCGTGGTTGCGGGATCCGCGCGCGCGCTGCAGCACGTCTCGTACACGATCGTGCCGCACGCGCGAGGTCGCTACATGATCGGCCCGATGGCGGCGGACCGGACGGACGCGTTCGGGCTCACCCGCCGGCGGGTCCTGCTCGACGGCCGTGACGAATTGCTCGTCACGCCGGAGGTAGAGGATCTCCGCGCGCCCGCCGAAGCGACGAGCGTCACCAACGTCGGCAGCGCGCGCGCCCGACAACTGCTGCGAACCGGCGAGGAGTACTACACGATGCGCAGCTACGAGGAGGGCGACGACCTCCGCCGCATCCACTGGCCGTCGGTCGCACGCACCGGTGAGCTGATGATCCGCCAGGACGAGGCCGCGCGCCGCGCCTCCGGGCTGATCTACCTGGACAATCGCGAGTCGACGCTCGGGCCCGAGCACGGGCCAGCGTTCGAGCGGGCCGTCTCGTGCGCGGCAAGCATCGGCTCGCTGTTCACGCGCAACGGCTTCGCGTTGCGCCTGGGGATGGACGAGACCGCGATCACGGCCGTCGACGAGGACGCGTTCCTCGACCTGCTCGCAGGCGTCCGCCCGGCGCGCGGACGCTCGCTGGGGCGCGTGATGACCGGCCTTCGGCTCGCGGGCGCGCAGGACACCTCGCTCGTGTTCATCGGCGCGCCTCCCCCGCCGCAGGACCTGTCGCCGCTCGTGCGCGCCGCGGGGTCGTTCGGCCCGAAGCTCGCGGTGCTCGTGCACCCACTCGACCCCGAGACCGAGCCGGACGCGCGCCGCTCCCAACTGATGTCCCGCGCCACCCAAGCGCACCTGACCCTGGTGCGCGCCGGATGGGACTGCCTGGTCCTGTCCCCGTCGATGCGATTGCGAGAGCGATGGCACTCCCCGAAGGCACAACGCCCCGCCTCCAGCGCCTGAGCGCGCTCGTCGCGATCGTGCTCGTCGCGATCGCGGTTGGGTTCGCGTTCGGCCGGATCCTGATCGGCCACGGCGCGACGTATCGCATGATCGCCGTGGGCGTGGCGTCGGGGGCCCTCGCCTGGGCGACCGAGCGGCGCGGGATGCTTGTCGCGACGCTCACGAGCGCCGCCGCGCTGCTGTTCGCCGTCACGTGGCTCGCCGTGCCGCACGCGACGTGGTACGGCCTGCCGACCGCGACGAGCATCCAGTCGCTGGGGACGCTCGCCACGCTCGTCGGCGCGCAGGCGCGCGAATACGTCTCCCCCGCGCCGGCGACGCCCGCGCTGATCATGGCGGGCGCGATCGCCGTGTGGGCGGCGGTCTTCTCGTGTTACGCGCTCGCCTTCCGCGCCCAGAGCCCCTTGCTGGCGCTCGTCCCGCCGCTCGCGCTGGTGGTCTTCGCCGACAGCGTGCTCGACGACCAGACGAAGCCGATCTACGGCGTGCTGTTCCTCATCGCCGCCCTCGCCGTTCTGTTCGCGGATTCGTTGCGGCGGATCCGGGCCTGGGGGCCGGTCTGGTCCCCCGTCGCGGGGCGGGACCGGCTGTTGCCCGTCGCGGGCAGCAACGCGCGTCGCGTCGGTGCGACGGCGCTCGCCGTGGCCGCCCTCGCGCCCTTGTTCGTGCCCGGCTTCGGCAGCACGTCGGTGCTCGATATCTCGCGCTTCGGCAGCGACAACAGGATCCGCCTCAGCCCGCTCGTGCAGATGGGGTCCATCCTTCGTGACACCAAGGACGACAACCCGCCGTTCTTCGAGGTGCAGGTCGAGCCAGGGCACGTCTCGTATTGGCGGATGGTCGCGCTCGACACCTTCGACGGGAACACGTGGCAGCCACAAGCCGACACCGGCGCCGAGGTGCAGAACGGCGTGATCCAGGTGAGCTCCGTCTCGGGCCAGAGCGTGACGCAGACGTTCACGATGCTGGGCGACCTCGGCTACAGCTGGCTGGTCGCGGGCGGCGTGCCGACCTCGATCGCGATGAACGACACCGTCTGGTGGCACCCGGCGTCGTCGTCCTTGACGATGGACGGCTGGCCGAACAAGGGCCAGAGCTACACGGTCACATCGACGTATGCCGACCCGACCGCCCAAGATCTCCGGAACGCCGACGTCGAGCCGGTCGATCCGATGTACCACCAGCTGCAGACCGACGCTCCGATCCCGCCGGTCGTGCTCGCAACGGCCGAGCGGTGGACGGCGCACGCCGACACCGCCTACGACAAGGTGATGGCGATCATGCATCACCTCAAGAGTCCGAGCTTCACGTACGACCCCAACGTCAGCCTCCAGGACGATCCCCAGGCGCTGGCGGACTTCCTCCACGAGCGGCACGGGTTCTGTCAGCAGTTCGCCGGCCTGATGGCCGTGATGCTGCGTGAGCTCGGCATCCCGGCCCGCGTCGGGCTCGGGTTCACGCAGGGGCAGCCGGTCGCGGGCACGACGGGGACCTACATCGTGCACGGGCACGACTACCACAGCTGGGTGGAGGTGCCGTTCAGCGGCTACGGGTGGCTGACGTTCGACCCGACGCCGACGTTCAGCGATCCGTCGTCCGCGAGCTACGCGGCGATGACCACGCCGATCCAATGCGTCCCCGGGCAAGGCCACAACTGCGGTGGTCTGAACCCGACGGTGACCCAGCATCAGCGCAAGAACGCGCAAGGAAAGATCCACGTCGGCGACGTGAAGGCGGGCATCACGAACGGCCTGCAAGGAGGCGCGGCCGCGACCCCGGGCCAGCGCGGGCTCGGCGCGATCACGCTGGCGGACGTCGTCCTTGCCGGGATCGCCGTCGCGCTGCTCCTCGGCATCGGGATCCCGATGTGGCATTGGCTACGGCGACGGCGGCGACTGCTCGCCGCGCGCGACCCGCGCACGCTGGTGCTTGCGACGTACGACGTGTTCACCGACCGCGCGCGCGAGCTCGGCGTCGGCCGGTCACCGGGCGATACACCCGAGGAGTTCCGCAGGAAGCTCGTCGCCACCGACACGCTCAACGGCGCGAACGAGCCGCTCGACAGGATGACCGCCGAGGTCGTCCGGGCCGCGTACGCAGAAGGAGAGCCGGACGCGGGCGCCGCCGCGGCGGTGCGGCACGACGCCGATCAGGTGCTGCACGCGCTGCGTGCCGCGACACCGCTTCGTCAGCGCGTGCTGGGTCGGTACCGGACGGACTGACCTCAGGAGCCGGTGGCGGTCACTGCGGCGGCCTCACGAAGCGCGCGCACGAACTTCTCTCGGTCCTCCTGGAACATGCGAACGTTCGAGTCGACGCCCGTCGCGATGTCGTCGATCGCGACGAAGAAGGCCATCTGCCCTTCCTTCAAGGCATCCATCACTTCGCCGTCGTGGCGACAGATCTTGAAGATGCTCTGACCATCGGTCACCAGCTGCACCTCGGACAGATGGCGGTCGAGACCCGCGCGCTTGTTCAGGAACGCCCACGATCGCCGAACCCGTTGCAGCGACATGCCACCGTCGAGCAACGACTTCACGACGCGAAGCGCGACGAGGTCGCGGAACGAGTACAGGCGCGGGACGCCGGGTCTGCCGCCGGTGCTCTGCACCGAAGGCGATACCAATCCGATCTGATCCCAATAACGCAGCTGACGGGGGGAACACGCCGTGAACTTGCTTGCTTGATGAGCGGTGAACCCCTCCATGCGGACGCCCGTCCTCCGTTCCGTTCGACCTCACTCCACGCGCTGCGGGCGCCGCCTTGCTCGGAGAGGAAGAGCATCATCCGTTCGCTGCGGTCTCGCGCCCCCGGGGAAGGGGAGTCCCGTTGTACACCTCGTGTTCGCGTGGTGGCAAGCGTCGAGCTAGCGGGGTGTCTTCGCGTCGCGCTTCACGCGCGCGCCGGGGTCATGGTCGCCGGAAGCGCGTGACGATCCGGCCGAGCAGTCCCGACACGGTGAAGCCCTCGTCCTGCATCAGGCGGAGCTGGTCGCGGCCGAGCTGTCCGACGTAGCGATACAGCAGCACCGCAGACAGGACCGTGACGACGAAGCCGATGGCGGCCACGACCACCGACCAGATGAAGAGCATGATCATCACGAGGCCCACGCAGAACGCGATGGATGCCAGCCGGATCCGGCGCGCGAGATGCGAGTAGAGGTCGGTCCGCCCTACCTGCTCCACGAACGCGGGATCGTCTTCGGCAAGGCGCCGTTCGATCTCCTCGAGGATTCGCTGTTCGTGATCGCTGAGTGGCATGGATCCCTCCGGCCGCCGGAGATACGACCTTCATCGACGATTATAGGAAGCAGCTGCAGTAGGGGGGACTGGTTGTTGCGTTCGATCGGGTTTCGGCTCGGGCGGCTGCACGCGCTCGTGCGTCCGGTCCAACAGTGAGGCTTGCGTCGCAGCGCCTTTGCCGAAGCGGTGCTCGATCCGATCGAGCGTGCGCTCGACGTCGCCCCATCGCTCGCCGCGTAACAAAGCGAGCTGCTCGGCACCCGCGGGCTGCAATCCGGACGCCTGCACGCCCAGCAAACGCACCCGGCGGCTGCCGCCGGGCAACGCGCGGTACAGCTCGGCGACCACGTGATACAGGTCGGCGCCGACGTCGGTCGCGTCGGGCAGCGTGCGGGCCCTCGTCAGCGTGGTGAAGTTCGCCAAGCGCACCTTCAGGCTCACCGTGCGCGCGCGGTAGCCGTCCTCGCGCAGGCGGGCGCCCACCCGTCCCGCCAGGTGCAGGAGCTCCCGGAGGATCTCGTCGGTGTCGTCGAGGTCTCGCTCGAAGGTCTCCTCGTGCCCGATGGACTTCGGGGCCTCGTACGGGATCACCGCACGGTCGTCGACACCGTGCGCAAGCTGCGTCAGATGCTCGGCCGCAGATCCACCGAGCAGGCGTTCGAGCACGGCCTGCGGCGTCTGCGCGAGGTCGCCGACGGTGCGGGTCGCGAGGCGTGACAGCAAGTCTGCCGTCTTCTCCCCAACGCCCCACAGGCGGCCGACCGGCAACGGTTCGAGGAACGCCGTGGTGCCCTCGGCCGGGACGTGCAGGAGTCCGTCTGGCTTGCAGTGATCGGACGCGAGCTTCGCGACGAACTTCGTCGCCGCCACGCCGGCAGAGCACGTCACCCCCACCTCGCGGGCGACGTCGGCACGGATCTTCGTCGCTATCCGCGTCGGGTCGCCGAACAGCCGCGTGGCTCCGGCAACGTCGAGGAACGCCTCGTCCAGCGAGATCGGCTCCACGAGCGGCGTGTGGGCGAGCAAGACCTCTCGGAACCGGTTGGAATGCAGACGGTAGGCGTCGAAATCCGGCGGAAGGAACACCGCGTCGGGGCACAGGCGGCGCGCCCGCACCGTCGGCATCGCGCTGTGGACGCCGAACCGCCGGGCCTCGTAGGACGCGCTCGACACGACGCCGCGTGCGGCCGTGCCGCCGACGACGACCGGTTTGCCGCGGAGCGACGGGTCCTTCAGCACCTCCACGCCCGCGTAGAACGCATCGAGGTCGACGTGCAGGATCGGCTCCGGGGGGCGAACGGACATCGCGTCGCAACCCTAGCCCGCCGAGCCGGGGCTCGCGTGCCACAACTGCTTGCCGTCGTGGGGCGCCGCCGGCTGCACCGCGAGCGCCATCTCCTCGCGCAAGCGTCCGTCGCTGCGTGCGCGATGCAGCGCGACAAGGTCCCAGACGTCCTCGGCGATCACGCTCACACCCTGCTTGCCGGTGCGCCGCAGCTGTCCCCAGACCGCCATCGCAGAGGCGTGGAACACGGTGCGCGCGGTCTTGTCCTGGACGGACGGGAACACCGTGATCTCGATCGGACCGGTGGCGTCGTCGAGGGACACGAAGATGATCCGCTGGCCGCTGCGCACCGCCGGCGTCTGCGACGCGATCTTGACCCCGGCGACCATCACCCACGTGCCCTGGCGTTTGCGGTGCAGATCACGCGCGCGCGTGACGCCGAGATCGTCGAGCAACGGCTGGGAGAAACTCATCATATGGCGGGTCGCGTCGATCCCGAACACGTCGAGCTCGGCGCGCACGACCTCCACCTCGGAGTACCCGGGGAACTCGTGGCGCTGTGCCGAGGTGTCGGCGAGCGCGAGCTGGTCGCCCTCGCGCGCCGCCTCGACCGTGATGGCCTCGTAGAGGTGCGCGCGGCGCCCACCGGGCAGCGTGTCGAAGGCGCCGGCGTGCGCGAGCGCCTCGACGACGGGCCGTGCAACGGTTGTGCGCCGCAAGACGTCGCCGACGTCGCGGAAGGCGTGGTCCGCCCGCGCCTGCTGGATCGACCGGACATCCGCGTCGGAGATCCCATGGACGTCCTGTAGCCCGATCCGGATCCCGACGACGCCGTCGCCGGTCTCCTCCGCGACGTACTCGGGCTCGCTGCGGTGGATATCGAGGGGCAGGATCGGGATGCCGGCGCGACGCGCGTCGTCCAGCAGCGCGCGGCGCGGATACATCCCGGGGTCGTGGGTCAAGATCCCTGCGAAGAACTGCGCGCGGTAGTGCGTCTTCAACCACGACGAGCGGTACGTGGGGACGGCGAACGCCGCTGCGTGCGCCTTGCAGAATCCGAAGCTCGCGAACTGGGCGACATCGTCCCAGGTCTGCTCGGCGGCGGCGGCGTCCACGCCACGCGCGGCCGCTCGCGCGAGGAAATCCTCGCGGAACCCCGGCAGGAGCGCCTCGTCATCGAGGTGGCGGCGGATGTGATCGGCGTAGGTGAGGTCGTAGCCGGCGATCGCCGCGAGCGTCCTGATCACCTGCTCGTGGTAGACGATCACCCCGTGCGTTTCTTGCAGCGCGGGCCGCAGGCCGGGATGGGCGTACGTCGGCTCCTCGAAGCCGTTGCGTCGATGGATGTAGGGCCGGATCATGTCGGACTTCACGGGGCCGGGCCGGAACAGCGAGATGTCGACGATCAGGTCCTCGAACCGTGCAGGCTGCAGCCGCTGGAGCAGCTCGCGTTGGCCCGGCGACTCGATCTGGAAGCACCCGAGCGTGTCGGAGGCCCGGATCAGCTCGAAGGTTGGCTCGTCGTCGAGCGGTACCCGTTCCAGGTCGACCTTCTCGCCGGTGGTGCGCGCGATCTCGTCGATGGCGTGGCGCATCGACGAGAGCATCCGCACGCCGAGGACGTCGAGCTTGAGGTAGCCGAGCAGCTCGACGTCGTCCTTGTCGGCCTGGATCATCCGATGGCCGTTGGCGCTGCGCTCCAGCGGCACCCGCTCGACCAGATCGTGGCTCGCGAGCACGATCCCGCACGGGTGCAGCGCGATGTGCCGGGGGAACCCGTCGAGCCGCTCGGCGACGCGGAACAGCAGGTCGAGCTGGCGCATCGGCAGGTTGAGCCCCTGGAGCTCCGGCAGCTCCTGCAAGCCGGCACGCAGGTGCCGCGCCGAGATGTGTGGGAAGGCCTTGGCCACGACGCCGACCTCGGCCTCCGGCAGGCCGAGCGCCTTGCCGACCTCGCGAACCGCCGACCGTGCACGGTAGGTGTCGATCATCGCGACGCAGGCGGCGCGCTTGTGCCCGTGGCGCGTGAGGATCATGTCGTAGACGTCCTCGCGGCGCGCCGATTCGACGTCGATGTCGATGTCCGGCGGCTCGTCACGCATCGGGTTCATGAACCGCTCGAACGACAGGTCGTGGCGGAGCGCATCGACGTCGGAGATACCGGTCAGGTAGCACACGAGTGACCCGGCAGCACTCCCCCGGCATGCCGCGAAGATCCCCATCGCCTTGATGTCGGCGACGATGTCGGCGACCGTCAGGAAGTACGCGGCGAACCCCATGCCTCGGATCATCGAGAGCTCGAGGTGCAGGCGATCGCGCAGCGCCTCGTCTTCGCACATGCCGCGCTCGTGCACGCCACGCCAGCTGCGCTCGGCGAGCATCGCATCGGCGCTGCGGCCGGCACGCGTCGGGAAGTCCGGGAAGTGGATCCGCTTCAACCCGAGGTCGAACGTGCAGCGCTCGGCGAGCTCGAGGGTTCGGTCGCAGAGCTCGGGCCGTTCGGCGAACAACGAGCGCATGCGATCGGGTGGCTTCAGCCAGCCTTCGGCGTTGGTACGCGTGACGTTGGTCGCAGCGATCGGGACGATCCGCCGCATGCACTCCAGCGCGTCGGCGACGAACGCGTCGGCGGGATCGAGGTAGCGCACCGGATTGGTCGCGATCGCCGACGCATCGAGCCGTTCGGCGAAGCGGAGCAGGTTGCGGATCTCGCGGGACGACCGCGCCTCGACGCGGTGCTCGATCCCGACGACGCACCTGTCGCGTCCGAACGCCTCGCGAAGATCCGCTGCGAGCGCAGCGGCGGCATCGATACGGCCGGTTGCCGCGAGACGTCCGGGATGCGACGCCGGCCCGAGCACCACGGTCAAGCCCGCCGCGTGCGCACAGATCTGCTCGGTCGCCACCCACGGATCGCCGCGCTCGCCGAGGAGGTGGGCGTCGGTCAGCAGCCGGCACAGGTTGGCGTAGCCCACATCATCGTTCGCGAGGAGCACAACGGAGGCGTCGCCGGGGGGTGGCGTTTCTGCGCGGACGGTGAGCGAGGCGCCGAGGATCGGTTGCACGCCGGCCGAAGCGCACGCGTGGACGAACCGTGCAGCGCCGTACAGTCCGTCGCGGTCGGTCAGCGCGACCGCCGGCATCCCGACCTCAGCAGCGCGAGCGGCGAGCTGTTCCGGCGTGCACGCGCCCTCTTTGAGCGAGAAGCAGGACCGGACGTCGAGATGGACGAACGAGGCCGTCATCCGCCCCTCAGTCCCACAGCCGTTCCATGTGCCAGCGGTCGCGTTGGCGATCGAAATAGAGGTCCCAGACCGCGCCACCGCGAGCCTCGACCCGCCAGTACTCGCGATCACGCCCGTCGGACCACCACTGCCCCTCGATCCGCCACTTGCCGATCACGTCGGCCACCTCGTAGCGGCGCCCGCGCCACTCGAACGCCGCCGGCATCCCGGCGTCGCGTTCGACGAGGACCTCTTCGTCGAAGCGCTTGGTCATGCTGGTTCCCCGGCCAGTCGTTGGTTCCTGTTGTGTACCCGACCTCCCTGCTAACCGAACATATGTTCGAGGAGGAAGGATGACGCTACTCCCCTCCTCTGACATCCGTCAAGACGGATATGCCGTCACCGAAGCGCAACGAGCCCGCGCCGAAACGCGCACGTCCCGACGGTACGCTCGGCGCATGGGCGAAACGATGGGCGCCGGCGTTCGCGAGGCGCCTGCGCCGTTCGAACCGGGCGCAGCGGTCGCGATCCGCGAGCTGTGGGACGGTCGTGTGTGGTACGCCCGGCCCGCAACGGTCGTCCGTGACGAGCCGAACCTGACGATGCTCCTCGTCCCGCCACAGGTGATCGCGAAGGAGCCGATCGGTACTGCGGGCGAGCAGCTACGTATCCCGACCACCGAGTGGACGTTGCGAGACGTCACGCGAGCAGACAATTGGAACCTCTCGTTTGCCTTCCCCGATACGCCGTACGCGGTGATCATCGGGTACGGCGCCGATGGGAACCTGAACGAGTACTACGTCAACCTCCAGACGCCGCTCGCGCGCTCGCCGGCGGGGTTCGACCTGGTCGAGCACATCCTGGACGTGACGATCCCACCGGACCGCTCGACCTGGGCGTGGAAGGACGAGGACGAGCTTGCCGAGGCGATCGAGGGCGGGTTGTTCACCGAGGAGGACGCGGCCTGGTTCCACTATTGGGGCGAGCGGGCGGTGGAGCACATCCTGTTGCGCGAGCCGCCGTTCGACGACGACTGGACCTCGTGGCGCCCCGATCCCGCGTGGCCGGTGCCCGCACTGCCGGCCGGCTGGGATCTCGTCCCGGCCTGAGCGGCCCGAGCGCGTCCCACACCGTTTCGCGGGCAGGCGTACTATCCGGCCGTTCCCCGAAACCTTGAGGAGGGCTAGGTATGTCCGGGTTCGACGACGGCGGCATGGCGCCCCCGCCACCACCACCACCAAGCGCAGGAGGGGGCGGCGCGATCCCGCAGCGCGGCCTCGGCGACATCCTGACGGCCGCGTTCGAGCTGTACCGAGCGAACGCCGTGAAGCTGATCCAGATCGTCGCGATCGTCGTGATCCCGCTGACGTTCGTTTCCGCGCTGCTCACGAAGGTCATCTTCAAGCCGACGTGCACCTCCCAAGACCTCCAGAGCGCGCAGACGTTGCAGGACGTCGTCAATAAGTGCACGGGCGGCTGGTTCCGGGGCGCACTGGTGTCCGCGCTCGGGTTCTTCATCGCGATCGCGATCCAGCAGCTCCTCGCGGGCGCCGTCACGCGGGGCGGCGCGGCCGCGACCCTCGGTCGAGAGGTCGATGTGAAGGCGAGCTACGGCTACGCGTTCTCACGGATCGGCGGTTTGATCGGGCTCGCACTGTTGATCGGTTTGGTCGTCGGGATCGGGTTCATCCTCTTCATCATCCCGGGGATCATCTTCCTCGTGTTCCTGTCGATCTCGGTCGCGGCGTTCATCGTCGAGCGGATCGGCGCGGTCGACTCGATGAAGCGCTCGTGGCGACTGGTCAGCGGCAACTGGTGGCACACGTTCGGCGTGATCATCGTTGCCGGCCTCCTTGCCGGCATCGTCAACGGGATCTTGACCGCGATCGGGGGGAACTCGTTCCTCGGCTCGTGGATCTTCTCGAGCATCGCGCAGATCATCACGGCGCCGTACGTCGCGCTCGTGTACGTCCTGCTGTATGTGGACCTGCGGGCCAGGCACGAGGGACTCTCGTCCGCGCAGCTCGGCACGGAACTCGACGCGGCGCAGGCCTGAGCCGACCATCGCACCTCCGAAGGGCGCCCCGCGCGGGGCGCCCTTCGCGTTTGCAGATGTGGGAGGCTGCGGCCGTGGCGGCTACCGAGACGTTCGACGTGACCGCGATCCGCACGAGGTTCCCCGCGCTCGGACGGCGTGGCCCGGATGGCCGGCCGTTCGTGTGGGCGGACGCCCCCGGTGGCTCCCAGATGGTCGATGCCGCCATCGAGGCGGTCGACCGGCGGATGCGAGCCGGCGCTTCGAACACGCACGGCGTGTTCCCGGTGAGCGAGGAGATCGACGCCCTGATCGCCGATGCGCGCCACGCCGGCGCCGACCTGCTCGGCTGCGATCCGCAGGAGATCGTCTTCGGCCAGAACACAACCTCGCTCCTGTTGCACCTGTCGCGGTCGATCGGTCGCACATGGGGCCCGGGCGACGAGGTCGTCGTCACCCGCTTGGACCACGACGCGAACGTCCGGCCGTGGGTCCTTGCCGCCGACGACGCCGGCGCGACGGTCCGCTGGGTCGACGTCCGCCCCGACGACGTCACGCTCGACCTCGACGACCTCGCCGGGGCGATCGGCGCGCGGACGAAGCTCGTCGCCTGCACCCTCGCATCCAACGCCGTCGGCACGATCCCGCCGGTGGCCGACGTCGTCGCGATGGCCAAGCACGCCGGGGCGCTCGTCGCGCTCGACGGTGTCCACCTCGCCCAGCACCGCTCGATCGACCTGCACGCACTCGGCGCCGACGTGGTGGCGACGTCGCCGTACAAATACTTCGGTCCCCACCAGGGGATGGCGGCGGTGCGCCGCGAGCTCCTGGCGTCTCTCACGCCATACAAGCTTCGCGCCGCGCCCGATGAGAACCCCGACCGATGGGAGTCGGGGACGCAGAGCCACGAGGCGCTCGCCGGGACGATCGCCGCCATCGGATATATCGCGGAGGGCGGCGACGGCGACCGGCGTACGGCCGTCCGGCTCGGTTACGACGCCTTCGAAGCCCACGAGCGGGAGCTCGCGCGGCGGTTCCTGGAGGGGGTCGCGACGATCGCAGGCGTCCGCCTCATCGGTATCGCCGATCCGGCGCGCGTGACGGAACGGACGCCGACCTTCGCCATCCGCGT
>JBJMLQ010000225.1:0-6093 GCA_045805225.1 Actinomycetota bacterium | reverse complement strand
GAACCGCCCGGCCACGAAGGCGCTCGGCACCGCCCCGAGCGCGAAGGCGGCGGCCACCGTCCAATCGATGTGTCCCAGCGACCAGTGGACGATGAGCGTCGGGATGGCCAGCACGATCACGACCAACAAGCTGGTCCCCGCCGCCTGCCGCATCCGCAGCCCGAATAGGAGCATGTAGGCGGGCACCAGCAGGAAGCCGCCGCCGTTCGCGAGCAGTCCGGTCAGGAACCCGATACCCGCGGCCACTGCCACGAGCACGACCCGGTGCCGACGGCGTTCGCCACCCCGCAGCCGCATCGCGCGATCGACCCCTTGCAGCACCCGAACGCCGACGGCGATCAGGGCGACGCCCGACAGGATCAACAGCGCCCGTCCGCCGACGACCTTCGAGACGTACGCACCGACGATCGCCGCAGGCGCGCCGCCGAGCACCGTCCAGGCGGCAGCGCGCAGGCGGGCCTCCCGCTCGCGGACGTACGGGATCACCGCGGCGCCGGCCGATGGGATGGTCGCGGGCAGCGGTGATGCCACCGCCATGATCGGCGGCACGCCGAGCATCGCGAGCATCGGCGTCGCGATCGACGACCCGCCGACGCCGAACAGCCCGGTCAGGGCGCCGATCGCTGCGCCGGCGATCACGAAGATCGGCCACGGAGCCACTCGACAGGCCCTAGGGAGGAGCCTTGCCGCCGTCGTCCCTGTCGCTCCGGCGGACGATGGCATCGAGGCGAAGCGCGTCGTCCCGGGTGACGACACCCACGATCCGTTCGCCGTCGATCACGGGCAGGGCATCCACCTCATAGGTGTCCATCTCGGTGACCACGTGCAGAAGCGTCATCCAAGGCTCCGCGCTCGGGGCGTCGAGGACGAGGTCGCGCACGTGTCCCCCCTCCCGCTGACCTGAATGCACGGCGGCCACGTCGGCGAGACGCACCATGCCGACGTACCGGCCGCCGTCGTCGAGCACCGGCAACGACAGGGTCTTGGACGAGACGAACGCTGCGTCGACCGCCCGGTCGATGCGGTCGTCGGCCTCGAGATGATGCCAGTCGTCGCGCACCGCCGAGGAAACGGGCATCCGCAGCCGTTGCTCGATGTGGCCGCCTCGCATCCGGATCTGGTACGGCGTGATCGAGGCGTCACCCATGAACAGCTGCGCCACGACCGTCGCCAGCATGCCCGGCACGATGAAGCCCGGCCGTCCGGTCGACTCGGCGACGAAGACGACCGCTGCGATGGGAACGCGGTATCCGGCACCGAGGAACGCCGCCGCGCCGACGAGCGGCAGCAAGGTCACCTGGGTGATCCCGGCCACGCCAGCGACGAGCCTCCCGAGGATCGACCCCTGCACCACGAGCGGGATGAACGTGCCTCCCGCACCGCCGCCCGCGACCGTCGTCATCGTCGCGAGTGCGCGGAACACGAACAACGCCGCGAGCAGCCCCACGCCGAGCGATGGCTGCTCGACCCACGCGATCACCGCGTATCCCGGCCCGATCGACAGCGGGGCGTCGTACAGCGAGACGGTGACCGGCACGAGCGCCGCCAAGACGACGGCGGCCGCGAAGTACGAAGCCCACCACGGCAACCGAACCTGCAGCTCCTTCGCGCGCGCCACGAGCCACACGAACGCACGGGCGCCGGCACCGCAGAGCATGCCCACCGCGAGCGCGCCGACGAGGTCGGGCACGTCGAACCCGGGCGTTCCCGACACCGGGATCAGGGGCGCCGCGCCGCGCAGGAGCACGAAGGTGACGTAGGAGGTGCTCGCGCCGATCAACGCCGGAAGCGCAACCCGCCGAGCCTGATCCTGCTGGTATGGGACCTCGATCGCGAACAGCGCACCGGTCAGCGGCGTCTTGAAGATCGCGGCGACCCCGGCGGCGGCGCCCACCGCGAGCAGCAGCTTCGCGTCCTCAACGGAGAACACGCGTCGGAAGCGGCGGTGCAACGCCGTCCCGATCGCGGCTCCGAGATAGATCGACGGGCCCTCGAAGCCCATCGCGCCGCCGAAGCCGAGCGTGGCGACACTGGCCACGATCCTCGCGGGGAACGGCCGAAGATCCATCGAACGATCGCGCTCGTGGAAGTTCCGGATGTACTCGTCCGAGGTGCTCGGCGTCGCTCCGTGCCCGAGCCAGCGGAGCGCCGCCCACGCGAGCAACAGACCGAGAGCAGGCATGGCGGCCAGGGCCAACGTCGGCAAGCTCCGGATGTGATCGAGCAGCACATCCGCCGTGACGGCGTCGAACGCGGCGACGGCCAACCCCGTCGCCACACCGGTGATCCCTGCGAGCAACAGCGTCTCGGTCCACCGCTGCCGATGCGGGCGCATCCGCTCAAGGGCCTGGTGCACGCGCCTGCGAGGATCGCCACGCATCGGTTGGAGCGTACGCAATCTCGCGACGAACTCCTCGGTCCCCGCCGTCGCGTCCTTCCCGCCGGGCGAAGGTCCCGTCGCCGACGGGACCTCCGGCCCTGGCACGGACGCCCATCGCGCGATGGCATCGAGACAGCACGCGCACGGAGGGGGTGGGTCCGGTGACAGATCACGGAGCATCACGGACCGCGGTATCTGAAGGCGGTGGCGCCGCCCGGACCGGAGGACCCCCGGCCGTGCCGACGCCGGCCCCGCCGCCGGCGACCCGTTCCTCGAGATGGACCCCGGGCCGGACGATCGCCCTCGGTATCGGGACCCTCATGGTGCTCGCATCGCTCGGTTTCATCGGGGCAGGCGCGACCGCGCTATGGGCGGGAACGTTCCGTGACGACGCCGGCTTCGTCACGACGAACGCTCACACGTTCTCGACAACCGGGTCTGCGCTCGTCACCGACCCCGTGGAGCTCGGTTCAGCCGGGGTCGACTGGCTGTACTCGGGAACCCTCCTCGGCACGGTTCGGGTGCGCGTCACGCCAGCGAGCCCCGATACCACCGTCTTCGTGGGAATCGCGCCATCCGGCGACGTCGCTCGGTACCTCTCGGGGGTCGACCACACGACGATCACGGACTTCTGGAGCGACACCACACGAGCGGTCTCCGGGACGGCCTCTGCGACCCCTCCCGGTGACCAGCCATTCTGGGCGGCGTCGGTGTCGGGCAGTGGGCCACAGACACTGACCTGGGAGCCGGCGAACGGATCGTGGAGCGTCGTCGTGATGGATCCCGATGCGACACCCGGCGTGAGCGTGACCGCCGACCTGGGAGCGGAGATGCCGAGCCTCACCGCGATGGCGGTGGTCTCGCTGAGTCTCGCCGTGCTCGCCCTGATCGCAGGCGCCGTCCTGATCGTCGGCGCCGTGCGCCGGACCCGGTCGCAGTGAGCAGTCGAAAGGAGCGATCGATGCAACCCGTCAAAGACGCAGCTTCAACGTTCCTCACCAGCAAGCGGGTCGCCGTGACGGGGGTGTCACGGACGCCGTCGACGCACGGCAGCAACAACGTGTACCGGCGCCTGCGGGACCGCGGCTACGAGGTATTCGCCGTCAACCCGAACGCCGACCGGGTCGAGGGCGACATCTGTTATCAGGACCTCAAGTCGATCCCGGGCGGCGTCGACGCCGTCGTGATCGGCACCCGCCCGGAGTTGGCCGAGGACACGATGCGTGAATGCGTCGATCTCGGCATCACGCAGGTGTGGATGCATCGTGGCCCCGGCGAGGGCAGCGTCTCGCCCGCCGCGACCGCCTACGGCCGGCAGCACGGGATCACCGTGATCGGTGGTGGCTGCCCGTGCATGTTCGGTCCGACCGCCGACTTCGGTCACAAGGTGATGCGGCTCGTCTACGCCGGCCACGTTCCCAAGCAGGTTTGAAGACGCCTGGCGGCCGCGACCTGAGTGGGTAGCGGCAGGACCGGCGTTCGAGATCGAACGCTACGATGCGGGCCATGCCCGAGCAGCAGGTCGTTGCGTCGTCCCCGGACGCAGCCGTGATCGCGCGCCTCCTGCAAGGTGACGAGACGACGTTCATGATGCTCGTGGACCAGCATCAACCGGCGATGCTGCGCCTTGCCCAGATGTACGTCTCGTCGCGCGCGGTCGCCGAGGAGGCCGTCCAGGAGGCGTGGATCGGCATCCTCAAGGGCCTCCCCTCGTTCGAGGCGCGGTCGTCGCTTCGGACGTGGATGTACAAGATCGTCACGAACGTCGCCAAGACGCGGGGTGTGCGCGAAGGCCGTTCGCTCCCCTTCTCGTCGTTGTCGCGCGACGACGACGCCGATCCGATCGATCCGTCGTGGTTCCAAGGCCCCGACGACCCGTTCCCGGGGGGATGGCGGACGTTCCCCGACGACTGGCGAGGGATCCCCGAGGATCGGCTGCTCGGTCGGGAAACGTTGGACCACATCTCTCGGGCGCTGGACGCCATGCCCGCGATGCAGGCCGAGGTCGTGCGGCTCCGTGATGTGCTGGGTTGGTCCTCCGACGAGGTGTGTAACGCCCTGGACCTCACCGAGACCAACCAGCGGGTGTTGCTGCACCGCGGCCGGAGCCGGATCCGTCGCGACCTCGACACCTACCTGTCAGAGGGACGGGATCGATGAGTGCGGAAGCGCTGACGTGCCATGAGGTGATCGAGCTGCTCTCGGATTACATCGAGGGCGTGCTGACCGCCGACGATCACCGCCGCGTCGACGAGCACCTCGCGCTCTGCGACGGCTGCGCAACGTACCTCGAGCAGATGCGCGAGACGATCCGCCTGAGCGGGATGGTCTCGGAGGACCACGTGCCGGAGCCTGAGAAGTCGGCGCTCCTCGACGCGTTCCGCGATTGGCGACGGTAGGCCATCGCATATCTTTCGGAGATCCGCGCGATCTTCGTGTAACGAGCGCACCCCCCGACGCGACGAGACTGCGTCCGGAACGATCCGAAAGGGGGATGGCCATGGAGATGTCCATGGAAGGCGCGGTCTTCGTCCAGACGAACGCCGCACACAACGAGGTGATCGCCTTCTCACGCGCGGCCGACGGCTCGCTCACGAGAACCGGCGAGTTCGCGACCGGTGGCGCGGGCGACGAGAACGCACACCTGCCGTCGCAAGGCTCCGTCACGTTGACGCGTGACCGCAGGCACCTGCTCGTGACCAACGTCGCGAGCAACGACGTGAGCGTCTTCGCCGTGAACGGCGCGATGCTCGAGCTCACCAAGACGGTGCCCGTCGGCATGGCGCCGCGGAGCGTCACCGAGCACGATGGCCGGGTGTTCGTGCTCAACACCGGTGACGCGACGATCTCCGGCTTCCGTCTGGTCGACGGCGACCTGGTTCCGGTCGAGGGCGCCACACGACCGCTCTCGACGCCCGACGGCGCGCAGGTTGGCTTCACGCCCGACGGTCGCGCCCTCGTGGTGACCGAGCGCGGCGGCGACAAGATCTCGGCCTACGCGGTCGGGATGGACGGCATGCTCGCCGAGCCTCGCACCATCGCCTCGCTCGGCGCGACGCCCTACGGGTTCGCGATCTCGAACGAGGGGACGCTGGTCGTCACCGAGGCCTTCCGGGCCGAGAAGGGCGCGGCCGCGGCCTCGAGCTACCGGATCGACGGCGACGCGATCATGCCCGGGACCGCGAGCATCGGGAACGGCCGAAGCGAGATCTGCTGGGCCGTGATCACGAACGACGGTCGGTACGCCTTCACGACGAACTTCGCCGACGGCGCGGTGTCGCGCTACGCGATCGGGATGGACGGCGCGCTGACCCTGGAGGACGCGACGGCCGCGATCACCGAGGACGGGCGGCCGGGCCTGCGTGACGAGGACCTGTCGGACGACGGCCGGTCGCTGTACGCGATCGACGCGGATCAGGGCCAGATCGTTGCCTGGTCGGTCGACGACCGCGGGCGGCTGTCCGCGGCCGGTTCGTGGGGCGGCCTGCCGACGACGATCGCCGGCCTCGCAGCCGTCTGATGCAGATCGAAGACCTGTACCGGGTGACGTTCACGACCCCCGAGTCGTGGACGGTCACCCGGCCGGGTGGCGAGGGTGCCGAAGGACAGAGCTTCCTGATCGCCGAGGGGCGCGCCACGGGCCGCCTCTCGGCGCGGTACCGCGCCGCGAACTATCCACGCCGTCGCGCCGACGGCGCGCTCGAGCCGTCGTT
>JBJMLQ010000224.1:0-13073 GCA_045805225.1 Actinomycetota bacterium | reverse complement strand
CACAAAATACAAACACGACGAAAAACACAAAAAGTTCTTCAACGAGCTCTCGTATTGCATGGCGGTCGAGCGGCTGCTCGGGGTCGAGGTGCCCGAGCGCGCCCAGGTGATCCGCGTGCTCGTGTGCGAGCTGAACCGCATCACGTCGCACCTCGTCGCGCTCGCGACCGGCGGGCTCGAGCTCGGCGCGGTGTCGGTGATGCTCTACGGCCTGCGCGAACGCGAGCTGATCATGGACCTCTTCGAGTCCATCACCGGCCTTCGGATGAACCACGCGTACATCCGGCCGGGGGGCGTCGTGATGGATCTGCCCGAGGAGGCGCCGCGCAAGCTCCGCGACCTGCTGGATCTGCTCCCACGGCGGATCGACGAATACGAGACGCTGCTGAACGACAACCCCATCTGGCGCGAGCGCAACACCGGCGTCGCGGTGCTGTCGGCCGAGCGGTGCATGGAGCTCGGCGTGACGGGCCCCCCGCTTCGCAGCGCGGGCGTCGCTCTCGACCTGCGCAAGGACGAGCCCTACTGCGGGTACGAGACCTACGACTTCGATGTGATCACGCGCACCGAGGGCGACGCGTACGCGCGCTATCGCGTCCGGATCGACGAGATGCGCGAATCGCTCAAGATCGCGGAGCAGGCGTTCGCGCGCCTGGGGGACATGCCGGGTCCCGTGATGATCGAGGACCCCAAGATCGGCTGGCAGGCCCGGTTGTCGGTCGGTCCGGACGGGATCGGCAACGACCCCGCCTACCTCGCGCACATCATGGAGGAGTCCATGGAGGCGCTGATCCACCACTTCAAGATGGTGACGCAAGGGGTCAGCGTGCCAAACGGAGAGGTCTACGTGCCCGTCGAGGCGCCTCGGGGCGAGCTCGGGATGTACGTCGTGTCCGAGGGCACGAACCGGCCGTACCGCGTCAAGATCCGCGACCCCTCGTTCGTGAACCTGCAGGCGCTGCCCGACCTCATCGAGGGCGGCTTGATCGCCGACATCATCCCGGCGGTCGCGTCGATCGACCCGGTGATGGGCGGGGTGGATCGCTGATGCCGGTCGTCGAGGGGACGATGGTGTTCGAGGGGTCCACGCTCGAGGACGCCCGGCGGATCATCGCTCGGTATCCGGAGCCGCACGGACGGTCGGCGATCATGCCGCTGCTGTACCTCGCCCAGTCGATCGACGGGATGGTCACGCAGCATGCGCTCCGTGAGATCGGCGCGTTGCTCGCGATCACGACCGCCGAGGTCGAGGCCGTCGCGACGTTCTACTCGATGTACCGGCTGCGCCCGACCGGCGAGCACGTCGTCAACGTGTGCACGAACCTCGCGTGCAAGCTGCGCGGCGCCCAGGCGGTCTACGAGGCCGCGCACGAGGCGGCCGGGCTGCCGCAGGGCGCCGAGCGCTCCGACGACGGCCTGTTCACCGTGCACGAAGAGGAGTGTCTCGGGGTGTGCGACCACGCGCCGGCCGTCCAGATCGACTTCTGCAACCACGACGACGTGACGCCCGAGCGGATGCGCGAGCTGATCGCGTCGCTTCGCGGTGGCGACGTGCCGGCGCCGGCGCGGGGTCCGGCGTTCGCCGACTTCAAGGCGGCGTCGCGTGCGCTCGCCGGTCTCGAGGCGGTGACGGCGTCGTGACGTTCGAGCCCCGGCTCACGCGCAACTGGTCCAACGCCGACGCCGTCGGGCTCGATGGGTACGTCGCCGCCGGCGGGTACGCGGGGCTCCGGAAGGCCGTGACGATGAGCGATGCCGACATCGTCGAGGTCGTCAAGGCGAGCGGCCTGCGCGGGCGCGGCGGCGCCGGGTTCCCGACCGGGATGAAATGGGGGTTCGTGCCGCGCGACACCGGCAAGCCGACGTATGTCGTCGTCAACTTCGACGAGTCCGAGCCCGGCACGTGCAACAACCGGGAGCTGGTCGAGCGCGAGCCCCACCGGTTGCTCGAGGGCGCCGCCATCGCCGCGCGCGCGATCGGGTGCGAGACCGCGTTCATCTACGTGCGCGGCGAGTATCTATGGCAATCGATCGTGCTGGAACGCGCGATCGGCGAGGCCTACGCGGCGGGCTACCTCGGCGCCGACGTCGCGGGGTCGGGCACGCGCATCGACATCGTGCTGCACCGCGGCGCCGGCGCGTACATCTGCGGTGAGGAGACCGCGCTGCTCAACTCGCTGGAGGGTTTGCGCGGGCAACCTCGGTTGCGCCCGCCGTTCCCGGCGGTCGAGGGCCTGTACGCGAGCCCCACGGTGATCAACAACGTCGAGACATTGATGAACGTGCCCGACATCGTCGAGCGCGGCGCCGACTGGTTCCGCGAGGTCGGAACCGAGAAGTCGCCCGGCACGAAGATGGTGACGATCAGCGGCAAGGTCGAGCGGCCCGGCAACTACGAGATCGCCCTCGGGACGCCGTTCCGGCAGGTGCTCGACGAGCTGGGCGGCGGCATGCTCGGCGGCGGCACGCTCAAGGCGTGGACCCCGGGTGGCTCGTCGACGCCGATGCTGACCGCGGACCATGTCGACACCGGCCTGGATTACGAGTCGTTGTCGGCAGCGGGCTCGATGCTCGGCACGGCCGCGATCATGGTCATGGACGAGTCCGATTGCGTCGTCGACTGCGCGCAGCGGATGGTCGCGTTCTACGCGCACGAGTCCTGCGGCAAGTGCACCCCGTGCCGCGAGGGCAGTTGGTGGGCGACCCGTGTTCTCGCACGGATCGAGCACGGGTACGGTCGCGAGGCCGACATCCCGCTGATGCATGATGTCGGCAAGAACACGCTGTTCCGTGCGTTCTGCGCGCTCGCCGACGGCACCGCGTCGGTGATCAACTCGTCGCTGCAGCACTTCGCCGACGAATACGAGGAACACGTCCGCCTCGGGCGGTGCCCGCTGCAAGACACGCCGGCCGACGCCGTGGAGGTCGCGGCCTCGTGAGCGCGGACCTCGTCACGCTGAGCATCGACGGCAAGGAGGTCACCGTGCCGAAGGGCACGCTGATCATCCGCGCCGCCGAGCAGGTGGGCGTCGAGATCCCTCGGTTCTGCGATCACCCGTACCTCGCGCCGGCGGGCGCCTGCCGCCAGTGCTACGTGCAGATCGAAGGCCAGCCGAAGCTCGCCACCTCGTGCACCGTGACGGTGGCGCCCGGCATGGTCGTGTCGACGCAGAACACGAGCGATGCCGCGCGGCAGGCACAGGTCGCCAACCTCGAGTTCCTGTTGTTGAACCACCCGCTGGACTGCCCGATCTGCGACCGCGGCGGGGAGTGCCCGCTGCAGGACCAGGCGCTCGCGTTCGGCCCCGGCGAGAGCCGGTTCATCGAAGCCAAGCGCGTCTTTCCGAAGCCGGTTGCCATGTCGCCGTTGATCGCCCTGGACCGCGAGCGGTGCGTCCTGTGCGCTCGCTGCACGCGGTTCTGCGACGAGATCAGCGGCGATCGGTTCCTCGAGCTCTACGCGCGCGGCGCGGGGGAGCGGGTCTCGATCGCCGCGGGTGAGGACCTGCGCTCGCCGTTCAGCGGCAACGTGATCCAGATCTGCCCCGTCGGCGCGCTCACGTCGATCCCGTACCGGTTCGTCGCACGGCCCTTCGACCTGACGAGCGCCGACAGCGTGTGCCGGCATTGCAGCGCCGGATGCGTCGTGCGCGTCGACCAGCGTCGCGGCGACGTCGTGCGCGTGCTCGCGCGGGAGCATCCGGAGGTCAACGACGCGTGGATCTGCGACAAGGGTCGCTTCGCGTTCCGTCACGACGACCTGCCGACGCGCGTCACCACGCCGTTGGTGCGCGACCGCGGGCTCGAGCCGGCGTCGTTCGGCGAAGCGCTGCTGCAGGTGGCGGACGCGTGCCGGCAGGCGCGCGTCGGCGTGCTCACCGGTGGCCGGCTGATGGACGAGGACGCCTACGCGCTTGCGAAGCTCGCGCGGACGGTGCTCGGCACGAACGACCTCGACCACCGGCGGGTTGCGCAGCCCGTCGAGGTCGATCGTCGCGCGGCGCTGATGGCGACGGATCTGGACCGCGCCGTGACGTACCGTGACCTGGAGCGCGCGCCGGTGATCGTCGTGGTCGGCCTCGACGCCGAGCAGGAGATCCCGATCCTGCATCTCCGGCTCCGCAAGGCCGCGGCGCGCGGCGCTCGGATCGTCGTGGTGCATCCGCGCGAGACGCGGCTGTATGACGTCGGCGAGCACGTGCTGTGCCGGCCCGGCGATGAGGCGCGGCTGCTTGCCGGCGGCGCGGACGCGTCGATGGACGGCGCGCTTGCGGCGCTTCGTGACGCCGACGGTCGCGGCGTGATCATCGCCGGCGAACGGCCGGGCGCCGCCGCCGCGGCGTTCGCGGCCGCCGGCGCCGTGAACGCGCGGTTCGTGCTCGCGACCCGGCGCGCGGGCGACCGCGGCGCCCTCGCGGCCGGCGTCCACCCGGCGCTCGGTCCCGGCGGTCGCCGGCTCGACGACCCGGGCGAGCGGGCCGAGGTCGAGCGCGTGTGGGGGCCGGTGATGGCGACCGAGCCCGGGCGCGACGCCATCGACATCCTGCGCGCGGCGGCCGATCGAGAGCTCGATGTGCTCTACCTGATCGGGGTGGATCCGCTCCGTGACGCGCCGGACGCCGCCCTCGCGCGCCGCGCGCTGCAGAACGTCGACACCGTCGTCGTGCAGTCGCTGGAGCTCGGCAACCTCGAGCCGTATGTGACGGTCTTCCTGCCGGCCGCGTCGGGGTTCGAGCGCGCCGGCCATCTGAGCGACTGGGAGGGACGGAGCCAGCGGATGTGGCCGCTCCGCACGCCGGCGGGGATCAGCCGTCCGGACTGGGAGATCTTCGCCGGCCTCGCCGCGGCGGCCGGCGGCGACCTCGGGTTCGAGACGCTCGACGAGCTGCACGAGGAGATGGGCCGGCTGCTGGCGCCGCGCGAGGCGGCGGAGGAACCGGCGCCCGCGCCCGCGCCCGCCGCGACGCCGCCCGCCGACGGCCTCACGCTCGTGACCTACCCGCTGTTGATCGACGACGGCCGGATGGTGCAGGACACGCCGGAGCTCCACGACGCGCTCGGCGAGCCGCCGTTCGCGGAGGTCAACGCCCGCGATGCCGACGCCCACGGCCTCGCCGACGGCCTCGGCGTTCGTGTGCGCACGGCGGCCGGCGAGGCCGTCCTTCCTGCACGAGTGACCGACCGGATCGCCGAGGGCACCGTGTTCGTTCCCTTCAACCAGCCCGGGTTCGCGGCGAACACGCTGCTCGCGGGTGGCTTCACCACACCGGTCGAGCTCGAGGCCGTCGAGGCGCCCGACGCCGGCGCCGACCCGGCCGCCACCGACGAGGAGCCGGCCGCGGTGGCCGGGGAGTCCGCATGACCTGGATCGACTGGGGCGTGCTGATCGGCAAGGTCGTGATCGTCTTCGCGGTGCTGCTGGTCACCGTGCTGCTGGTGATCTGGATGGAGCGCAAGGTGATCGCCGACTTCCAGACGCGCACCGGCCCGATGCGCGCCGGCCCGCGCGGCGTGTTCCTCACCCTCGCCGACGGGCTCAAGCTCTTCTTCAAGGAGGCGATCCACCCGACCAACGCCGACCGGTGGGTCTACCGGATGGCGCCCGCGCTCGCGGTGATCCCGGGGTTCCTCGCGATCGCGGTGGTGCCGTTCGGCCCGTCGGTGCAGCTCTTCGGGCGGACCGTCGGGCTCCAGCTCGCCGACATCTCGGTCGGGATCCTGTGGGTGCTCGCGATGACGTCGATCGGCGTCTACACGGTGGTGCTCGCGGGGTGGTCGAGCGGCTCGAACTACCCGTTGCTCGGCGGGGTGCGCTCGAGCGCCCAGATGGTGAGCTACGAGGTCGCGATGGGGCTGTCGCTCGTCGCGCTGCTGATGTTCTCGGGGCACCTGCGGCTATCCGAGATCGTCGATGCCCAGGACAAGGTCTGGTACGCGATCCCGCAGTTCCCGGCGTTCGTCGTGTTCATGATCTGCGCGCTCGCCGAGGTGAACCGGCCGCCGTTCGACCTCGCCGAGGCCGAGTCCGAGCTCGTCGCCGGCTACCACACCGAGTACTCCGGCATCTCGTTCGCGATGTTCCAGCTGGGCGAGTACGTGAACACGGTGGTCGCCGCGTCGATCGTCGTGACGCTGTTCCTCGGCGGCTGGCGCGGGCCGTGGCCGTGGGAGGGCGCCTGGTACGTCGTCGGCGGCCTGTTCTGGTTCTTCCTGAAGCTGATCGCGGTGCTGTACGTCTGGATCTTGGTGCGCGGAACGCTGCCGCGGCTGCGCTACGACCGTCTGATGAACTTCGGCTGGAAGTACCTGATCCCGTTCGGGCTGTTCTGGATCCTCGCGACCGGCGCGATCGTGGTGTTGCCGGACACCTACGGCCGCCGCAAGGGCGCGTTCCTCGCGGTCGGGCTGATCGTGGCCGCGTGGCTCGTCGGTTCGTTCATGAAGCCGCTGCTCGAGGCACGACGAGAGGAGCCCGCGACGTGAGCGACGACCGCCGCGACGATGACCGCCGAACCGACGAGCGCCACACCGACGAGCGTCCGGTCTCGCCCGTGTGGGCCGTGGCCAAGGGCATGGGGACGGTCTTCAAGCAGACCTTCCGCCGCGACAACACCGAGCAGTACCCCAAGAAGATCGTGCCCCCACCGCCCCGATCGCACATCGGGCGCCACCGGCTGAACCGCCACGACAACGGCCTCGAGAAGTGCATCGGGTGCGAGCTCTGCGCCTACGCGTGCCCGGCCGACGCGATCTGGGTCGAGGGCGAGGACAACGATCCCGCGGCGCCCGTGAGCCCGGGGGAACGGTACGCGAAGGACTATCAGATCAACTACCTGCGCTGCATCATGTGCGGCTTGTGCGTGGAGGCGTGCCCGACGCGCGCGCTCACCCTCACCAGCTATTACGAGATGGCGTTCACCTCGCGGGAGGACGCGATCTGGACCAAGGAGATGCTGCTCGAGGCGCCCCCGGCGCTCGGCACCGACCCGGTCGACAAGGAGGGCATCTAGGTGCCGCTCGACGACGTCGTCTTCTGGGTGTTCGCGCCGATCGCGATCGCCGCGGCGGTCGGGATGCTCGTGACCCGCAGCGTCGTCTACGCGGCGCTGTTCCTCGTCGTGAACTTCGGGTGCATCGCCGTGATGTACCTCGTTCTCGATGCCGCGTTCCTGTTCGCGGTGCAGATCATCGTGTACACGGGCGCGATCATGGTGCTGTTCCTGTTCGTGATCATGCTGCTCGGCGTCGATCGGATCGAGGTGCGGTCTGAGCGGCTCTGGCTGCAGCGACCGATCGCGATCGTCCTGGCGATCGGCTTCGTGCTCGAGGTCGGGACGGCCGTGCGCGCGGGCGTCGGGTTCTCGACGCACGCGCCCGCGGGGTTCGACGCGCTGCAGCCGGCCGGGAACGCGCAGGCCGTCGCCGAGGTGCTGTTCCATAACTACTTCTTCCCGTTCGAGGCGACGTCGATCCTGCTGATCGTCGCCGCGATCGCGGCGATGGTCCTCGCGCAGCGCAAGGTGCGCGCCGTGACCCAGGCCGAGGCCGCCGAGCTCAAGGAGGAGTCCGAGGTCGAGGTGGCGCCGTGAGGACGCCGATCGCCTACTTCCTGTTGCTCGGCGGGGTCCTGTTCGCGCTCGGGACCGTCGGCGTGCTGGTCAACCGCAACGCGCTGCGGATCTTCATGTCGGTCGAGCTGCAGCTGAACGCGGTGAACCTGACGCTCGTGTCGTTCGCGCGGCTGCATAACGATCTGGGCGGCCAGGTCTTGGCGTTCTTCTCGATGGTCGTCGCCGCCGCGGAGGTGGTCGTCGGCCTCGCGATCATCGTGTCGATCTACCGGCGGCACCGCACCGTCGACGTCGATGCCGCGCGGGAGATGCGGTGGTAGGCGCCCTGGTCCCGCACGCCGCGGCGACGCTCTGGCTGATCCCGGCGCTCCCGCTCCTTGGCGCCGCGATCAACCTGTTTGCCGGGAACCGCCTCGGGCGGTGGGCCGGCATCCTCGCGACGCTCACCGTGGCGCTGTCGTTCGGCGTCTCGCTCGCCGCGGTGCTCAACCTGCTGACCAACGCGAGCGAGAACCGGCTCGCGATCCAGCACCTGTTCGAATGGATCTCGGTCGGCGGGTTCCAGGTCGGCGCGGACCTGCGGCTCGACACGCTGAGCGCCACGATGATCCTCGTCGTCACCGGGATCGGCGCGCTCATCCATCTGTACTCGATCGGGTACATGGCCGAGGACCCGCGCCCGGGCCGGTTCTTCGCCTACATGAACCTGTTCGTGTTCTTCATGCTGATGCTCGTCCTGGGCGCGAACTACCTCGTGCTGTACCTCGGGTGGGAGGGCGTGGGGCTCTGCTCCTACCTGTTGATCGGGTTCTGGTACACGGTGCCGGGCAACGCCGAGGCGGCGAAGAAGGCGTTCATCACCACCCGCATCGGCGACACGCTGATGCTGATAGGGCTCGCGCTGCTCGTGTTCAAGTTCGGCACGCTCGACTTCGAGGTGATCTTCGGGACCGCCGGATCGGTACTGACCAAGGACGCCGCGACCGTGATCGCGTTGCTGCTGTTCGCCGGCGCGATCGGCAAGTCGGCGCAGCTGCCGTTGCAGGTGTGGCTGCCCGACGCGATGGCCGGCCCCACCCCGGTGTCGGCGTTGATCCACGCCGCGACGATGGTCACCGCGGGCGTCTATCTGGTGGTGCGCTCCCACGTGTTGTTCGAGCTTTCCGGGGTCGCGCTCACGGTCGTCCTGATCGTGGGGCTCGCGACGGCGCTGTTCGGCGCGACGTGCGCGATCGCCCAGTTCGACATCAAACGCGTGCTCGCGTACTCGACGATCAGCCAGCTCGGCTACATGTTCATCGCGGTCGGGATGCACGCCTACGGCGTCGCGATCTTCTTCCTGGTGGCGCACGCCTGCTACAAGGCGCTGATGTTCCTGGGCGCCGGGTCGGTGATCCACGGGATGCACGACGAGCAGGACATGCGGCAGATGGGTGGCCTCAGGCGCGCGATGCCGTGGACGTTCGCAACGTTCACGCTCGGTGGGCTCGGGCAGGCGGGCATCCCGCCGCTCGCCGGGTTCTTCGCGAAGGACGCGCTGCTGGAGGTCGCGAACCACACCAGCCGCGAGGTCGTGTACGTGCTCGGGACCATCGCGGCGTTCCTGACCGCCTTCTACATCGGCCGGATGATCTGCATGACGTTCCTCGGCCGGACGCGCTCCGACGCGGCCGAGCACGCGCACGAGTCCGGCCCGGTGATGTTTGTGCCGCTGGTGGTGCTTGCCGTCGGCGTGGTCGTCGCCGGGATCTTGCAGCTGAACCCAGAGGGCACGATCACGAAGGCGCTCGAGCCGGTCGTCGGCGCGGCGGCGCTCGGCGCCGGCCTGTCCGTCGCGGCGCTGATCGGCGTCGCGGTCGCCGTCGCGGTCGTGTCGCTCGCGCTCGCCTGGTGGATCTACGGATCCGGCCGCGTCGATAGCGTCGCGTTCCGCGAGCGGCTGGAGCCGATGGCGACGGCCGCCCAGCGCGGGTGGTACGTCGACCGCGCCTACGACGTGGTGGTCGTGCAGCCGGCCAAGGCGCTCGCGCGGCTCACCTCCGATGCCGTCGACGCGCTGGTGATCGACGGCGCGGTGAACGGCGTCGCTGGGCTGGTCAAGCGCTCGGCGTCGGGCGGCAAGCTCGTCCAGACCGGGTTCGTCCGCACGTACGCGCTCGTGTTGTTCCTCGGCGCGGTCCTCGTGCTCGGGTTCATCGGGGTGCGCGGATGAGCGCGCACCTGCTGAGCGTGCTGATCTTCTTCCCCCTGCTCGGGGTGCTCGCGATCGTGGTCGGCGGCCGCGAGATGAGCGATCGCACCGCTCGCTGGCTCACGCTGTTCGTGACGCTCGTGACGTTCGCGCTGTCGATCGCCGTGCTCGCGCGGTTCGATCACAGCGACCCGGGGTTCCAGCTGGTCGAGCAGGCATCGTGGCTGCCGAGTATCGGGCTGCAGTACGTCGTCGGCGTCGACGGGATCAGCCTGTGGCTGGTGCTGCTCACCACGTTCCTGTTCCCGGTCTCGGTGCTCGCGTCGTGGCCGGTCACGACGAACGTGCGCCGCTACATGCTCGCGATGCTCGTGCTCGAGACGGCCGTGCTCGGCACGTTCCTGGCGCTGGACCTGATCGTCTTCTTCATCTTCTTCGAGGCGCTGCTCGTCCCGATGTACCTGCTGATCGGCGGGTGGGGCGGCGAGCGGCGTGTCTACGCCGCCCTGAAGTTCTTCCTGTACACGATGACGGGCTCGGCGTTCCTGCTCGTGGCGATCCTGTTCCTGTACGCCCACACCGGGGCGACGACGTTCGATCTGCGGGCCCTGGCCGACGCGTCGGCGACGCTGCCGGTCCAGACCGCGCGGTGGCTGTTCCTCGGGTTCTTCATCGCGTTCGCGGTGAAGGTGCCCATCTTCCCGTTGCATACATGGCTGCCCGACGCCCACACCGAGGCGCCGACCGCCGGCTCCGTCCTGCTGGCCGGCGTCCTGCTGAAGGTCGGCGCCTACGGGATCATCCGGTTCACGCTCACGCTGTTCCCCGAGGCGGCCAAGCACTTCGCGACGGCGATCTCGGTGCTCGCGGTGATCGGCATCATCTACGGCGCGATCTGCGCGATCGGCCAACGCGACGTCAAACGGCTGGTCGCCTACTCGAGCGTGTCGCACCTCGGGTTCGTCGTGCTGGGCGTGTTCGCGTTCACCGAGCAGGCGGTCACGGGCGGCGTGCTGCAGATGGTGAACCACGGCCTCGCGACCGGCGCGCTGTTCCTGCTCGTGGGGATGGTCTACGAACGGACCCACACGCGACGGCTCGACCAGATGGGGGGCCTCGCGAGCCAGATGCCGTGGCTGCTCGGGTTCTTCCTGTTCGCGGTGTTCGCGTCGGCCGGGCTGCCGGGCCTGAGCAGTTTCGTCGGGGAGTTCCTCGTGATCGTGGGGACGTTCGCGGTCAGTCACCTGTTCGGGTCGCTCGCGAGCGTGGCGGTGGTGCTCGGCGCGATCTACCTGCTGTGGTCCTATCAGCGGGTCGCCTACGGGCCGATCCGTGAGGAGCACCGGTCGCTGCCGGACGTGTCGCTTCGTGAGGTCGTCGTGATCGCGCCGGTGCTCGCGCTGCTGCTGGTGTTCGGGGTGTACCCGAAGCTGATGACGACCTCGATCGACCCGGCGACCAAGCAGGTGGTCGAGCAGGTCTCGCCCGACCATGCGACGACGGTCGTGCCGTCGACGCAGGTCACCGCGCAGGCGGGGAGCGGCGGATGATCGGCGCCATCCACGTCCTCGCGCAGGCGGCCCCGTCGCCCTCCCCGTTCCCGGTGCCGACCGGTCCCGACGCGCCGATCGCGACGCCGGTGTTGGTGTTCCAGCCGGTGATCCCCGAGCTCATCCTGTGCGGCGTCGCGATCGTCGGGATGCTCTACGAGGCGTTCGCCCGTCGGAGCTCCCGGTCGGTGCACATGGTGTTCGCGCTCGCGGGCCTCGCCGGCGCCGGCATCGCCGCGATCAAGCTCTGGAACTGGGCCGGCGACGCGACGGTGCTCGGCGACTCCATCGCCGCGGACCGGTTCACTGTGGTCGCGACCGTGGTGCTGGTCATCGCTGCCGCGTTCGGGGTGATCCACTACACCCACGAGACGGGCAGCGGCCGGCTGGCGTTCCGCGGGGAGTTCTATCCGCTCGTGCTGTTCGCGACGGCGGGGATGGTCCTGATCGCGGCCGCGAACGACTTGATCGTGGTGTTCATCGCCCTGGAGATCTTGTCGCTGTCGCTGTACGTGCTGACCGGGCTCGGCGGCAGGCGGAGCGACGAGGCCGCGATGAAGTACTTCCTGCTCGGCGCGTTCTCCTCGGCGCTGTTCCTGTACGGGGTCGCGATGGCATACGGCGCGACGGGCACCACGAAGATCCCGGACATCGTCGGGGCGCTGGGCGGCCAGACCGGCTCGCAGGCGCTCGCCTTGCTGGCGCTCGGGCTGCTGGTGATCGGGTTCAGCTTCAAGATCGCGGCCGCGCCGTTCCACATGTGGACGCCCGACGTCTATCAAGGCGCGCCGACGCCGGTCGTCGCGTTCATGAGCGCCGCGACGAAGGTCGCCGCGTTCTTCGCGCTGATGCGGGTGCTCGACGTGGCGCTCCAGCCGCTCACGAGCACCTGGACGCTCGTCATCTACGGTCTCGCGATCGTCTCGGTCGTGCTCGGCTCGGTGCTCATGGCTGCGCAGCGCGACGTCAAGCGGTTGCTCGGGTACTCCAGCGTCGCCCACGCCGGGTTCATCCTGGCGGGGCTCACCTCGCCCAACACGATCGGCATCCGCGCCGCGATGTTCTACCTGATCGCCTATTCGGTCATGACCGTCGGCGCCTTCGGCATCACGATGCTCGTGGGCGTCAAGACCGACGAGCCGTCTTCCTACGACAGCTACGACGGACTGTCGGCGCGGAGCCCCGGCCTCGCGGCGCTCCTCGCGATCTTCTTGTTGTCGCTCGCCGGCATCCCGCCGACGGTCGGGTTCATCGCGAAGCTGACGGTGTTCGGCGCGGCCATCCGCGCCGGCAACTGGCCCCTCGTGGTGGTCTGCGTGCTCGCGAGCGTGATCGCGGCGTACGCGTACCTTCGGGTGGTGCTTCGGATGTACTTCCGCGAGCCGCACGTCGCGGTCGAGGACGATCGGTCGCTCCTGCCACAGGTGGCGGGGTTCGTGCTCGCGGTCGCCGTGGTCGTGCTGGGCGTGTTCCCGCGTGTGTTGTCGAGCGTGATCGAGTCGGCCTCGATCTTGAAGTGGTGAGCGCCGGAGTGGTGAGCGCCAGAGTGGAGAGCGCCAGAGTGGTGAGCGCCGGAGTGGTGAGCGCCGGAGTGGTGAGTGCCGGAGCGGTGAACAGATGCGACGGGTGATCCCGGGGTTGGACGCGCTGGACGAGCGCCTCGAGGGCGAGATCCGGCCGCGGCTGGACGGCGTCGAGGACGCCCTGCGCAAGGCGGTCGAGGCCGAGTCCGACGTGCTCGGCACGACGGCGGGGTACTTG
>JBJMLQ010000223.1:0-6997 GCA_045805225.1 Actinomycetota bacterium | reverse complement strand
TCACCAACGGCATCGTCGATGTCGTGTCCGAGGGGCACTGGGAACGGTTCCCGGCCAGCTCGGACGCGCGCTGACGGCCGTCTCTGCGTCGAGACTGATCCTCAAGGTCTTCGAGCCTGCGTCCGACCAGGGCTGTGTGGCGGACGAAGAGCTCTACCCGGACCGGTGCTTCGCGTGTTGGCGAACGGTGGAGCCGCACGAGGTCTGGCGCAACGCGGATCTCAACGGCCACGACGTCGCTCGCGCGTTCTACACGTGCGCGGTGGATCACGATCTCGCCCATGTCGACTGGTGGACGGATTGGCGCGACTTCGTTCCGTTCGAGCGGATGCGGCTCGACCCGTCGCTCGGCGGCGGCGGGGCCACATGGGGCGGCATGCTGCTGCCACCGCAGCCATCGCTGCGTTGACGACGGCTGTCGGCTCGGTGCGTCGTCACGACGCACGACACGTGCGGATTCGCGACCGGAGGGATGCTGGGCTACGCTTCGGCGATGCCGCTGACGTTCCGCATCCCGAAGACGTCGCCCGAGTTGAGCCGTCGCCAAGCCGTCTATCTCGCGCGAGACATGGCGCTCGAAGAGGGACATACCGACCAAGCGCTTCGGCGGTCGCGGAGTCGCATGGAACAGGTCGACGGCACGGTCCTGTGGGAGTACGTGATCGAGTTCCCGGATCACGAGTAGCTACACGCTAGATCAGGTCCCAGGGCACGGCCGCGTAGACCTGACGTAACGCGTCGATCCGATCCTCCGGTGTGTCGAGCTGGACGTCGTCGATCGACGACACACGTCCGATCCCTCGAGCGCTCGAGACGAACGCGCCCGTCAAGCCATCGAGCTCGCGCACGTGCACCGGACGGCTCCGCATCGCGATCCCGTGCTGGGGGCCGTGGCGCTCGAGCAACTGTTTGGTGATGCCCTCGAGCATCGGCGCATGCGGCCAGATCACGCCGGCGTCGTCGAAGAAGCCGATGTTGGCCATCGTGGTCTCGGATAGCCGCCCGTCGGGCGCCGTCAGGACCGCATCGTCGAAGCCCGCGCGTTGCGCAACCTCTCGGTAGTGCCCCTGGTCGGTGTGCACGTGCTTGATGTGCGGGTCCGGGCGAAGGTACGCAACCGACCGGAGCCGGAGCGGACCTGTCATCTCCGCCGGCGGTCGCGCCGTCACGACCGTGGTCGGCCGGTCGTCGCCGCGGTGGATGTAGACGCGAACCGACGCGTCGCGCGTTTCCTCCAGGATGTGGCGGATCAGCGAGCGTGTTCGTTCCGGGTCGAAGCCGGCCCCGTACACGTCGTGGTTCGATGACGCGAGCCGCTCCAGGTGCAGCGCAAGCCCGCGGGTCTTGCCATCACGGACCTGCATCGCGGTGAAATGCCCGTACGCGGACGTGACGGCCAGCAGCTGCTCGGGCGTCGGTTCCCGGCCCTCGATCTCGACGCGCTCCACGAGATCGACGTGTGCTGTGTGAGAGCGGCGCGCTACTGGTCGCGCTGCGAACGCTTGGTGGTCGACACGGCGTAGCCGAGCCACAGGATGATCGGCACGGCCAGCAAGATCGTCAGGAAGACCATATAGACGGCGATCTCGGCGACGTGCTCGAGCTTCGTGGGCAGCCACGAGACCAGGCCGTTGACGAAGTCTTCCATCGACTCTGCGAGCATCACGCCTCCCCCTCGGACAGGCGCACATCGTACCGCCGGTCGTGCCCGTTCAGAGGGTGCGCGCGACGAGGACGGTGCCCAGCAGGCAGATCCCGACGGCGCTGATGACCGGCGCCCAGGTCGTCACGCTGCGGGAGAGTCGCCGGTCCATCGTCGAGCGGGCCTTGATCGAGCCGAACCCGACCGCGACGAGGACGGTCGCAAGACCGAGCCCGAACGCGAGCACGAGGGCCAGCCCGAAGACGACCCGCCCGATCGCGACGGCCGCGAGGAGGGCGATGAGCGCGGACGGAGACGGAAGGATGCCGCCGGATACAGCGAGCGTTGCGAGGCCGAACCGTCCGGTCGGACGTTCATGCGTGTGCCCGTGGTCGTGGTCATGCGCACGTGCGTGCGCCGGGTCGTGCTCGCGCGTCTTCCGCGCGTGGCGCAGCCTGGTCGTGAAGAGGTACAGGCCGAGACCTGCGACGACGGCGCCCGAGGCGATCGTCGTCCAGCGGTACGCAACCTCCGGCGTGAAGGCCTGGCCGGCGACCAGCACGGCGAGGCCGAGCACCACCACCGAGGCCGTGTGCATCACCGAGACCGCTGCGCCGACGAGGACCACCTGTCGGGGTCGTGCGTCGGAGCCGACGAGATAGGCGGCCATCAGCGTCTTGCCGTGGCCCGGACCGAGCGCGTGGATGCCCCCGATCGCGAACGCGGTTGCGAGGGCGAGCATCCACAGCAAGGGCGTGCTGCCGCCGGTCGTGACCAGGCCCGCGAACGCGCTGGTGAGCCGGTCGCCGAAGTTGCGGCTGATCGTCGCCGTCGCGTCCGTGACGGGCGCGGCGGCGACGCCCGTGGCGCCACCGACCTGGAACGACGCCGTCCGCTGGTCCAGCGGCGACTGCAGAAGGTTGGCGGGGTAGGCGGTCAGGCGCGCGCTCACGCTGGTCGACGGCGCGTCGCTGTCGAGCACCGCGAGCCGGTCGCCGACGACGGTGATCTCGTGCCAGCCGATCCGTCCCGCGAAGTTGCCGTCGCGGTAGGCAACCGGTTGGCCTTCCCGAACCACCACCCGGCCGTGCATCGGGCATTCGAGGCGCATGGTGGACAGTCCGCCGGCGCCCGGCGGGAACGCGACCGTGCCCGCGCCCGCGGGCCGCACAGGCACCGGATCGTTCGCCACGCTCAAGGTGACTCCGCCCGCGAGACGAGAGCAGGTGTTCGTGACGTAGGTGGCGGTCTCGGTTGGGTCGAGCGTGCCGTCGCCGTTCGCGTCGATCGTCTGCTTCTCCTCGAACGCGGGGATCTCCGCCATGTCGACGACGTAGTCCACGTCGACGCCGTCTGCCCGAACGATGAGCCCGTCGTAGAGGTTGATCGTGAAGTTGCCGAGCGGATGCGCCTGCGCGGCTCCGCTGCCGGCGAGCAGGATGACTGCGGACACCCCGAAGACGAGCGTGAGACGCCCCAGGATCCTCGGGGTGTGGTGGCCCGACGAGCCTCGCTGCCTGGACGCCATCGACCGAACCCTCCCTGGACGCGGACACGTGCGGTTCGCGCTCCGGGCGGGCCCGGATCACTCTTCGCGTGACCTGCGTCCGAGGGGATGGCATCATCCCCGGGCGCCGGCCGATCCGAGAGAGGGGGGAGCGCGAACCGTCTTATGTCGTGCTCACAGCCGCCCTCGATCGCCGCGTCGACGTGCGCCCGCGGCGCCTCCGTGACCGGGGGGTCGTCGTGAGCGTTCGCGATATGGACGACGCCCGCGACCGGGAGCTGCTCGGCAAGGTGCGCGCCGGCGATCCTGAAGGTGTGGCGTTCCGAGAGTTGTTCCGCCGGAACGCCGCGGTCGCGAAGTCGGTGGCGATGCGGGTCACGCGGAGCGATCAGCTCGCCGAGGAAGCGGTGCAGGAGGGGTTCCTGCAGCTGTGGCGTGCGCCGGAGCGCTTCGACGAGGCGCGCGCGACGGTGCGCCGGTGGCTGCTCACGATGGTGCACGCGCGAGCGGTGGACCTCGTCCGGCGCGAACAGGCCCAGCGGCGCCGGACGGAGGAGGCGGCCGCGGAGCCGATCGTGCTCGCGGACCATGCGGACGACGTGATCTCGGCGGTGGCGCGTCCGGGAGAGGTGGCATCGGTCCGTGCCGCGCTGGCGACGCTGCCCGAGCCGCAGCGCCAGGTGATCGAGCTGATGTATTTCCGCGGCGTGACGCAAACGGGCGTCGCGGAGGCCTTGGGCGTGCCGTTGGGCACCGTCAAGTCGCGGGCGCTGCTCGCGATGCGGAAGCTCCGCACCACGCTGGTGGAGACGGAACGATGAGAGACCACACCGACATCGAGGAGCTGCTGGCGCTCGAGGCGCTCGGCGGCTTGGAGCCCGACGACCGGGCTCGGCTCGACGTGCTCCTGACCGAGCACGGTGCCGGCTGCGCCGGGTGCGAGGATCTGCGCGCGGCGTTGGCCGACACGGCCGCGATGCTCGGCGTCGGCCTTGAGCCGAGCGCGGTGTCCGCGGATCTCGAGGATCGAACGGTCGCGGCGGCGCTTGTGCGCCCCGGCGGTTCCGACCCGACCAGCGGCGACGGTCGGTCCCGCGCCGACGGTGGCCCGGCGGCGATCGCGCCGAGCCATCGCGCCCTCACGGCCCTCATCGCGATCGCCGCCGCGGTCGCGCTGGTCGCGCTTGGCGCGCTCGGTGGATACCTGGCCGCGCCGCGCGATCGCGTCGAGACCTTCCTCGGACAGGCGGGCGTTCAGATCGTCCCGTTCGCGCCGAGCAACGGCACGAGTGGCGCGATGACGCTCGCGGTCGCGCCCGACGGCACGAACGCGTACGTGCTGGGGTCGGGCCTCGCTGAACCTCCCGCGGGCAAGACCTACGAGCTTTGGACGATCAAGGGGAAGACGCCGACGTCACTGGGGTGTGTGATGCCGACGAACGGTCAGGTCGTCGAACCGGTCAGCGGCACGTTCAGCACTGCCGATGTGGCTGCCGTGACCGTCGAGTCGAACACGTGTCCGAGCGCGCCCACGACCACCCCGGTGATGGTCGCGACCCTCTGACTCCGCGGTTCGGGTTGCGCTCGCCGAGCCGTCCGGGCAAGATGCGCGAGGGTCCGGGCTTGTCCCGACCCGGACGGCGGCACGGCGCGGGCACGTGCCGCCGTCGCTATAGGGGCCGTTGGTAAGGTGACTCGCTCCCGGGCGCGTAGCTCAGCGGGAGAGCGCTCGCCTCACACGCGAGAGGTCGCTGGTTCGATCCCAGCCGCGCCCACCGCACCTCGCGGCATCATCCCGCTAGCCGACCGTGACGCTCTTGGCCACCGACCACTGCGTCGAGGCGGTGCCGCCCGACACCTGCGTCCGGGCGCGGAAGCTGTAGGTGCCGGCACCCTTGTCCGGTGTGAACGCGAGTTGGCCGCCGGTGGTGTCGGTCGCGAGCGCCTTCCACGTGGTGGTCCCCGGCCGTTTGATCTGGACATCGAAGACATAGCCGGTCGGGGCTTGGCCGACGGCCCACTGGATGGTGAACGCGGTGGTCGTCGATCCCGACGATGGGGTCGCGACCAGCCCGACCTTGAGCACCCCCGTCATCGACGGGTGGATCGTGCACGCGAACGGGTATTGCCCGGCGCCGAGCACCGGCACGGTGTACGTCGTGCCGGCGGGCAGCGGCCCCGAGTCGAACAACCCCAGCCCGCTGGTGTCGGTGACGGTGTGCTGGCTCGGCCCCAGGAATCGGAACAGCACGGCGGTGTCCTGCGCCGGCGTGCGCGAGGTCGGCGAGAACGCGAAGTCCTGCACGTCGATCGTTGCCCACGGCACGATCGTCCACGCCCATCTGGTGTGGTCGGTCGTCGCCGCGCCAGACCCGTCGACCGCCCAGGTCTCGAAGACGTGCGAGCCGAGCGCGAGGCCGGTCCGCGACCACTTCCCCGAGTCGCACGCGGTCGGCGGACCGCCATCGAGCACGCATCGATACCCAGCGGCCCCGGGCGCGGCGAACCGCACCGTCGCCGACCGAGCGGTCGTCGCGACGGCGGGTCCCGACGTGATCGAGATCGTCGGCGGCGGGTTGAAATAGGGGTCCGCCGCCATCGCCTGGAACGACGCGAGCGACGACGGTGAGGTGTCCACCCACCGGGCGCACCCCTTGTCGGCGTCGTAGTAGAGGACGCCGACGATGTCGGGCCATTCCTTGAGCTGGGTCGAGGCCTCGTCGATCCACGTCGCCTTCCGGCCGGGCGTCGCCGGGTCTTCACGCCCGCCCCACTCGGCGACGATCATCGGCTTGCCGTGCTGCTGTCCGAACGTGTGGAAGGGCGCGAAGATGTTCGTGAACGAGCGCCACGGTCCGCTGACGCCCGGGCACGTGTACCAGTTGTATCCATCGGCCGCGATCACGTCGACGTCGTCGTCGCCTGGGTAGTAGGAGGCCGCCTGTGACGACCGGAAGCTCCACGCCGTCATCGTCCAGGCGTAGGTCACGTTCGTCACCCCGGCTGCGTCGAAGACCGCGTGGATGTGCCGGAACGCCGCGACGAACTCCGCAGGGGTCCCCGCCGCGACGTCGCCGTCCGGCTCATGGTGAAACGAGAAGATCACCGGCCCGCCGAACGCGATGAGGTCGGCGGCACGAGCCTGGATCACGGAGTCGTACACGCCGGAGGCGATGTCGGCCCACTTCGCTTTCGTCCCATCGGTTCGGGCGGCGTTCCAACTGATGAACGGGATGCGCCCGGCATCGCGTGTCCACGCGTCGTCGGCGGTCGGCCAAGCCTGATCCCAGAAGTAGTAGACCCGTTCGATCGCTATCTCGCGGCCAACGAGTGATTCGAACGACGTGAGCGCGGACCGCCGGTCCGGGCCCGTATGCGAGCCCGGCTGAACGAAGGCGCCGAACAGCGCGCCGGACGTCGGGAAGATCGAGGGCTGCGCCCGGGAAGCGGAGGGCGCGACGACGATCGTCAGGGCGACGGCCACGCCGGCGACGGCCCTGCCAACCCGGCGTGCAGCGGACGCCCCCCTCCGTCGGTCCATGGCCCTACCTTAAACACGCGAGCCCTCCAGAGCGCAACCCTCCCCGCACGAGCCGCTTGCCCGACCGCGCGACCCGTCCTGCATCACAGCGATACCTGCACATCTCGTCCATCTAGCGTTCATGCCTCGTTGCTAGACTGCCGCGAGCACGCGAGGCCTCGGCGCGTCTGTCTGCGCGGAACGACCGATACCACCGCACGTGACCGGTTGGGGACCTGCCGGTCGAACACCATGGAGGGAGTTGCTGTGGCGACGACGACCACTCAACCCGCCGCGCGCGCGGTCGGGGTCCGCAAGGTATACGGCT
>JBJMLQ010000222.1:0-18092 GCA_045805225.1 Actinomycetota bacterium | reverse complement strand
GTGCCGTTCGAGGACGCGGGGCATTCGTTCGAGCGGTCGCGGAAGGACAAGCCTCGCGACAACGCGGCAGAGCTGGTGCCGCACGTGGTCGCCTTCGTGAAGGCCAACGGCTGATGCCCAGGAAGAACAAGCGCGCGCCGCTGGAGTACCTGCCGTCGCCTTCGCCGGTCGGCACGCCGCGTGCGCCGGCCTGGGCCGTCATCGACGGCTACGAGGTGCGCGAGGTCGCGAGCGACAAGGAGTACCGCTGTCCCGGGTGTGACCACGTTGTCCGGCCGGGCCTTCGGCATCTCGTCGTGGTTCCGAACGGGGCCGCGGACGATCGCCGGCACTGGCACACCGAGTGCTGGCGCAAGGAGCTCCGCCGCCAGGGCCTGCTCCGCGCCGGCGGATGATCGTTGCGCGACCGTGTCGGGGCCCGGGTGTACGGTCACGGCGATGGCCGACCAACGCACCACCGACGTGCCGATATGCGTTCCCGTCGACGCGTCGAAGCGGCTGCCGTGTGACCTCTGTGGGCACCCGATGGAACCCGAACACGCCCACTACAAGTGTCCGAGCTGCGGCTATATCCTGCCGTGTTGCGGATGGTAGGGCCGGGTCCCTCGGGAACCGATCCGCGACACTGAGCGTCAGCGTCAAGGAAGACGCGCATCCGTGCGCGACCCGACGATTCCGAGGGGGCCCCCGTGAACCGACCGCTTCGCGTCCCGCTGACGCTGCTTGCCTCGTTCGCCGTCGTCGGCGCCTCATGGGCGAGCAGCTCCGTCCAGGCAACGACGCAACACGGACCGCGGCTTCGTGTGTTCGCCCCCGTCTCGAGCGTGACCGACTACCGCTATTCGACGAAGCAGAAGATCTACGTCGATAGCGGCCTCTGGGTGTCGGCGAGCGATTCCACCTTCGAGGTGATCGCGCATCGCGACACGTACTCGTCGGCCGTCGTGGCGACCCAGATCATCGATCCGGGCACGTCCGCCCGCCAGGTCGCGTTACCTGATCGCGTCGTCGCCGATCAGTGGTCGGGGTTCCGCAGGTTCTTCGACGCGACGGTGACCGGCCCGACGGGAGACGTCGTGTTCCAGAAGTCGCTTCCGTTCTGCCCCGACAGTTGGAACGTGCAACGCGCGGACGCGAGCGGACCGATGACGTCGACCTTCCCGCAGGGCTGCTACACGAACCCGTTCACCACCGGTGTGGTGTGGGGCATCGACCAAGGGTGGGCGGTCGGCGCCCTGGATATGGCGCGCATCCGGTTCCCGGGGCCGGACGGGACGTACACGGTTCATCTCGAGATCTCGCCGCTGTATCAGCGGCTGTTCGGGATCGCGCCGGCTGACGCGTCGGCCACGATCGACGAAGTCGTGTCGACGAACCCGTCCGGATGTCCTCCGTTCTGCGCCCCGGCGACGGGCGCGACCGCGACCACTGCGTCGAGCAGCGCCCTGCCCACGCGGACGAACCCACGCCCGAGCACGCTGCCGGATCTCGTGGCGCTCCCGGCGTGGGGCATGTCCATCGACGAGTACAGCGAACCGGGAAGGGACTTCCTCGACTTCGGCGCGACCGTGTGGGATGCCGGTCCCGCGCCGATGGTGGTGGAGGGGTTCCGCCGCACCCGGACGAACATCATGGACGCGTGGCAGACCTTCTACCGGGGGGACAAGCCGGTCGCACGGGCGCCGGTCGGGACGCTCGTCTACGACTCGGATCCGGGACACGAGCACTGGCACTTCAAGCAGTTCGCCGCGTATCGCCTTCTGGGTGCCGACAAGCAGCAGGTCGTTCGCAGCCAGAAGACGGGGTTCTGTCTCGCGCCCACCGATGCGATCGATCTGACGGTCCAGGGCGCCAAATGGAATCCAGGAGCCCTCGGACTCGGGTCCGCGTGCGGCGACGCGTCGGCGATCTGGATCAGGGAATCGCTCCCGACGGGCTGGGGCGACACCTATTTCCAGGGGCTCCCCGGGCAGTCGTTCGATGTCACCGACCTGCCGAACGGCACGTACTTCATCCAGGTGCAGGCAGATCCAACGGGCGAGATCTACGAGCGCTCGAGCGCCAACGACTCGCGGCTGCGGAAGGTGATCCTTGGCGGCGTGGCCGGCGCGCGCACCGTCACGGTGCCACCGTGGCACGGCATCGACACCGGGTGAGGACCGCCGCGGGCTTGTGCGCCTGAGCGACGCTGTCATACCCTGCGTCCCGTGGCGGACCCGGTGCGTGCCCGGCTGTGGCGATCCGGCGGGCGATGGTACGCACGCGTGCTCGACGCCCCGATGTACGTCGAGGTCACCGGCACGTCGCGACTCGGCTGCCTGGACGAGCTCCGCAAGGCGATCGGCGACGATGTCGCGCTGACCGTCGAGGTCGTGCCCGAGCTCGTCGGCGTCTCGGAAGCGGCCGACATCATGGGCTGGGATAAGCGGCGCGTGATCACGTATATCGACCGCGGGCACTTCCCCGAACCGATCGCCGCACTCGCGGGCGGTCGGATCTGGCTGCGCGAAGAGGTCGAGGCCTACGCCGAAGACTGGCGCGCGCGACACCCGGACGGGGTCGCACGGTGACCGAGCGCCGGATCTATCTGATCCGTCACGGCAAGGCGGACCACCGATCGAGCGTGCACACGCCGACGCCCCGAGGCGACACCGCCGACCCGCCGCTCGACGCGACCGGCCGCGAGCAGGCCGTCGCGCTCACGCGGCGGCTCCGGATGATGCCCGAACCGGCCGGCATCTACTGCTCGACGCTCACCCGCGCGCGCGAGACCATCGCGCCCTATCTCCAGGCGACCGGGCGCACCGCGACCTATCTCGATGACCTCGCCGAGTGGCACGCGGGCGACTGGGAGCTGAAGGAGTTCGAGGAGCTGATCACCGAGCATCCCGAGATGCCGGAGCGCGTCCTGCTGCAGAACCCCGTCTTCGTGCTCGCCCCGAACTCGGAGCCGGTGGCCGCGTTCCGCCGGCGCGTCGTCGACGCCGTCGAGGGAGCGGTCGGCGCACATCCCGACGGCGACGTCTGGATCGTGTGCCACGGCGGCGTGATCAACGCCTACATCGGGCACCTGCTGGGCGTCGAGGACCAGGAGATGTTCTTCCTGCCTCCCAACACGAGCATCAATACGGTCAAAGTGGACGGCGACCGCCGCACGATGTGGTTCCTCGGCGACGACACCCACTTCACGTCGCCCGAGCTGTTCCCCGATCAGCGGTAGGCTGGCGCCCTCCATCGAGGAAGGGCGACAACTGTGAGCATCCCGTTCCTGTCCGACGAGTGGGCGGCCGCGGTCATGGAGACCGTGAATGCGGGCGACGAGTTCGCCCAGGCGGCCGGCACACAGTCGGCGCGGATCCAGCAGGTCATCACGCGCGACGCCGACGAGCCGGCGCACTACTGGACGATCGTGCACGACGGCAAGATCGAGCTCGGCACCGGCGACATCGACAACGTGGACGCGACCATCACGCAGAGCTACGCGACCTCGGTGGCGCTCGCGAAGCGCGAGATCAACCCCGTGACCGCCTTCATGATGGGCAAGATCAAGGTCGACGGGAACATGGGGATGTTGATGGGTCTGGCAGGCGCCCTCGGCAAGCTCGCCGACGCGATGTCGACCCTCGACGTCGACTACTGATCGCGCCGCGAGGTCACGCTGTACGTGCCGCTCGCGCGGGCGAGATCCGTCCCGCGTGCATCGGTGATCGACGCCTCCGCGTAGGCCACCTCCCGGCCGACCCGGACCGCGCGGCCCGTCGCGGTCACGGTTCCCGTTCGGACCGGCCGCAGGTAGTGCATGCCGAGCTCGATCGTGACGTGACGCCGTCCGGGCTCGAGGGCGCTCCGCACGCTCAGCCCCATCGCCGCGTCGGCGAGGGTCGCGAGGATCCCGCCGTGGGCGAACCCTTGCAGGTTGGCGTGGTGCTCGCCGAGGTCCAGCGAGACGGTGACGGACCCGGTCTCCACGGCCTCGACCCGCATGCCGCTCCACCGATAGAACGGCGACCGCTCGACGAGGGCTGCCAGGTCGTCGGTCTCGTCCGGCATCGCGCGAGTGTCTCACGGGGACCTTCTGGACCCGCGCTACGATGGATGACAGGGACACACATGGCACACGCCCACGAAGAGCTGGCTCGTATCGCCCTGGCCGAAGACGCGCCGGCCGGCGACATCACGTCGCAAGCGACGATCCCGGAGGCCACGTCGTGCGCGGCCGAGCTCGTGATCAAGCAGGACGGTGTGCTGGCGGGTCTCGAGGCGGCCGTTTCCGTCTTCGAGGTGGCGGCCGCGGAGGACGGCACGACGGTTGAGATCGACCGGAAAGCCGCCGACGGCGACCGTGTCCGGGCCGGCGATCGCGCGGCGCTGCTGCGCGGTGACGCCCGCACGATGCTCCGCGCGGAGCGGCCGGCGCTCAACCTCCTGGGACATCTGTCGGGCATCGCGACGTTGACCCGCACCTATGTGGACGCCGCCGTGCCGGCCGCCGTGCTGTGCACCCGCAAGACGTTGCCCGGTCTGCGGTCGGTGGAGCGGGAGGCCGTCGCGGCGGGCGGCGGCACGCTGCATCGCGCCTCCCTGTCCGACGCCATCTTGATCAAGGACACGCACGTGCGGATCGCCGGGAGTGTGACCGAAGCGGTCCGTCGGGCCCGCGCCGACGGTCGGCCGATCGAGGTGGAGGTCGAAACGCTCGACCAGCTCGACGAGGCGCTCGCGGCCGACGCCGAGCGCATCCTGCTCGACAACCCGACGCCCGATCTGGTCCGCGCTGCGATCCAGCGGGCCGGCGACGCCGAGCGGCTCGAGATCTCCGGTGGGGTCGACCTGGACAACGTGCGTGCCTTCGTCGATGCGGGCGCGCGCATCGTGTCCGTCGGCCGGCTCACGCATTCGGCGCCGGCGCTCGACGTGTCGCTGGAAGTGGTCGGGATCGATGGCTGAGACGCACCCGACGATGACGTTCGACGAGTGGGCGGCGGAGGTGCGACGCCTCGCCGAGGCGCGCGACGCGGTGATCCTTGCGCACAACTATCAGGTGCCGTGGATCCAAGACGTCGCACATCACGTCGGCGACTCGCTCGCGCTGTCGCGGATCGCCGCCGACACCGACGCGTCGACGATCGTCTTCTGTGGCGTCCATTTCATGGCCGAGACCGCCAAGCTGCTGTCACCGGACAAGACGGTGCTGCTTCCTAGCCTCGAGGCCGGCTGCTCGCTCGCCGCGTCGATCGACGCCGAGCAACTGCGGGCCTGGAAGGCCGAGCACCCGGGCGCGACGGTGGTCGCGTACGTCAACACGAGCGCCGAGGTGAAGGCGGAGTCCGACATCTGTTGCACGTCCTCGAACGCCGCCGACGTGGTCGCGTCGATCCCCGAGGACCACGAGATCTTGTTCTTGCCCGACCAGTTCTTGGGCGCGCATGTCGAGCGCCAGACCGGCCGGAAGATGCACATCTGGATGGGGGAGTGCCACGTGCACGCCGGGATCCAGCCCGGCGACCTGAAGGCGAAGCTCGCGGCCGAACCCGACGCGGAGCTCCTCGTGCACCCGGAGTGCGGCTGCACAACCAACGTGATGTGGCTCCTCGGCGAGGGCGAGCTCCCCGCCGACCGGACGAAGGTGCTGTCGACCGGTGGGATGGTGACCGAGGCGGAGGCGTCGCCGCATCACCGGTTCCTCGTCGCGACGGAGACGGGCATCTTGCATCAGCTGCGGCGGGCGCGCCCCGACAAGGAGTTCGTGCCGATCGACGCGAAGGCCGAATGCAAGTACATGAAGATGATCACGCCGGAGAATCTGCTCACCTCGGTGCGTGACGGCGTGTTCGAGATCGACGTGCCGCCGGAGATCGCCGAGCGAGCACGCGCCGCGGTCGAGCGGATGATCGCGATCGGTCCGACGGCGGGCCGCACGGTGCCGGCCGGCCCGGTGTTCAGCGAGTGAGCGCGCGCACCGTTGTGATCGGCGCGGGCGCCGCGGGACTCTGGTGCGCGCTGCACGCGTCGGAACGCGGAGCCGTCACGGTGATCGCGCCGGGCGCCGCGGAGCTGACCGCGACGGCGTGGGCCCAGGGCGGTGTCGCGGCGGTTGCCGCGGCGGACGATTCCCCCGAGCGGCACGCCGCCGACACGCTCGCCGCGGGCGCCGGGCTCTGTGACCCCGCCGCCGTCGATGTGCTCGTGCGCGAGGCACCGGAGGCGGTGGCCGAACTTCGCGCGATGGGCATGCGCTTCGACGAGAGCGACTCGGCGCTCGAGGGCGGCCACTCGCGCCGGCGCGTGCACCATGCCGGCGGCGACCGATCGGGCCGGGCGTTGCACCGGTTCCTCGAGGAATCGGTCGAGGGGCACACGGGCATCGTCCGGGTCGACGCGCGGGCCGTCGCGATCCAGACCGATGCCGTCGGCGTCGCGACCGGCGTTCGGATCGAAGGTGGCGCGCTCGTCACCGCCGACCGTGTCGTGCTCGCGACCGGCGGGGCGTGCGGCATCTTCGGACGCCGAACGGGCCCAGACACGTCGGTCGGCGAGGGGATGGCCCTGGCCTGGAACGCGGGCGCCGCGCTCGCCGACCTGGAGTTCGTGCAGTTCCATCCGACGGCGCTCGACGTGCCGGGGCGCCCGGCACGGCTGTTGACCGAGGCGCTTCGCGGCGAAGGCGCGGTGCTCCGCGACGCCCACGGCCAGCGGTTCATGGATCGGTTCCATCCCCTGGGCGACCTCGCGCCCCGAGACGTCGTCGCGCGTGCGGTGCTGCAGGTGCGGGACGAGACCGGCGCGCCGGTGTACCTCGATGCGACCGCGGCGCCTGACGTCGCACGGCGGTTCCCGACCGCCGAGGAACAGTGCCGCGAGGTGGGCCTCGACATCGCCACCCAGCCGGTGCCGGTCGCGCCGGCTGCGCACTACTGCATGGGCGGCGTGCTGACCGATCTGTGGGGCCGCACCAGCGTGCCCGCGCTGTTCGCCGCGGGGGAGGTCGCGAGCACCGGCGTCCATGGCGCCAACCGACTCGCCTCGAACTCCTTGGCGGAAGCGCTGGTCTTCGGGCGGCGCGCGGCGGTGGCCGGTGACGGTGTGCTCAGGACCCCGCCCCCCGTCGACGCGCCCGACGCGGCGCCCGCGGGCGCGATGGCGCTTCCGGCGATCCGTGATCGCGCCGACCGATTCCTCGGGGTCCGTCGTGACGGGCCGGAGCTCGACAAGCTCGCCTCAGAGTTGGCGTCGGCAGCGGATCCTGGTGGCGGCCGCGCCGCCACGCTCGTCGCCTGGCTCATGAGCGAGGCCGCGTTGCGGCGAACCGAGAGCCGCGGCGGCCACTTCCGCGTCGACCATCCCGCCCCCGACCCGGCCTGGGCGGTGCGCCAGGTGGTGGATCATCGGGGCTGGTCAACGCTTGCCAGCCCTGCACCCGTCTGACACCATTGGCCGCGATGCAGCACATCATCGGTTCGTGGTTCTTCTACGTCGGGGTCGACCCGGCGTAGTCGCCAGCCGCACCGAGCAGCCAGCGACCCCGGGCCGAACCGCCCGGGGTTTCGACTTCCCGGGCTGTGCGACCGGGCCGAACGTGGAGGTTCGACCACATGGTCATCGTGATGGAGCACAGCGCCACCGACGGCGATATCGACGCCGTCTCCGAACGCGTCCGCGCCAACGGTGGCGAAGCCTTCGTCTCGCGCGGCACGGTGCACACGATCATCGGGCTCGTCGGCGACACCGACCGCTTCAAGTCGATCGATTGGCGGCAGATGGCCGGCGTCGATCACGTCATCCAGATCGGCAAGCCCTACAAGATGGTGTCGCGGGACCTCCACCCCGAGACCACCGTCGTGAAGATCGGCACCGTTCCGATCGGACGCGACTCGTTCACCATCATCGCCGGACCGTGCGCGGTCGAGAGCGAGGAACAGACGATGACCTCGGTGAAGGCCGCGAAGGACGCCGGCGCGACCGTGATGCGCGGCGACGTCTACAAGCCCCGCACGTCGCCCTACTCGTTCCAAGGTCTCGGCGAACAGGGGATCGAGATCTTGCAAGAGGCGCGCCGGCGGTTCGGCCTGCCGTTCGTCCTCGAGGTGGTCGACATCTCACAGGTCGCGCGCGTCGCCGATGTCGCCGACTGCATCCGGATCGGCACGCGCAACGCACAGAACTTCGAGCTCCTCAAAGAGGTCGGCCTCACGAACAAGCCGGTGATGCTGAAACGCGGCCTTGCGATGACGATCGAGGAATGGCTGCAGGCCGCCGAGTACGTCGCACAGCGCGGGAACTCCGAGGTCATCCTGTGCGAACGCGGCATCCGGACGTTCGAGCCGTCGACACGCAACACGCTCGACCTGGGGGGCATGGCGGTCGCCCAGCAAGAATCGCACCTGCCGGTGATGGTCGACCCGTCGCACGCGGTCGGCAAGCGCTCGTTGGTTGCGCCGATGGCCTGCGCCGCGATCGCCGCCGGCGCCGACGCCGTGATGGTCGACATCCATCCACGCCCCGAGGACGCGCTCGTCGACGGCGCGCAGGCGCTGGTGCCCGAGGAGATGGTGACGCTCGGCAAGCAGCTGCAGTCGATCGCCGACGCGCTCGGGCGGCCGGTGAACCGCTAGCCGGTCGGGGCGTTCAGCGTCAGTTCGAGGATGTCGCAGGTGGTGCGCCAGCGCTTGATCGCGTCGGCGGGGGGCCCGTTCCGCGAGCGGCGCCGGTCGACGAGGGTTGCCGCGGCGGCCTCCCACTCGGCGCCCTCGAGCACCCTGCCCGCGGCGGTGAGCTCGTCGAGCGAGGTGTCGCGGAGCTTCCGGCGGGTGATGACGACGAACTCGCGTGCGGTGCCGGCCCCGGGGATGGTCTGTTCGTCCGTTCCCGGCTCGCGTCGGGAGAGCACGTACACCTTGCCGTTCTTGTAGGCGAACCATGCGGGAACCGTCTTCCGCCGCCCGCCGATGTCGGCGCCGACCCAGATCACGTCGGACTTCTTGAGGCCTTCCTCGACGGCCTTGTCCAGCGCCGGAGGCTCGGCCTGCACGTACACCGGGACCTCGATCTCGCCGAGCACCTGGTCGTCGATCACGAACGACGCCACGTACATGCCGCTTTCGTCGAACACCGCGTGCGCGACCTGGTCGACCTCGGTCGTGAGGTCGAACATCCCGGCCATCCTGCGGTACTCCGGGCCCCATCGAAAGACCATCCGGCCGGACGGGCCGAACAGCCGGACCTCTTCCTGGACGATCCCGACGGGCACCTTCCAGGCGCGGAACATCACGAACGGGAGCACGGGGCCGGGCTGGCCGGTCAGATAGATGCCGTCGGGCGAGACGTCGCCCTGCGATCCCCAGATGCGCGCGTCGACCACCGCGGCCGCGACCAGCTCACCCGCGATCAGCTCCGGCATGGCGCGAAGGATACCGGACGACCTGGTTCACACCGTGCGCGCGAGCCACAACCGCGGCTCCTCGAGCTCGGCGAGCCCGGGGAGCGCGTCGGCGTCGGTCCACATCCGCGTGAGCGTCGCCTCGTCGGTGAGCTCGACGACCGTGTCGGCGAACCGGCGGCCGAGCTCGACGTGCGCTCGCCCGACGTCGACACCGAGCAACCGGGCGAACAACGGATCGAGCTCCTCGTCGTCTCGATGCCGGCGCATCGCTTCCTCGATGCGTGCGTACGTGCCGAGCAGCCGCGCGCCGATCGTCGTCGCGACGTGATCGGCGTGCCCCTCGACCGCGCCGATCAGCGCGCGGATCCGGTCCAGCTTCAGCCGCTGTTCGTCGTCGAGCACGACCCCGAACATCGCGTCGTCCTCACCGCCGAACGCCGCCTGCAGCGACTCCGGGTCGCCGGGCGCGAGCGAGGCGAAGCGCTGCTGGATGGCGTCGACATCGATGGTCATCGTCGACAAGAAGTCGTCGACGGTTCGGACCGCGTACGCGGGCAGCCACGGCCGCTCCGCCTGCAGCCGGTGTACAACCTGATGCAGGGCGACGAACGTCCGGAACTCTCGCGGGTCGAGCGACCAGTCCGCCTCGACGCGCTCGATGTTCGTCAGCACGAATCCGATCGGGCCGGTCACGGCGCGCGGCATGCCCACGTCGTGATCGCCGAGCACGCGCGCCGCGAGGAACCCGAAGACCTGCCCGATCTGCGTGGCCTGCAACAGCGGGCCGAGCTGCCGGATCAGATCCTGCGGCGAGCCGAGGCCGAGCGCCGCGAGCGGTCCCTCGGCGGCGTCGTCGTCGGTCGGCAGCTGATCGACCATCGCGCGGCCCAGAGCATCTTGCAGGCGCGTCGCGGCCGACTCCACCAGGGTGCGGTACGCGTCGATCGCGCCGGCGATCCAGTCGGCGCGCCGTGCGAGTGACACACGCAGCAGATCGTTCGCCGGCTCGAGCCCGGTGAAGTCGACGACCTGGAGCTCGGCGACGCGGAGCGCATCCTCGAGCCCGGCGCGCGCGCCCTCGGCCGGCTCGGGGTCGTTCCCGGCCTCCGCGGCCCCCGCGACGGCGAGCTGGCGCGCGAGCTCCCACTGCACCGGCCCGGACGAGCTGCTCATCACCCGCTGGAGCTCGCGGAACAGCGGCGCGTCGCGTAGGGACTCCGGATCCATCCCGAACGGGAACTGCGGTGTCGACATCGACGCCAGCCTACGACCTGTCCCGCGAACGGCCTGCGGACGACCGCTACGATGGGCGTCGTGACCAGAGGTCGCACGCTCGTTCGGATCGCGCCTACGCCGCCGTCGGTGGACGAGGCGCTCGCGGCGGTCGCCGATCCCGCCGCTGGCGGCACCTGTGTGTTCGTCGGGACGGTGCGCGACCATTCCGCCGCCGGCGCCGACGTGACCGAGCTGACGTACGAGGCGTGGGAGGAGCTCGCGACCGAGCGGCTCGAGGAGATCGCCGGACGGATCCACGACGGCTGGACCGTCTGCGCCGTCGCGCTGCTGCATGCGACGGGGACGCTCTCGATCGGCGACACCAGCGTCGTGGTGGCCGTCTCGGCGCCGCACCGCGCCGAGGCGTTCGATGCGGCACGCTTCGGGATCGAGGAGCTGAAGCGCGACGTCCCGATCTGGAAGAAGGAAGCGCTCAGGACCGGCGACGCGGACTGGGTCATGGGGGCGTAGCGATGGCGCGCGACCTCGCGATCGACCTCGGCACCGCGAGCGTGCTGGTCTACCGGCTCGGCGACGGGATCGTGTTCGACGACGCCACGGTGGTCGCGCTGGACGCGCTCACGAACCGGGTCGTCGCCGTCGGCGAGGATGCGTGGCGCATCATCGGCAGCGGGTCGGGCGACGTGGTCGGCGTCCGGCCGCTCCGCGACGGCACCTTCACCGAGTTCGAGATCACCCAGCGCCTGCTCGAGGTGGTGATGCGTCGCGCGGCTCCGGGCCGCTACCCGAAGCCGCGCGTGCTCATCACGATCGCGTCCGACAGCTCTGCGGTCGAGCGACGGGCGCTCGAGGAGGCCGTCGAGATCAGCGGAGCGAAGCAGGTCACGCTGGTGGAGGAACCGCTCGCCGCCGCGATCGGGGCCGGACTGCCGATCCAAGAGCCGATCGGCAGTCTCATCGTCGACATCGGTGGCGCGCGCTCGGAGATGGCGGTCGTCTCGATGGGCGGCATCGTGTCCGGGCAGACGGTCGGTGTCGGCGGGTTCGACCTCGACGTCGCGATCCACGACCACGTGCGCGACGCCTACGGCGTCGCGATCGGGGAGCGCGCAGCCGACGAGGTCAAGCGCGCGGTCGGCTCCGCGTTCCCGATGGGCAGTGGGAAGGCCGCGTTGGTCGTCGGCCGCGAGCTCTCATCCGGCAACACCGTCGAGGTTCGGCTCGATGAGGTCGAGGTGCGGCAGGCGATGGCTGACCCCATCAACCGAATCATCGAGGCGGCGCGGCGGACGCTCGCGGAGGCGCCGCCCGAGCTCACCCACGACGTGCTCGAGACCGGCATGTTCCTCATGGGCGGCGGCGCCTTGCTGACCGGCCTGGACCTGCTGCTGTCGCAGGAGTGCGAGGTGCCGGTGCACGTGGCGGAATCGCCGCGAGAGACCGTCGTGCGCGGCGCGGGCCACATGCTCGAGCACCTCGAGCGGTATCGCACCGCGTTCCAGCTCGAGCGATCGGGCCGCCGATGACGTTCTCCATCGTCGCGTTCGACGAAGCGTCCGGCGACCTCGGCGTGGCCGTCGCGTCGAAGTTCCCGTGCGTCGGCGCGGTGGTGCCATGGGCGAAGGCGGGCGTCGGAGCCGTCGCCACGCAATCGTGGGCGAACACCGACTTCGGTCCCGAGGGCCTGGGATTGATGGCAGGCGGTCTGCCCGCGGACGCCGCGCTCGACGCGGTCCTCGAGCCGGACGGCGATCGCGAGGAGCGCCAGGTCGGCTTCGTCGACACGCACGGCGGGGCGGCCTCGTTCACCGGCGCCAACTGCATGGACTGGGCGGGCGGGCGCACCGGCGACGCCTTCGCCGTACAGGGGAACATCCTGGCGGGTGAAGATGTGGTCGCGGCGCTCGCCGAGACGTTCACGCACACCGACGGCGACCTGTGCGACCGGCTCCTGGCCGCGCTGCTCGCCGGCGATGCCGCCGGTGGCGACCGCCGAGGGAAGCAGTCGGCCGCGCTCCTGGTCGTGCGTAAGGCGGGCGGGTACGAAGGCCGCAACGACCGCTACATCGACCTGCGCGTCGACGACCATCCCGAGGCGCCGGCCGAGCTCGCGCGGCTGTTCACCGTGTGGGACTCGACGATGCTGATCCGCACCGATGAACCGCTCGAGGCGACGCCCGAAGTGGTCGGTGAAGTCCAGCGCCGTCTCGCCGCGGCCGGCGTCTTCGACGGCGAGCACACCGGCGCGCTCGATGACGCGACCGCCGCCGCGCTGGCCGATTGGGCCGGCCGCTACAACCTCGAGGGACGCCTGCGCGACGACGGCATGCTCAGCGGCCATCTCCTGGCGGAGCTCCGTGACGTGACGCCCGAGGTGACGTGAGTCACCCGGTCGCGTGCTTCACCGCGGCGTAGGCGAGGAAACACAGGAGCGCGATCAGGCCCGCACCGGCGAGCATCGCGACGAGCAACCCGAGCGCACCGACCACTCGCGTTTGCATCGTGGGGGCCGACGGCAGGCCGCGCGCCGCACCTTGACCGGCCGGTGGACCGCCGGCCGCTTCGGTCGGCCGCGGGCGCCCTTGGTACAGCGTGAACGCCGCAACCGCGCCGCCCGCTGCGGCTGCCAAGGTGATGACCGTGACGTACGGCATGACGCGTCGAGCCTAGCGTCGGCCGTGACCGCGGCCCGCAGCGGCGCGGTCATCTGCCACAGCATCCACATGGGCGGCCCGTAGCATCGGTGCGTGGGCACGCGTTCGAGGTGGATCCGGATCGGCCTCGGGCTCGGCGTGCTCGCGCTCCTCCTCGCGGCGATCGCGTGGCCCCTGCCGTACTACTCGGAAGGGCCCGGTCCGGCGCGGGACGTCATGCCGCGCATCATCTATCAGGGCATGCCGCGATATGAGCCGACCGGCCAGCTCGACCTGACGACGGTGCGCTACGAGCAGTTGACCGGCCTGACGTGGCTTCGCGCACAGCTCGACAGCACCCTGTCGGTGGTGAAGGCCGACGTCGTCTATCCGCCCGAGGTGCCCGTCACCGTCACCCAACAGCGCGGTGTGTCGCAGATGGATCAGAGCCAGATCGCCGCGACCGCCGTCGCCCTGCACGCGCTGCATAGATACCCCAAAGAGCACGGCGACGGGGCGTTGATCGAAGACGTGGTCCCGAGCTGCCCGGCCGACGGCAAGCTGTACCCGGGCGACATCATCACGTCGGTCGACGGCACCGCCGTGCGCACCGCGGCGCGGGCATCGAAGCTCTTCGACACGATCCCGAACGACCAGCCGCTGCACTTCGACCTGAATGTCGACGGCGACACGGTGCAGGAGACGTTCACGCGCGCGCCGTGCGGGCCGAAGGACGAGAAGCTCGTCGGCATCTCGATGATCGACGCCTTCCCGATCGATGTGACCTACACGAGCGACGAGATCGGCGGCCCCTCCGCCGGGCTGATGTGGGCGCTCGGGCTCTACGAGCTCCTGACGCCGGAGGACATCACCGCCGGGCGCACGATCGCGGGCACCGGCGAGATCGCGCCTGACGGCACCGTGTATCCGATCGGCGGGATCGAGGACAAGGTCGTCGCCGCGCAGCGGGCCGGCGCCACGATCTTCCTCGCCCCGAAGGACAACATGAGCGAGCTGCAGGGCGTCGATACGGGCGACATGCAGGTGATCTCGGTGAAGACGTTCGACGACGCTCTGCAGGCCTTGCAGCAGAACGGTTCGTCGGGCTGAAGTAGGCTGGCGGGCGCGATGTCGACGATCTCCCTCCCACGGCGCCGGCGGTGGCTCTCGTTCGTCATCATCGGCGTGTTCGCCGTCATCTTCCTGTTCACGATCCTCGCAGGCTCCATCGTCGAAGTGCTCTGGTACAACGAGATCCACCAGTCGCCCGTGTTCTGGCACACGCTGTGGACCAAGATCTGGCTCGGCGTTGTGTTCGGGCTCGTGTTCTTCGCACTGCTGTACGTGAACCTCGTGATCGCCCGGCGCATCCGCCCCGAGGAAACGGTGGTGCCGAACCCGCTCGACCCGCTCGAGCGCGTGCGCGACGCGACGGAGCCATATCTGGGATGGCTGCTACCGGTCGGGGCCGGCGTGCTGGCGTTCCTCGTCGGCCTGTCGGTCAGCGGGAACTGGCAGACGTTCCTGCTGTGGCGCAATGCGGCGGGCGTGACGTTCGGGAACCCGGAGCCGCTGTTCCATCGCGACCCTGCGTTCTACGTGTTCTCGTTGCCGTGGCTCCGGTTCCTGCAGGGGTGGCTCTTCTCCTCGTTGATCGGCGTGACGTTGCTCGTCGCGATCGGCCACGTCCTGTGGGGCGGGATCCGTCCCCAGGCGCCGGCGTTCGCCGACAAGGTGACGCCCGCCGCGCGCGCACATCTGTCGGTGCTCCTCGGGCTGGTCATGCTGGTCAAGGCGTGGGGGTATTGGCTCGGCAGGTTCGATCTGCTGACGTCACAGCGCGGCGTGGTCGAGGGCGCGAGCTACACCGAGGTCAAGGCGCAGCTGCCCGCGCTGAACTTCCTGACGCTCGTCGCGGTGATCTGCGCGGTGCTGTTCTTCGTGAACATCCGCACGAAGCAGTGGAGCCTGCCGATCGTCGCGGTGGGGTTGCTCGCGATCGTCTCGGTACTCCTCGGCACCGCGTATCCGGCGTTCGTGCAGCAGTTCAAGGTCAAGCCGAACGAGCAGCAGCTCGAGGAGCCGTACATCAACTACAACATCCAGGCGACGTCGACCGCGTTCGGGCTGAGTCAGATCCAACAGCAGCTCCGATCGACTGATGCATTGCCGTTGTCGGCCTCGCAGCTCAAGGACAACCGGACGACCGTGTCCAACATCCGGCTGTGGCGTCCGTCCACGCTGCAGAAGAACTTCGCCGCGTTCCAGCAGATCCGCCAGTACTACGACTTCCTCGACGTCGACGTGGATCGGTACCCCCTGGGGCCGGGCGGGACCCCGCGCGTGATCATGGTGTCGGCACGTGAGCTGAATCCGGGCGGCATCCAGTCGAGCGCGCAGACCTGGCAGAACACCCACCTCACCTACACGCACGGCTACGGCGCCGTGGCTTCGCAGGTGAACACCGCGACCGTGCAGGGCCAGCCCGTCCTGACGCTGAAGAACCTGCCGCCCAAGGGACAGCCCGACATGACCCAGCCCCGGATCTACTACGGCGAGGAGGATCAGGGCAGCTTCGTCGTTGCCGGCGCGCAGGGCGAGCTCGACTTCGACGGCGCGGAGCAGAACCAGACGTACCAGGGAACCGGCGGCATCCCGGTCGACAACATCTTCCGGCGGGCGCTCTTCGCGTGGAACTTCCGCGACGTGAACCTGCTCCTGTCGAACCAGATCACCGACTCGAGCCGGCTGATGATCTACCGAAACATCGAACAGCGCGCCGCCAAGGCGGTCCCGTTCCTGCGGTTCGACAGCGACCCGTACCTCGCGATCATCGACGGCCAGCCCCAGTGGATCCTCGACGCGTACACGACGACCGACCAGTATCCGTATTCGGAGGCTGTGAGTGGCACCACGGCCACCGATGGCCTGCTCGGGGGCTCATTCAATTACATCCAGAATTCGGTCAAGGTCGTGATCGACGCGTACACCGGCGCGGTCACGTACTACGCCAACACCAGCGAGCCGATCATCCAGGTGTGGTCCAAGGCCTATCCCGGCCTGTTCACACCGATCACGAGCGCGTCGCAAGAGCTCCTAGCACACTTCCGGTACCCCGAGAACCTGTTCCAGGTTCAGGCGTATCAGTTCGCGAACTACCACGTGACCGATCCGGCCGCGTTCTACCAGCGCCGGGACTTCTGGCAGGTCTCGCCCGACCCCACGCTCGCGCCCGACGCGAACGGCACACCGCCGCCGATGCGTCCGTACTACCAGTTGATCCGGTTGCCCGATTCACAAACCGAGGCGTTCCAACTCGTCATCCCGTTCGTGCCGGCGGGCCGTCCGAACATGGTCGGATGGATGGCCGCCAACTCGGATCCCGGACCAGGTATCTATGGCCACATCACCATGTTCCGGTTCCCCGAGGCGGGGAGCACGACCAGCATCGAGGGACCGCCGCAGGTCTTCGCCCGCATCAACAACGATCCGTCGTTCTCGTCGTTCCGAACGCTGGTCGGCCAGCAAGGCTCGACGCTGTCGTTCGGGGACTTCCTGGTGATCCCCGTCGATGACTCCTTCCTGTACGTGTTGCCGGTATACGTGACCGCGAGCGACTCGTCGCCGGCGATCCCGGAGCTCAAGCGGGTGATCGTCGTGAACGGGAGCGAGGGCACCGTGTCGCTCGGGACGAGCCTGCCCGATGCGCTCGGCATCGCGACGAATGGTGTGCCGGGCGGCCCGAACGGCGGCGGCGGTCCTAACGGGGGCAACGGTGGTCCGACCGGGAACCTCGACCAACAGATCCAGCAACTGCTGAACGACGCGCTTTCCCATTTCCAGCGGGCCGATGCGGCCCTGAAGGCAGGCGACCTCGGCACCTATCAATCGGAGCTCGCGCAGGCGGAGGCCCTCGTGCAGCAGGCGCAGCAGCTGGCGACGTCGACGACTGGCGGATCCGGACCGCCCTCGTCGACGACATCGCCGACGCCGGCGCCGAGCGCGAGCGCGACACCGACGGCGACCGCATCACCCAGCTCGTCGCCGTGACCGACGGCGGTCGTTGCAGGTCGTGCGCGACCCTGCGCGGTGCGGACCGTGTTTGTCGCGTGAGCGGATGCCCGCTAGCCTCGTGTTGCGGGGTGGAGCAGTCCGGTAGCTCGCTGGGCTCATAACCCAGAGGTCACAGGTTCAAATCCTGTCCCCGCGACGAGGGAAACAGCAGCTCGCAGCATGTGGCCCCGGATGGGAGAGGATCCCAACCGGGGCCGACTTGCAGGAGCCCGCGGGGCTTCGACCGTTACTGGGACATGGTCGCACCGGTGATGCCGCCCCCGCCTCCGGGTGTTCAGCACGCCCGGACCAACTCGAAGGCCGTCTGGTCGTTGGCATTGGGCATCTGCGGAGTGTTCATGCTTCTCGCCGCGATCCCGGCGCTGATCCTCGGCCACCGTGCGAAGCAGGAGATCCGTTCGACCGGGCAGTACGGGCACGACCTCGCGACCGTGGGCATCGTTCTCGGCTGGGTCGAGATCGCGTTGGGTGTCGCCTTCGTATCGTGGTCCGTGCTCCTCCACCACGGCTGAAAGCCTTCCCCAAAGATCCGAGATGACTACCGCCGGGCATCGCGGACCACGTGCGCCTGAGACGATGCGACCGTGTCGGAGCTGTTGATCATCACGGGACCGCCCGGCGCCGGGAAGTCAACCGTCGCGCGTTCGGTCGCCGACCGGTTCGAGCCGAGCGCCCTGGTCGAAGGAGACGCCTTCTTCGGATTCGTGGCTCGCGGGTACATCGACCCCTGGCTCCCAGAGTCGCACGCGCAGAACGCCGTGGTGACCGAG
>JBJMLQ010000221.1:0-8688 GCA_045805225.1 Actinomycetota bacterium | reverse complement strand
CGCCCGGCGACGAGGAGCAGTGGACGATCTCGGTGCAGCACACCGAGGACGACATCCGGCAGTACATCGACGCGTTCGGCTCGTACTGCCAGGAGCTCGCCTCCTGAGCGACGACCGAACGGGGTAGCGACCGAAAGAGCAGGGCCGGCCTTCGGGCCGGCTCTTCTCGTTGGGAGGGAATCGCGATGCACGGGTTCGACGAGAACACCGAGGACCTGGCGAGGGCGTTGATGGCCTACGCGAGCCAGCGGATCGCGAACCCGGTGCCGCTCGACGGCCCCGCGCCCGCGGCCGAACTGGCGCGCCGAGCGGGTCAGACGATCACGCCCGACGGGATCGGCGGTGCCGAGGCGCTGCGCATATGGGCCGAGGTGCTCGCCCCGGCGACGATCTCGACCGACCACCCGGCGTTCCTGGCGTTCGTCCCGAACGCGCCGAGCAAGGCGAGCGTGCTGTTCGACCTGGTCATCAGCGCGTCGTCGACCTACGGAGGAAGCTGGCTCGAGGGCGGCGGCGCCGTCTGGGCGGAGAACCAGGCGCTTCGCTGGATCGCCGACCTCGCGGGGCTGCCCGCGGATGCCGGTGGCGTCTTCGTATCGGGCGGGACGGCGGGCAACCTGTCCGCGTTGGTGGCGGCCCGGCATGCGGCGGGCGTCGCGCGGGGCGGGCGGGCGGCGAGGTGGGCGATCGCCTGCGGCGACTCCGCGCATTCCTCCGTGGTCTCGGCGGCACGGGTCATGGATGTCGACGTCGTGACGATCCCGAGCGACGACCGCGCGCGGCTGACAGGGAGCTCGCTTCGCGAGGCGCTCGACCGCGAGGCGCCCAAGGGCCTGTTCGCGGTGGTGGCGAGCGCGGGTTCGACCAACGCCGGCGTGATCGACGACCTGACCGGCGTCGCCGAGGTCTGCCGCGAGCGAGGCCTCTGGATGCACGTCGACGGCGCGTACGGCGGCGCGGCGTTGCTGGCGCCGTCGGCGCGTGACCGGTTCGCCGGCGTCGAGCACGCCGATTCGTTCATCGTGGATCCGCACAAATGGCTGTTCGCGCCGTTCGACGCGTGCGCGCTGTTGTACCGAGATCCCGCGATGGCGCGAACTGCCCACGTGCAGCAAGCGTCGTACCTCGACTCCATCAACGCGACCGCCGAGTGGAACGCGAGCGACTACGCGCATCATCTGACACGCCGCGCCCGGGGACTGCCCCTGTGGTTCTCGCTCGCGACCTACGGCACCGATGCCTACCGCGACGCGGTCGAGACGGTGCTGGAGATCACACGGCGGGCCGCGGACGAGATCCGCAAGCATCCCGATCTCGAGCTGCTCCTCGAGCCGGAGCTGTCGGTCGTGCTCTTCCGCAGGATCGGCTGGGGACCGGACGACTACGAGAGCTGGTGGCGGCGGCTGCTCGACGCCCAGATCGCGTTCGTCCAGCCGACCTCATGGCAGGGCGAGAAGGTCGCGCGGCTGTGCTTCGTCAACCCGAGGACCACCCTTGACCACGTCCGGGCGATCCTCGGAACGATGACCTGAATCGATCTAGCTGCGGTGCCGGTTCCTGACCACGGTGATCGCGAGCAACAACGCCGCGGCCGCGATCATCTGCCCGCCCATGATGATCCGGTTGACGTCGATCGCGGGTCGCCAGTCGACGTCCTCGCCGTGGATCACGAAAGCGCCCGCGGGCTTGGCGTTCACACCGAAGCCGCCCCCGGTGCCGGCGCCCTGACCGTCGGGGCCTTCCCCTCCGCCGCCGCCCGCGCCGCCTTGGACGCGTGCCGCCGGGATCACCGTGACGCCGTTCTTCTCGTACGGATCGCCGAACACGCGGCGCACGGTCATCGCGTCCCGCGCCTGCTCGATCATCCGCTGCACACCAGATGGGTCCTGCATGGCCTGACCTCCCCTCCCAGAGACGTCCTGCCAGCGTGCGCTCGAACGGCGCCAACGGCAAGTGCGGAGCGTGCGTCAGCCGCCGAACGCCAGCGCCGACAGCTCGCCGAGGCGGTACAGGGCGTTCGGCAGGATGAAGATCGCCACGATGGCGACCGTCGAAAGCGCCACCACGAACCCGAGCAGCGCCGGGGTCGCGGCGCGCCCCTCGCCCTCGGCCGGCTCCTCGAAGATCATCGCCCGCGGGATCAAGAAGTAGTACCCCACGCTGATCACGGAGTTGATCACCATGATCGCGGCAAGGTATGGGCCGACACCGCCGCGCTGGATCGCCACGGCGAAGATCGCCAGCTTGCCCCAGAACCCGCCGGTGGGCGGCACGCCCGCGAGGGACACCATGAACGCGGTCATCGCGACCGCCAGCAACGGCGCCGTCTTGGCGAGCCCGGCGAAGTCCTCGATCTGCAAGCTCGGCCGGCGCTCGGCGACCGCGGTCGTCACCGCGTACGCGCCGATGTTCATCACGGCGTAGATCAGGATGTAGACGACCGCCGCCTGGAACGCCTTCTGGTTCACGGCCGCGTCCGCGGACACGAGCGCGAACGGCAGCAGGATGTAACCCGACTGGGCGATGCCCGAGTACGCGAGCAGGCGGATCGTCTGGCGCTGACGGAGCGCGACCACGTTACCGAGGGTCATCGTGAGCACGGACAGCACCGCGAAGATCGGCGCCCAGAACGTCGACTGCCCGACGAACGCGACGAACATCAACTGCAGCAGGCCGGCGAACCCGGCCGCGGCCGACGCCACCGCGAGGAAGCCCGCGACCGGCACCGGCGCGCCCTCATAGGTATCGGGCGCCCAGAACTGGAACGGCACGGCGGAGACCTTGAACGCGAACCCGATCACGACGAACACGATCGCGACGTCGGCGAGCGTCTCGCGCGGACCGGTGAGCCCCGCGAGCCCCTGCGCGATCGCGTTGAGCTCGAGTCGGCCGGTGAGCCCGTAGATCAGGCTCATCCCGTAGAGCATCACCGCCGTCGACAGCACTCCGATGATGAAGAACTTCAGCCCGCCCTCGTTGCCGCGGATGTCGGACTTGCGGAACGCGGCCAGCAGGAACCCCGGCGCCGAGACCAGCTCGAGCGACAGGAACAGCATCAGCAGGTTCCGCGACGCGGGCATCAGCGCGCACCCGAGGAACGCGGTCAGCAGCAAGAAGTAGTACTCGCCCTGATAGAAGCCGCCGTCGCGCAGGTAGCGGTACGAGATCAGCAGCACGACTAGCGCCGCGATCAGGAAGAACCCCTGGAAGATCAGCGTGAACGCGTCGACGACGTAGGCGCCCCCGAACACGATGCGCTCGCCCTGCCCGACGAGCGACAGCACCGCGCCGATCGCGGCCCCGACGCCGACGAACCCGACCCACATCGAGGCGGCCTTGGCCCGCACGGGCAGGAACAGGTCGACCACCAGCACCAGCAGGATCGTCGCGGCGACGATCTCGACCGGCAGCAGCGCGTGGTAGTCGATGTTCACGTCGGCGCTATCCCGTCACCAGATGCACGACCGCTTCGGCCCCGTTCAGGGTCGGGTTCAGGATGATGCTCGGCACCAGCCCGAGCACCAGCGTGAGCGCGAGCAGCGGGACCCACGACACCCACTCCACGGCGAGGATGTCGCGGAAGTGATGCTCGCGCCACTTCACCGGCGCCTCGCCCTGGTTCACCCGTTGGAGCATCCACAGGAAATAGCCCGCGGTGAGGATCGTGCCGATCCCACCGACCACCATGAACGTGCGGTACAGGCCGACGTTGAGCACCGCCGCGGGACTGAACGAACTGAGCAACGCCATGAACTCCCCGATGAATCCGGCGAGCCCCGGCAGGCCGAGCGACGCGATCGCGACGAACGCGAAGATCCCGGCCATGTTGGGCATCAGTTCGCTCATCCCGCCGCCGATCTCGGCGATCTCACGCGTGTGGTACCGGTCGTAGATCGAGCCGACGCAGAAGAACAGCATGCCGGTGATCACGCCGTGGGCGACCATCCCGAAGATCGCGGCTTGGATCCCGATCGTGGTGAGCGTCGCGATGCCGAGCATCACGAACCCCATGTGGCCGACCGAGGAGAACGCGATCAGCCGTTTCAGGTCCTTCTGCGCGAGACAGGCTAGGGCCGCGTAGACGATCGCCACCGCGGCCAGCGCGCCGATCCACGGGGCGTAGGCGACGGCGCCCTGGGGAAGCGCCGGCAGCGCGATCCGGATGAAGCCGTAGGTGCCCATCTTCAGCATGATCCCGGCCAGCAGGACCGAGCCGATCGTCGGCGCCTCGGTGTGGGCATCCGGCAACCACGTGTGGAAGGGCCACATCGGCACCTTCACCGCGAAGCCCAGCGCGATCGCGCCAAACACGACCAGCTGGAACGTGTGACTGAACCCGGCGGTGTTCGCGTAGGTGATGATGGTCTGGAGATCGAACGTGTGCGCGCCGGTGACCGGATCGTGCGCGGTGAAGTACAGCGCCAGGAACCCCAGCAGCATGAAGACCGACCCGAACAGCGTGTACAGGAAGAACTTGATGCTCGCGTACTGGCGGTTGGCCGAGCCCCAGACCCCGATCAGGAAGTACATCGGGACCAGCACGAGCTCCCAGAACACGAAGAACAAGATCAGGTCGAACGAGATGAACGTGCCGGCCATCCCGGTGATCAACAGCAGGGTCAGGGCGACGAAGGCCTTGGTCCGGCCGGGCTGCGGCACGTACCGGGCGGTGTAGATCGCGCAGAGCAGCCCGAGCAGGTAGGTCAGGACGAACAGCGGCAGCGAGATGCCGTCGATCCCGACGTGATAGCGGGCCCCGATCACCGGGATCCACGACACGTCCTTCACGAACTGCAGCTGGGCGCTGTTGGTGTAGTCGAAGCCGATCGCGATGGCGACCGCGCACGCAAGCGCGAGCGCGGTGGTCACCACGCCGAGACCGCGGATCATCTTGTCCTTGCTCGAGGGCACCAGCAGCACGACGATCGCGCCGGCGATCGGCAGGAACGTCGTGATGGTGATGGCCCATTGCTGCCAGGTCGTCTCGTTCATGTCGTTCCTCGTTCCTTACCGGTTGAAGACGAACAAGCTCAGTACGATCACGCCGGCGAACAGCCCAACGGCGTACCACTGCACCTTGCCGGACTGCACCCGGCGAAGCGCCTTGCCCAGTGACTCCATCAACGTGCCCGTGCCGTTCACGGCGCCGTCGATGATGGTTCGGTCGATCCACATGATCACGCCGGAGCCGCCGCGGGCCACGACGGTGGCGCCGTTGACGGCGCCGTCCAGCACGTTCTGGTTGAACCAGTAGACGCCGGCCGACACCGTGTCGCGGATCGGCCGCACGATGCCGTTGAAGTAGAAGTCGTCGATGTAGTAGCGGTGCTGCAGCACACCCCAGACGGGCCCGATGCCGCGCTCGATCGGATCGACGGCGCGATCGCGTTTGGGCCCGTACAGCAGCCACCCGAGGGCCAGGCCTCCGAGCGCGGCGACCGAGCCGATCGCCGCGATCGCGCCGTGGAACGAGTGCACCTCCGGCTCGCCGAAGTGCACCCAGTCGGCGAACACGTAGTGCGTGAACGGCGAGCCCAGGAACCCTGCCACGATCGTCGCGCCCGCCAGGATCACCAAGGGGCCCGTCATGATGCCCGGCGACTCGTGCGGCTCGGCGTGGCCCCGGTACGGCCCGTAGAACGTGAGGAACAGCATGCGCCCGGTGTAGAACGCGGTCGCGATCGCGGTCACCAGGAACATCACGAACAGCCACATATGGCCCGTGCTCGCGGTGACGAGCAGCTCGTCCTTCGACCAGAACCCCCCGATCAGCGGGAAGCCGGCGAGGGCGAGCGACCCGATCAGCATCGTCACGAAGGTGACCGGCATCTTGGATCGCAGCCCGCCCATGTCGCTCATGTTGTTCGAGTGCACGGCGTGGATCAGCGACCCGGCCGCGAGGAACAGCAGGCCCTTGAAGAACGCGTGGGTGAACAGGTGGAAGAACGCGGCGGAGTAGCCGGTCTCCCCCATCGAAAGCCCGGCGACCATGTACGCGAGCTGGGACAGCGTCGAATACGCGAGGACCCGTTTGATGTCGTCCTGGACCATCGCCAGGATCGCCGCGCCGAGCATCGTGATCGCGCCGATCGTGCCCACGATCGTGAGCACCTCGGGGCTCGCGGTGACGAACACCTCGAACATCCGGCCGACCAGGTACACGCCGGCGGCGACCATCGTCGCCGCGTGGATCAGCGCCGACACCGGCGTCGGGCCGGCCATCGCGTCGGGCAGCCACACGTGCAGCGGGAACTGGGCGCTCTTGCCGATCGTGCCGCCGAACAGCAGGAGCGCGGCGGCGGTCACCAGGACCGTGTCGTGGCTCACGCCCACGGCCTGGCCGATCGCCTGGATGTTCGACGTCGTGCCGCCGGCGATCACGATGCACGCGAAGATCCCGAACATGAACGGCACGTCGCCGATCCGGGTGGTGATGAACGCCTTGATCGCGGCCGAGGAGTTCACGTGCTCCTCGTACCAGTGGCCGATCAACAGGTAGGAGCAGACGCCCATGACCTCCCAGCCGACGAGCAGCTCGAACAGGTTGGGCGCGAGCACCACGACGAGCATCGCGGCGGTGAACAGCGACAACACGAAGTAGAACCAGGTGTACCGCTTGTCCCCGTGCATGTAGCCCATCGCGTAGAGGTGGACCATCAGCGACACGCCGGTGACGACCACGAGCATCGTCGCGGCGAGGCCGTCGACGTAGTACCCGGCGTCGACCGAGAAGCCGCCGATCGTGAACCAGTGGACGCCGTCGGTCGCGACGCCCGAACCCTGGGCGATCCCGACGAGACACCCGAGCGCGAAGACCAGGCCGACGATCAGCGCCGCGATGCCGTAGATCGATCCCCTGCCCGGCGTCCGCTTGCCGAAGGCGAGGGTAAGGACGGCCGAGGCGACGCACAGCATCGGGATGACGTACGCGTGCGTCATGAACCAGTTGGGCGCCTTCGCGGCCGCGTCGACGCCGCCCGTCTCCTGGGCGAGGATGTGCAGGACGCCTACCACTTGAGCAGGTCCACTTCGTCGACGTTGATGGACGCCCGGTTGCGGAACAGCAAGATGACGATCGCGAGGCCGATCCCGACCTCGGCGGCGGCAACCGCGATCACGAACAGCGCGAAGATCTGGCCGGACACGTCCTTCAGCGACGCCGAGAACGCGACCAGGTTGAGGTTGACCGCGTTCAGCATCAGCTCGATCGCCATCAGCACCATCACGGCGTTGCGGCGGGCGAGCACCCCGTACACGCCGGCGGAGAACAACAGCGCCGCGAACACGAGCACCAGCGGCAGGCGGATCACTGGTCGCTCCCGTCGTCCTTACGGGCCAGGACGATCGCCCCGATCAGCGCGGCGAGCAGCAGGAACGACACGACCTCGAAGGGCAGGACGTAGTCGTGGAACAGCGACGTGCCGATGGCCGCCGTGCTGCCGTCCACCGGCGCCGAGGCGGGCGTCGTGCCGATCGGCCACACCCGCAGCGTCAGCGAGCCGAGGCCGAGGAACATCACGAGCGCGACCACGCCGCCGACGATCCGGTTCTGGGCTTGGTGATCGAGCGTGTCGCGCCCGATCGGCGCCTTCGTGAGCATCAGGCCGAACAGGAACAAGATCACGATCGCCCCGACGTAGATCAGGATCTGCGTCCACCCCACGAATTCCGCGCCGACGAGCAGGAACGTGACGCCCACCGCCGAGAGAGCGACCACCAGATACAGGGCGGCGTGCACGACGTTGCGGGCGGTGACCACAGCGATGGCGGCGAGAGACCCGACCACCGCCACCACGAGGAACGCGTACTCTTGCGCGGTCATGCCCCGCCCCCCTCCGGCGGCTCGGCGCCCTCCTCGAGGGCGGGCGGCGGCAAGACGGTGTAGGTCCACTCCTCCAGCCGGTCGCGCTCGTGGACCATGTCGTTGATGTCGTACTCCGCGTACTCGAACTCCGGGCTCCAGAACAACGCGTCGAACGGGCAGACCTCGACGCAGATGCCGCAGTACATGCACAGCGCGAAGTCGATCGCGAAGCGGTCCAGGATCTTCGCGCTCCGCGCGCGGCCGCCGCCGGCGGGCTCGTGCGTCTCCTTATGGGCGTCGATGTAGATGCACCAATCGGGGCACTCGCGCGAGCACTTGTAGCAAACGGTGCAGTTCTCCTGCTTGAGCGCGATCACGCCGCGCGTGCGCGCGGGCAGGTCCGGCTTCACGTGCGGGTACTGCACCGTGACCGAGCGCTTGAGCATGGTGCGCAGCGTCACCGACAGCCCCTGCAGCAGGCCGAGGCCGATGCCCTGTTCCTTCTGCTTGTTCTGTTCGGGCCCCCTCGTCTCCGTCGTCGCCATGGCTAACCCGTCGCCACCTTCACGAACGCGATCCCGAGGATCCAGATGAGCGTGACCGGAACCAGCTTGATCCAGGCGAACCGCTGCAGCTGGTCCTCACGCAACCGGGGGAAGGTCGCACGCAGCCACACGATCACGAACGACAGCGCGAAGATCTTGCCGAACATCCAGATCGGCCCCGGGATCATCGACAGACCGGGCAGCGGCAGGAAGCCGCCGAGGAACAGCACCGAGGCGACCGCCGACATCACGACGATGCCGCCGTACTCCGACAGCAGGAAGAACGCGAACTTGAGCCCGGTGTACTCGGTGTAGGCGCCGAAGATGATCTCGGAGTCG
>JBJMLQ010000220.1:0-10483 GCA_045805225.1 Actinomycetota bacterium | reverse complement strand
CCCGATCAACTGACGGACCGATGAGAACGACGTCTCGTCCTCGAGCCGCCCGTACATGATCGTGCGCACGATCCGGTACCAGCGGTCGGACCGGACGTGGCTCGTCGCGAGGATCTTGCCGAAGACGCGCGACCCGTCCTCGAGCGTCATCAACAGGGGCGTCGATCCGCCGGAGCCCTCCGCCCCGAAGGGCTCGACCCCAGTGACGGTGAGACCGAGCTGGTCGTGCAGGGCGCGGGTGATCGCCTCGACACGATCGCCGGTCAGCTCGAGGTGCGCGGCGTTCCCACCGCGTCGATACGAGACGGGGAACGCGTCATCGGGCGCGAGCCACCCGAACGCGAACGCCGCGACGGTGAACCCGAGCGCGACGGAGTATGCGCCGGCGTAGACGTAGGTCGCGCCGAGGATCGCGCGGGCGAGCACCACCGCGAGCGCGAGGACGAGCGCGACGACGAAGGCCCGGCGGCGCCAGATCCCTCGCGGCGCGAGGGAGAACACCATGACGCCGAGCGTGATCGAGAGCGACGCGATGGCCGACGCGGGGAAGAACCAGTGACCGCCGCTGGGCGGCACGATCACCGGGCTCTGGGGCGGGTTGAGCTCGAGTTGCAGGAGCCGTGACGTCGCCAGCAGATCCATGACGCCGATCGCGATGATCGCGACGAACAGATGCCGGATCCGCAGGAACGCGACCAACACGGCCGCCATCGCGATCCGCAGCACGATGATCCCCGGCTTGGTCGCGAACCAGTTCAGGATCTTCGCGACCGCGAGGTAGGGGTCATGCTGGAACCGCGCGAACCACGCGAGCGCCCCGTAGGGCGGGTCCGACCCGAAAGCCGCCACCATCACCAACCCGAGCAGGATCACGACGACGAGGATCGCGACGATCCGCGGCCACCACGGCGACTTCGCCAGCGGCGGCGGCTCGCCCGAGGGACGCCGGTGCAGGCCGCGCCGGGTCACCACGAAGGCCTCGCGCGGCGCCCCGCTCGTTGCGTTTCCCATGCCCCGGATGCTAGCCCAGGCCTCACGCGCGGTCGTTCGACTAGCCTGCCTGCGATGCAGGTCCTTCACGGCGCCGACGCGTTGCCGCTGGACGATGCGCCGAGCGTCGTCACCGTCGGGTTCTTCGACGGCGTCCACCTCGGCCATCAGGCGGTCTTGCGGCGCGTGGTCGATGAGGCGTCGGCGCGCGGCGTTCGCAGCGTGGCGATCACGTTCGACCGCCATCCCCGCGAGGTGCTCTCGCCGGGCGACCAGCCTCGGCTGCTGACGACGGTCGAGCGGAAGGCGTCGTTGATCGAGGCGTCCGGTGTCGACGTGTTGATCGTCCTGGCGTTCGACCGCGACTTCTCGTTGATCCCGGCAGAGACGTTCGTGGCGCAGACGCTCGTGGACGCCGTGCACGCCGTGCATGCGGCGATGGGCGCGAACTTCACGTTCGGGTTCAAGGCGCGCGGGACGATGGCGACGCTGCCTGGCCTGGGTGTCCCGTTCGGGCTCACGGCCGAGTCGGTGCCGCTCGTCGAGATCGACGGCCGGACGGTGTCGTCGACATCGATCCGCGACGCATTGGCCGAGGGCGATCTGGCCTGGCCGCTCATGGCGCTCGGACGCCGGTTCGTGCTGGACGGTGAGGTGGTCACCGGGCACGGCCGAGGCAAGGGCCTCGGCTACCCGACGGCCAACCTGCGAACGTGGCCGCGGCTCCTGCTGCCGGGCCAGGGGATCTACGCGGGCGTCGCCGAGCACCGCGGCCGCCGCTACCGGACGGCCTTCGACGTGGGCACCAACCCGACGTTCGGGGTGGAGCCGCTGCACGTCGAGGCCTTCCTGCTGGACTACGACGGGCCGGACCTGCCGGGGGAGCCCCTGTCGATCGAGTTCTGGGCGCGGCTGCGCGACGAGGAGCGTTACGAGGACGTCGCCGCGCTCGTGGAGGCGATCGAGGCGGACGTTGCCCGGACGCGCGCCGAGGTGCCCGCCGAGGCCCTCGCGTAGCAGGTCGAGGGCCTATCACCGCTGGTAGCCTGGGTCGACACCATGACGCTGACCAAAGAAGACAAGACCGCCATCATCACGGAGCACGCCCGCTCGACGAGCGATACCGGCTCCGCCGAGGTGCAGATCGCCGTGCTGACCAAGCGCATCGCGGACCTGACCGAGCACCTCAAGCTCCACAAGCACGACCACCACAGCCGCCGCGGCCTGCTGATGCTCGTCGGCCGCCGCCGCCGGCTGTTGGAGTACCTCAAGCGTGAGGACATCGCCCGCTACCGCGACATCGTCGCGAAACTGGGCCTCCGTCGCTGAGGCAGTGCCTGTGGGGGCCCCGCGAGGGGCCCGTTGCACACCCAGGGGGGTGATGCCCGAAGCGTGAACCCGGCCCCGAGGGAGGCCAACCCGACGCCGGTCGGTTCTCAGTCGCGAGTCCCCGCAGCCATACGGTTCGGAGGCTCACCACTGACAACCGGCCGCCGCCCTCACTCACACCCGGCGCGCGTCGCGCGCCACTGAGTCCAAGGAGGACCCGACCGGATGGTCACTGAGATGTCGCGCCAGGTCGGCGCGCACGACCTCACCATGCAAACCGGCAAGCTCGCGAAGCTTGCCGACGGCGCCGTCGTCGTCACGTACGGCCAAACCCAGGTGCTCGCCACCTGCGTCCGTTCCAAGCCCCGGGAGGGGATCGACTTCTTCCCGCTCACGATCGACGTCGAAGAGCGGGCCTACGCTGCGGGCAAGATCCCGGGCTCGTTCTTCCGGCGCGAAGGCCGGCCGGGCGAGACCGCGATCCTCACCGCGCGCCTGATCGACCGCCCGCTGCGGCCGACCTTCAAGGAGGGGTTCCGCGACGAGGTGCAGGTGGTCGTCACCGTGCTCTCCGTCGACATGGAGAACCCGTACGACATCCCCGCGATGAACGCGGCCGCCTGCGCGGTCGGGCTGGCGGGGCTCCCGTTCGACGGTCCCGTCGCCGCCGTTCGCCTCGGCCTCATCGACGGCCAATGGCAGGTCAACCCGACGTATCTCGAGACCGAGGACGCGACGTTCGACATCGTCGTCGCCGGCTCGAAGGGGTCCGACGGCGGCGTCGACATCTTGATGATCGAGGGCGAGGCGCCGACCAACACCTGGCCGCTCCTGTCCGGCGGGGCGCTCGCGCCGACCGAAGAGGTCGTCGCGCAGGGTCTCGAGGTCGCCAAGACCGAGATCGCGAACATCATCGCGTTCCAGGAGGAGTTCCTCGCCGCCGCGGGTGTCCAGGAGATGGCCTTCGAGCCGCAGCCGCTCTACGGCGAGGACATCTGGAACGCCGTGTGGACCAACTTCGCCGGGAAGCTCGAAGCCGCGATCGTGCCCGACAAGCAGGCGCGTGACGAGGCGTTCGGGGCCGTGAAGGAAGAGGCGAAGGCGCACCTGGCCGAGACCCTCGGCGATGACGCGCTCGCCGAGCGTGGCCAGGAGTTCTCCGCGGCGTGGAAGTCGCTGCAGAAGAAGGTCATGCGGCGACGCGTGATCGAGCAGGGCGTGCGGCTGGACGGCCGTGGGGCCACCGACATCCGGCCCCTGTCCGCCGAGGTCGGCGTGCTGCCGAGAGCCCACGGCTCCGCGCTGTTCAGCCGCGGCGAGACGCAGGTGCTCAACGTGGCCACCCTCGGGATGCTCCGGATGACCCAGATGATCGACACGCTCGACCCCGAGGACAGCAAGCGCTACATCCACCACTACAACTTCCCGCCGTACTCGACGGGCGAGACCGGCCGCGTGGGCTCCCCGCGCCGCCGGGAGATCGGCCACGGCGCGCTCGCGGAGCGTGCCCTGATCCCGGTGGTGCCCCACGAGGAGGAGTTCCCGTACGCGCTGCGGCTCGTGAGCGACGTGATGTCGTCCAACGGGTCGACGTCGATGGCGAGCGTCTGCGGATCGACGCTGTCGATGATGGACGCCGGTGTGCCGCTCAAGGCGCCGGTCGCCGGCATCGCGATGGGGATGATCGCCGACGACGGCAACTTCGTGACGCTCACCGACATCCTCGGCGCCGAGGATGCGCTCGGCGACATGGACTTCAAGGTCGCCGGCACGGAAGAGTTCGTCACCGCGATCCAGCTCGACATGAAGGTCGCCGGCATGCCGGCCGAGGTCCTCGGGGCCGCGTTGCAGCAGGCGAAGGAGGCGCGCCTCAAGATCCTCGACGTGATGCTCGACGCGATCCCCGAGCCGCGCTCGGAGGTCAACGCCAACGCGCCGCAGATCATCACGATCCAGATCCCGGTCGACAAGATCGGCGAGGTGATCGGCCCCAAGGGCAAGAAGATCAACGAGATCATCGCGATGACCGGTGCCGAGATCAACATCGAGGACGACGGCACGGTCTTCATCGGGTCAAGCGGCGGCGAAGGCGCCGACGAGGCGGCCCGCATGATCGATGAGATCGCGAACCCGCGTCCGGTCCTGGTCGGCGAGACCTACGAGGGCCGCGTCGTGAAGACGACGACGTTCGGCGCGTTCGTGAACCTCGTTCCCGGCCGTGACGGCCTCGTCCACATCTCGAAGCTCGGCAAGGGCAAGCGCCTGTCCAGCGTCGAGGAGGCCGTGCGGGAGGGCGATGACCTCACCGTGCTGGTCGAGGACATCGATCCGCAGGGCAAGATCAGCCTGAAGCCGGTCGGTTCGGAGTGGGAGGCGCCGGAAGGCGCCGAGCCCTCGGGCGACGCCGGCGGTGGGCGCTCCGGCGGCGGCTCGCGCGACCGAGACCGGCGCCCGCCGCGTCAGGGCAAGCGGTTCCGCGACCGCGAGGGTGAGGGCGGCGGCGCCGGCAACGGCGACCGCAGCGACAGCTGACCCCGATGTCGATCACGCGCACCGAGTTCACCTCGGGTCTGCGTGTCGTGACGGAGCGGATGCCCGGCGTCCGCTCCGTCTCGATCGGCGTCTGGGTGCTCGCCGGATCGCGTGACGAGCGCCCCGCGATCAGCGGGCACTGCCACTTCCTCGAGCATCTGCTGTTCAAGGGCACCGACCGGCGCACCGCGCTACAGATCGCGGAGGACTTCGATGCCGTCGGCGGCGACGTGAACGCGTTCACCGCGAAGGAGTACACGTGCTACTACGCGCGCGTGCTCGACCGTGACCTCGAGATGGCCGTCGATCACCTGGTCGACATGCTGCAGCACTCGACGATCGCGGCGACCGATCTGTCGGCCGAGACCGACGTGATCTTGTCCGAGATCGACATGCACGAGGACTCGCCCGAGGACCTCGTGCACGACGTCTTCACCGAGGCGTTGTGGCCCGGCCATCCGCTGGGGCGCCCGATCCTCGGCACGAAGGACCGGATCAAGTCATCGACGCGCGCGTCGGTGCGCGGGTTCTACCGGCGCCACTACGTGCCGGGGCGGATGGTCGTGTCGGTGGCGGGCAGCGTGCGGCACGACAAGCTGCTCGCGATGCTCGCCGACCGGATGGAGACCGGGAAGCCGCTCGGCGCTCGTGGCCGGTCCGCGATGACGCTGCGATCGACCGCGCGCGCGCCGAAACCGTCGGGACGCGATGCGATCAAGCGCAAGCCCGTCGAGCAGGCCCACGTGGTGGTCGGCACCAACGGCCTGCCGCGCACGGCGCCGGAGCGGTTCGCGTTCTTGATCGTCAACACGGTGCTCGGGGGCGGGATGTCCTCGCGGCTGTTCCAAGAGATCCGCGAGAAGCGCGGGCTCGCGTACACCGCGTACAGCTACCACTCGCAGTACACCGAGGCCGGCGTGTTCAGCGCGTATGCGGGGACGACGCCGGCGCGCGCCGACGAGGTCATCCGGTTGATGCGCCACGAGATCGAGGATGTTCGCGACGGCGGCATCACGCCCGAGGAGTTCGATCGCGCGAAGCGTCACGTGCTCGGCTCGACGGTGCTCTCGCTGGAAGATCCCGGGAGCCGGATGTCGCGCCTCGGCAAGTCCGAGGTGGCGCACGGCGAGATCTTGACGCTGGACGAGACGCTCGCGCGCGTGCGCGCCGTGACGCTCGACGATGCGAACCGGGTGGCCGAGCAGGTACTGTCGCAGCCCATGACGCTCGCGGTGGTGGGACCCAAGAGCATGAAGGGGTTGCGCGGGGTTCACGCGTGATCCGCGTCGGCCTCCTCGGGGCCGCCGGCAGGATGGGCCAACAGGTTGGGCACGCCGTCGCGTCGGCCGACGATCTCGAGCTCGTCGCGGCGGTCGACCCCGACCACGCGGGGACCGACGCCGGCGGCATCGTGATCGCCGGTTCGCTCGACGGGCTGGCCGGGGCCGACGTGGCCGTCGACTTCACCCATCCGTCGGCCGTGATGGGCAACATCCGATGGTGCCTGTCGCACGGCGTCCACGTCGTGGTCGGCACCACCGGACTGAGCACGGAGAACCTCGACGAGGTGCGTGCGCTCACGGAGCACACCGACGGCAACGTCGTCGTCGCGCCCAACTTCGCGCTGGGCGCCGTGCTGTTGCTGCGGTTCGCGGCCGAGGCGGCCCGGTTCTTCGACGCCGCCGAGGTGATCGAGCTGCATCACGACGGGAAGGCCGACGCGCCGAGCGGCACGGCCCTGGCCACCGCTCGGGCGATCGATGCCGCGCGCGCGGGGGAGTGGTCCGCGCCCGATGCGATCGGCGCCGATCCGAGCGCCCGTGGCGCCGACGTGCAGGGCGTCCGCGTGCATGCGGTCCGCCTCCCCGGCCTCGTGGCCCATGAAGAGGTCTTGTTCGGCGGCCCCGGACAGGTGCTCACCCTTCGCCACGACGCGCTCGACCGCTCCGCGTTCATGCCCGGCGTGCTGCTCGCGATCCGTTCGGTCGCGAACCGGCCGGGCCTGACGCTCGGCCTCGACGCGCTGCTGGATTGACGGACCGGCGCGCGCCGCGCGGCCGCTAGGCTGGGCGGCCATGACCGATCTGTTCTTCCGCGCGATCGTGCCCGATGAGGTCGACGACTTCTTCGCGTCGCTCGCCGTCGCCTTCTCCGATCCGCGACCCGATCCGGAAGAGGTCGAGACCGATAAGAAGGTGGTGGAGGTCGACCGCACGTTCGCTGCGTTCGAGGAAGACCGCATCGTCGGCTGTGCGGGCGTGTACACCCAACAGATGGTGGTGCCGGGCGGGGCGCGCGTCCCGACCGCGGGCGTCACGATGGTCGGCGTGCTGCCGACGCATCGCCGGCGCGGGATCCTTCGCGAGCTGATGGGGATGATGCTCGATCAAGCTGCGGCGCGCGGGGAGTCCATGGCGTCGCTGTTCGCGTCGCAGGGCGCGATCTACGGACGGTTCGGCTTCGGGCACGCGGCGCATCATCTGGAGTTCGACGTCGCCCTGGACCGACTCGTCTGGGCCGGTGGAACGGAGCCGAGCGGCCGGATCGTGCTGTATCAGCGGGCCGAGGCGTTGCCGATCATGCGCCGGATCTACGACCGCGCGATCGAGCGCCGCCCGGCCGCGCTCGAGGTCGACGACCGATGGATGGACGTAGCGTTCTGGGAGTCGAAGAAGGACGACGAGCGGATGTTCTACGCCGTGCACGAGGACGACGCCGGCACGCCCGACGCGTTCGCGATGTACGGGATCAAGCACGAGTGGCCGCGCGGCCTGCCGAGCTCCGAGGCGAAGGTGAAGCGGTTCGTGGCGACGACGCCCGAGAGCCACGTGGCGCTGTGGCGGTACCTGTGCTCGATCGACCTCATGGGGCACGTCAAGGTCGATCTGCGTCCCGTCGACGAGCCGTTGCAGTGGCTCGTCGAAGAGCCGAGGGCGCTGCGCCCTCTCCTTGAGGACGGGCTGTTCCTGCGGCCCGTCGACGTCGCCGCGGCGTGGTCGGCCCGCGGCTACGTCGGCGACGGCTCGCTCGTGGTTGCGGTCGACGATCCGTTCCGCCCAGAGGCCGCGGGCACGTTCCTGCTCGACGTCGACGACGGCGTCGGCACGTGCGCGCGTACCGATCGCGAGCCCGACCTGCGGTGCTCGGCCAACGCGGTCGGGTCGACGTACGTCGGCGGCGTGACGTGGACGGCGCTGGCCGGAGCGGGCCGCGTCGATGAGGTGACGCCCGGCGCGCTGGCCCGCGCCGACGCGCTGTTCCGGTGCGACGTCGCCCCGTGGCCGGTGTTCTACTTCTAGCTTCTAGCGCGATTCTTGGCGCGACGCTCAGCCGGATCGGACCCCGACGAACGGTCACGCGTTCGCCGGCAGCCGCAGCTCGTCCACGGTGATCGTTCCGTCGTCGCCGCGGGTGATCAGGAGTCCCTCGCATTCGCGCATCGGCTCGACGGTGCGGCCGACGAGGCCTGCGGCGGCGCGCTCGACCAGCGGCATGTGGCTGATCGCGAGCCCGATCCCGCCGTCGGGAACCTGGTCGAGGAGCGCCCGAACCCCGGCGGCCATGCCCTCCGGAGACCCGCCGCTCGCGTCCTGCCCGGCGAGCCCGGGGATCACCGCGTGCTCCGGCGGGAGCGGCTGCCCGGCCCCGCGGAGGATCCACGCAGCCGTCTCGGCCGCGCGCTCTGCCGGCGAGACGAACACGGCGTCGTAGGCGAGGCCCCGCGCGCGGCCGACGTCCTCGGCCAGCGCGCGCCCGCGCGCGGACAGCGCGTCGCGTTCGCCATCGCGCGGCGCGTGGCGCCGGAGCTCCAGCCGTTCCACCGCGTCCTCCGATCGCCGTATGGCGTTTCCGTCCGCAACGAGGTTCCGCCTGAGGGGCTCGCGTATCATGCCGCATCCATGCGCGCCCGAAGGCTCCTTGCCCTGCTCGCCCCGCTGGCGCTGGCAGTGGCCGTGGCCTGTACGGGCGGCAGCTCGACCGACTCGGCGGCGACGTCCGTGACCCCGGCGACCGCGCCCCCGACCGCCACGACCGACGTCTCGATCGTGCCGGGGGAGTGGACGTACGAGTACCTCGGCGTGAAGGCGAGCTTCGACTGGAAGGAAGGGAGCCCACCGACGCTGCACGTGAAGAACGGCAGCGACAACCCGGTCGGCGCCCCGGACGTGTACCTGGTGACCAAGGACCAGCGGCACGTCGACGGCAAGGCCGACGGCGCGGCGCCGCTCGACCCCGGGCAGTCCGGGGACTACACGATCACGTTCCCGGACGGCCTGACCGTGAACGACCTCGGCCTGGTCGTGCTCACGCTCGGCGATGTCAACTGGGGTGCGCTCGGCCCCAAGGTCGTCCAGCACTAGCGGTTCGGTTGCCGCTGCGAACCGCGCCTGCCTAGCGTGACGTCATGACATCTTCCCCCTTCTCCGCCCGTGGCATCGCGCTGGCCGGGGCGCTCGTTGTCGCGCTGCAGCTCGCGAGCCCGGTTGCCGCGCTGGCCACGACGGCCTCAACCCTCACCCTCACGGCGAAACCGTCGAAGGCGACCGTCGGCGACAAGATCCACCTGTCCGGAAAGCTGATGTGCGACGATCCGGCCGCCAGCGGCGGGCAGACGATTACGCTCACCCGCGATCCAGCGGGTTCGGATCCCTTGCCGGACGTCGTCACGGTGAGCGACGGCTCGTTTTCGGCGACAGATACCGCCGACGTTGCCGGCGTCGTCACATACCAGGCGTCGTTCGCCGGCACGCCGGAGTGCGACCCGGCGAACGCGACCGACACGGTCTCGGTTGCCAAGCTTCCCTCGCACGTCTCGCTCACGGTGAGCGCGCACGCCGTCACGTTCGGCACGGCGGTGCATCTGACGGGGCATCTTGGCCGGGGCACCGACTCGAGCGTCCTCGGGATCTACGCGAAGCCCGAGGGCGGGAACGAGAAGCTCATCCGCGAGGCGAAGGTGGGACGGCACCGAGATCTCCACGCCTCGTACACGCCGTCGAAGGACACGACGTTCATCGCGCGCTACGCCGGGGACCTCACGCACCACGCCGCGCACGACGATGCCGCTACCCGCGTTCGTGTGATCGTGCGCGCGCAGCTGACCAAGGCGGTGGCCAGGGCGGGCAGGTATCACATCTACCGTCGCGGCACGCACGCGCCGTGTCTCGTGGAGGTCGTTCCGAATCACAAGGGCTTCGCCGTCCGCGCCACGCTGCAGATGTTCGCGCACGGCGCCTGGCGCAGGTCGGCCGCCCGGTCGTTCCGGCTGAACGCCGCGAGCGCGGTCGGGTTCGCGGTCCGCGGCTCCGCGAACGTCGATTTCCGCGTGCACGTCTCGCTGCCGACGCATCACGACCATCTCGGCGACACGTCGCCGTGGCTGTACCTCCGGTTCCGGTAGCGCGCGGCGTCAGGGATTGTGTCGCGAAGGAATGGCGGCTACTGTGCCGCCATCGATGAAGACAAACCGTTTGCTCTCTTTGGCGTTGACCCTCGCTCTCACCGCGGCCGGCGTCTTGGCCGATGGACCTGTGGCACGGGCGGACATCCTTCGGACCGACGGGAATGACACGAAGGGACCGCTTGACCTGTCGAACGTTCGCCTGACTCCGCTCAAGGCGGCGGATCGATT
>JBJMLQ010000219.1:0-15999 GCA_045805225.1 Actinomycetota bacterium | reverse complement strand
CGACGAGGGCGACGCCGGCCGCGCGGTGGCGATGGTCCACTACCTCGGCAGCTGCGTCGAGACGGGTGACGGACCGTGGACGGCGGTGCCGGCATGACCGTCGTGCACTACCTCAACCAGTTCTTCGCCGGGCTCGGCGGGGAAGAAGCCGCCGACCACGAGCCCGTGCGTCTCGACGGGCCCCAGGGACCGGGACAGGCGTTGGAGGCGGCCGGCCTGCACATCGACCGTACCGTCGCGTGCGGCGACGATCGCTTCGCGCTCAACGAAGGCGACTGTCTCGAGACGCTGCTCGCCTGGATCGACGAGGCCGATGCAGACGTCGTGGTGTGCGGCCCCTCCTTCGGCTCCGGCCGGTACGGCTATGCGTGCGGCGTGCTGGCGCGAGAGCTCGGGCGTCGCGGCACGCCCGTGGTCGCGGCCATGACACCGGACTCACCCGGGGTGCTCGCGAGCGAAGGCGCTGCCTACATCGTCCCGACCACGGCAAACGTCGCCGGGATGCGCGACGCCGTGCCGCTCGTCGCGTCCCTCGCTTCGCGTCTCGCATCCGGCGCCCCCGTCGGTTCGTCCGAGGAGGAGGGCTACCTGCCACGCGGACTCCGGGTGAACGTTCGCTCCGAGCACCTCGGCGCGGAGCGCGCAGTGGATCTCGTGCTCGCGAAGCTTGCCGGCGACGTCCGAACGGAGATCGCCCCGCCGACCGACCGCGTCTCACCGCCGGACCCGTTGGCCGATCCTGCCGCGGCGCTGGTCGCGCTCGTGACGGAGGCCGGGTGTGTCCCGCAGGGGAACCCGGACCGGCTGCCGACGCGACACGCGAACGTCTGGCTTCGCTACCCGATCGCCGATCGCGCTGAGCTCGCACCCGAGGACTTCGTTTCGGTGCACGCCGGCTTCGACACGACCGAGGCGAACCGCGACCCCGACCGTCTCGTGCCGCTCGACGCGGCGCGCGCGCTCGTCGAGGCGGGACGGATCGGCCGGATCCACGACGAGTTCTTCACGACGACGGGCGTCGACACCCCAGTGGCGGTGTCGACGCGGATGGGCCAGGAGATCGGCGTGGAGCTCCGCAACGCGGGCGTCGACGCCGTGATCCTGACCGGCACCTGAGGCACAGGAACGCGTTGCGGGGCAACGCTGACGAAGGAGTTCGAGCGGATGGGGATCCCGACCGTGTTCATCACGGCGCTCCCGACCATCGCACAGATGGTCGGGGCGAACCGGATCGTGCGCGGCGTCGCCATCACGCACCCCACCGGCGACCCGTCGCTCGCGGCCGGCGACGAGCTCGCGCTCCGCGTCCGCATCCTCGACCGCGCGATCGACATGCTCGCGACCGACGTGGCGCCCCGCACGGTCTGGGAGATCGACGGATGAGCCCGCGCGCAGCGGTCGCGGCGACCTCGATCGTGCTGGACCATGCGCCCGATCTCGTGCGCTACGGGTCGAAGCCGCGCCGCGAGACCCACCGCTGGTCCGAGATCAGGACCTCGCTCCGGAGCCACGACGAGGCCGTCGCCTATCCCCCCAACCAGGTCGTGATCGGCAATCTCCGGCCGGAGGACCTGTGGGAACGAGCGCGGCCGTGGTGGAAGCAGCCGGTCGACGAGGCGTCCGCCGAGGGCGCGTTCGGCGACATCGGGACGCAGACCGATCTGTACCGGGTGCTCGCCGAGGCGGATCAGTTCGACCTGATCCACGATGGGGGCGCGATGCCGGACGGCGCGCTGCCCCTGCACGACGGGGACCGCGAGGTCGGCTGGATCCGTGCGGATCACGAGGCCGATCCGTCGCTTTCGGCCGACGTGCTGCTCGAGAACCTCGCGATCAAAGCGAGCGGTGTGCGTGCGCTCCGCGACCTGCTCCGGCGTGCCGACGTCGACCCCGCCTCGATCACGCATGCGATCGGGTGCGGGGAGGAGGCCGTCGGCGACCGGTATCAGCGCGGCGGCGGCAACGTGGCGAAGGCGATCGCCGAGTCGTGCGGGCTCACGGCAGCGAGCGCGATCGACGTGAAGTCGTTCTGCGCGGCGCCGGTCCACGCGCTCGTCGTTGCGGCCGCGCTGATCGAGGCCGGGATCGAGCGGCGCGTCGTCGTTCTCGCCGGCGGGTCGCTCGCCAAGCTCGGCATGAAGTTCGAGGGGGCGCTGTCGGCCGGGTTCCCGATCCTCGAGGACGTGCTCGCCGGGATCGCGATCCTCATCGAGCCCGCCGACGGCTCCAACGGCCCGATCATCCGCGCCGATGCCGTCGGGCGCATGCCGGTCGGCGCGGGCGCCGCGCCGCAGGCGCAGCTCACGTCGCTCGTGGGAGACCCACTCGACGCGCTCGGCATCACGATCGCCGACGTGGGCACGTACGCGACCGAGATCCACAACCCGGAGATCACCGAGCCGCAGGGCGGCGGCGACGTCGCCGACCGCAACTACCGCATGCTCGCCGGTCTCGGTGTGGTCCGCGGCGAGCTCGAGCGAAGCGCGATCCCGACCTTCGCACGCACCCACGGCATGCCGGGCTTCGCGCCGACGCAGGGACACATCGCGAGCGCCGTCCCGTGGCTGCCGCACGCGCTCGCGCGGATGGCCGCCGGCGACCTGCACCGCACGATGTTGATGGCGAAGGGCTCGTTGTTCCTCGGCCGGCTCACCCGCCTGTGGGACGGCGCGTCCGTCGTGTTGGAGACCTGAAAGGGGCGCACGAGATGATCGAAGCAACCGTCGACACGTTCGAGGAGCTCGCGGCCACCGGCCCGGTGCTCGTCGACATCTGGGGGCCGCGATGTCAGCGCTGCCTCGCACTGATGCCGGCGGTCGAGATGCTCGCCGAGCGCTACGGCGATCGCGTGCGGTTCCTGTCGGTGAACGCGCCCGACAACCGCAAGGTGTGCCGGGACCTTCGGGTCGCCGGCCTGCCCGCCTACGTCACGATGCGCGACGGCGTCGAGGTGGAGCGGCTCACGAGCAACGGCACGACGCCCGACCAGATCGAGGCGGCGATCCAGCGGCTCCTGGACGGCGCGCCGGCGGTCGGTCCGCCCGTGCCGGAGCATCTGCGGCCATCGACGTGACTGCGACACGGACGGATCGAAGGAGGTGAGACGAGGGATGCGACTCGAAGGCAAACGAGTGATCGCGCTCGGCGAACGCGACAGCGTTCCCGGTGAGGCGATCGCCGCAGTTGCCCGCAGCGCGGGCGCCGAGGTGATCGAGACGCGCACCGAGTGCTTCGTCTGAACGGCCTCGGGCGCCATGGACCCGGATAACCAGGCGTTGATCAAGCGGATCGTCGAGGAACGCGGTGCGGACGGCATCGTCGTGATCCTCGGAGCGGCCGACGCGGAAGCGGTCGAAGTGGCCGCCGAGACGGTCCGCGACGGCGACCCGGCCTGGGTGGGTCCGTTGGCGGGGGTCCAGTTGGGACTCCCGGTGCTGCACGTGTTCGAGGACGAGGTGAAGGCGCAGGCCGACCCGGCGACGTACGAGGCCGAGATCGGCTTCTTCGCGATGACGTTGGACGTCGAGGAGGTCACGAAGGCGATGAAACGCGCACGCGGCGACGAGTGAACGAGACACGCGGTTGTCGGTCGACTGTCGACATGGCGCTATGCTCGGCGGATGGACGACAGAACGACGCTCGAGCCGCTGACGGCGCCGCGTTCATTGGCGGAAGACGCCGCCGATCGGATCCGCGAACAGATCCTTTCCGGAGGGTTCGCGCAGGGCGAGCACCTGGTAGAGGCGAAGATCGCCGAGCAACTCGCGATCAGCCGCGGGCCCGTGCGCGAGGCGTTCAAGTTGCTGCGCTCCGAAGGTCTGCTCAAGGAAGAACCGCGTCGCGGCACGTTCGTGGTGAACATGTCGGCCGGCGACGTGCGCGACATCTACGGTCTGCGCGCGGCCCTCGAGGGGCGCGCCGCGCGAACGCTTGCGCGCGATCGTGACCCGGGTGCCCTCGACACCCTCGGGGCCCTAGCCGACGGGATCGACGCCGCCGTCGCGACGGGCGACCCGGCCGCCGTGTCTCGGGCGGATCTCGCGTTCCATCAAGGTCTGTGCGAGCTGTCGCGCAACGCCCGCATCGTCGAGGTGTTCGACCGGTACGTCCCGACGCTTCGCGCGTTGCTGCGACTGGACGGCGACGTCCTGGGGTCGCTCGAAGAGGTCTCGCGCCAACACCGGCCCCTGGTCGATGCGATCGCCTCGGGAGACGAGGACAAGGCCGCGCGGTTGTTCGCGGAACATGCGGAAGAAGCGGGCGAGCTGATCGCCGGCGTCGTGGCGACGGCCGACGCCGGCTAGGAACAGCGCGCCTATTTGTCGACCGTTGACAATCTACCCAGGCTCACCTACGTTCGGCCGGTCGTGTGTCCGCGTGGTGCGCGACGGGGAAACGTTGCGCGAGGAGGGGCCGATGAGACGCTGGGTCCGTGCAGGTGCGGCTGCGATCGCGATCGCGCTCGTCGGCGTCGCGTGCGGCGCAGGATCGTCCTCGCCGCCGAGCGCCGGCGCCAATGGCTCCGTCGACCCGGCGTCCATCACCGGCACGATCCGCCTGCTCAGCTATTCCGACGGTTTCGACCCGGGGTACCTCGCGGCCTTCCAACAGGAATATCCGAACATCAAGCTCGAGACGTCCTCGATGGGGTCGAACGAAGAGGCGATCGCGAAGATCCAAGCTGGATTCGACGCCGACGTCGTGAACAGCTGCGTCGACGAGGCGACCCTCGAGATGGACGAGAAGGGGATCTACGCGCCCCTCGATCAGAGCCGCCTCACCAACTGGAACGACCTGTTCCCGTCGATGCAGCAGCTGCCGGGCGTGCAGTACAACGGCGGCATCTACATGGTGCCCGTCGACGCGGGCACATCGGGCATCGTCTACAACGCCGACGTCGTCACCACCCCGCCCGACTCGTGGACCGATCTGTTCGACCCTCAGTGGCAGGGCCGCGCGGGGATGGAGGACATCGCCGTCACCGCGTTCATGATCGGCGCGCTCGCCAACGGCATCCCGGATCCGATCAACATGACCCAAGACCAGATCGATCAGGTCAAGCAATACCTCATCGACCACAAGTCGCAGTTCCGCACGTTCTGGAAGGGCGATGCGGAGGTCAAGTCGTTGTTCAAGTCCGGCGAGATCGTGATCAGCTCCGGCTACCCCGATACTGCCAAGGCGCTCCAGGAAGAAGGCGTCAACGCGAAGTTCGCCGTCGCGAAGGAAGGCCAGTTCCTGTGGGCGTGCGGGTACGGCATCACGCCCAACATCGCGCCCGAGAACCTCGACGCGGCGTACGCGCTGTTGAACTACTACTCGAGCCCCGAGGCGGAGCTGTACGAAGCGCAGCACTGGAACTATCAGATCGCGAACGAGAAGGTGCTGAAGCTTGCCTCACCGGCGTTGATCCAGCAGGCGTCGCTCGATGCGCCGTTCCACCTGCAGAACGCGATCCCCGCGAGCCCGCCGGCGAACCGCGAGGCGTGGGTCGCTGCGTGGACCGAAGTGAAGGCAAGCTAGGTCCGGGGCCTCGATGGCGACCGACGTCGCGCAGCGCACGACCGTCCCTGCGGTCACGGCCCTCCCACCGACCACGGGGGTCCGGTTCCGCTCGACCGCCGTGACCTGGTCCTGGCGCGGGTTCCTCGCCGTCGTCTATCTCATCTTGTTCGGGCCGCTCGTGATCTTGATGCTGTTCAGCATCAACGACTCGAACGTGCTCGCGTTCCCGCTCGAGGGCGTGACGTTCCACTGGTACACCGATGCGTTCCACGACCAGCTGCTGCACGCGGCGCTGGTGAACTCGATCGTCGTGGCGTGCATCGTCGCGCCGATCTGCTTGGTCCTCGGCACGCTGACCGCCTTCGGCCTCACGCGGTTCCGGTTCCGCGCCCGCCCCGCGGTGAGCGGGCTCGTCGGCGCGCCGCTGATCTTGCCGTGGCTGATCATCGGGATCGCGGCGCTGATGTTCTACGTGCGGTTCAAGATCGATCTGTCGCTCAACACGGTGATCGCGACCCAGATCGTCTGCACGTTCCCCCTGGTCACCGCCATCGTGGGCGCCCAGCTGTTCCGCTTCCAGCGGGTGCAGGAGGAAGCGGCGATCGATCTCGGATGCTCGCGGATGCAGGTGCTCCGCTACATCATCCTGCCGCACATCGCGCCCGCGCTGGCGGCCAGCGCGATCTTCGCCTTCACGTGGTCGTTCAACAACTACGAGATCAGCGCGTTCACGATCGGGTTCCAGCAGACGTTCCCCGTCTGGGTGTACTCGAGCGTTCGGAACCCGGACCACACCGCGATCGTCAACTCGATCTCGACGGTGATCTCGATCGTGCAGGTGGTGCTGCTTACGATCGCGTTGCTGTTCCTGCGGTCGCGAAGCGGCGAGGACGCGACGCGCGGCATGATCGCGGGAGGTGAGGCCGTGGCCGCGTCGGCCAAGACCTAGATGGCCGCCGCGGACGTCGAGATCGCGCCGGCCAAGCCTGCGCGCCACCAGGGACAGGGGCGAGGCGCGTTCGGCATCCTGTTCGCACCGGTCACGTTGCTGATCGTGCTGTTCCTCGGGCCGATGGTGATCATGGCGTTCATGAGCATCCTCAAGTTCCCGCCGAACACCTCGAGCGGACGGACGCTCTCGCATTACACCGACGTCCTGACCGACCCGCTCAACTGGAAGATCGCATGGACGACGCTGTGGATCAGCACGACCGCGATGATCATCATGCTCGCGATCGCGATCCCTCTCGCGTACTACATGGTGTTCCGCGCCGGGCGGTGGGAGCTGTTCCTGCTGCTGTCGCTCGTGCTCGCCGACGAGCTCGCGCCGGTGGTCAAGATCTACGCCTGGCAGGTGATCCTCGGCCGGAACGGCATCGTCAACTGGCTGATCCCCGGGCCGCCGAAGACATGGCTTCTCTTCAGCCCCTTCGCCGTGATCGTGACGCTCGCCGCGAGCTACATCACGTACACGACCATCCCGATCTACGCCGCGATGAAGGCGATCGATGCCTCCATGTTCGAGTCGGCGGTCGACCTCGGTGCGGGGTGGTGGGTGCAATCCAAACGGCTGCTGATCCCACTCGCCGCGCCCGGCATCTTCATCGCGATGATCCTCGTCTACATCCCGATGCTCACCGACTTCGTCACCGCCGACATCGTCGGCGGCACGGGCAGCTACATGATGGGCCAGCGCGTGCGCGACCTCATCCTCGGGTCCGGCGACTGGGGCGCGGGGTCGGCGCTCAACCTGGTCATGTTGTTCGTCTCCATCGTCTTCTCCTTGCTCGCGTACCGATTGGCCCGACTGAACAGGATCCAGACATGAGCGCGATACCCGACACCGATCCGTCGCAGACCGCGACGAGCCACGAGGGCGAGATCGTCGTCGACGCCGTCACGAAGCGCTTCGACGACGTGACGGCGGTCGACGCCGTGTCGCTCCGCATCCCCGGCGGTGAGTTCTTCTCGATGCTCGGCCCGAGCGGCTGCGGCAAGACGACGACCCTTCGGATGATCGCGGGCTTCGAGATGCCCGACGAAGGCCGGATCTTGCTCCAAGGGCGCGACGTCACGTCGGTGCCGCCGGCCAAGCGCAACGTGAACATGGTGTTCCAGGCCTACGGGCTGTTCCCGCACATGACGGTCGCCGAGAACATCGCGTTCGGCCCCAAGATCAAGAAGCTGTCGCGATCCGAGATCACCGAGCGCATGACGGATGTGATCCACACGGTGCGCCTCGACGGCCTCCAGGACCGGCGTCCGACGCAGCTGTCCGGCGGGCAACAGCAGCGCGTCGCCCTTGCGCGGGCCCTGATCAACCGCCCCGCGGCGCTGCTGTTGGACGAGCCCCTGGGCGCCCTCGACCTCAAGCTGCGCAAGGAGATGCAGCTCGAGTTGAAGGAGCTACAGCAGCGAACCGAGACGACGTTCGTGTACGTGACGCATGACCAAGAAGAAGCGATGACGATGAGCGACCGCATCGCCGTCATGAACCTCGGGGTCGTCGAGCAGCTCGCGACGCCGCGCGAGCTGTATCAGCGGCCGGCCAGCGCGTTCGTGGCAGGCTTCATCGGGACGTCCAACCTGATCGACCTGCGCGTCGACCGATCCGACGCCGGACTGCTCGCGATGGACCTCGGCGACGGCCAGCGGATCCTCGCGGTCGACCCGGGTTCGGGTCATGACGGCGGCCGGGCGACGATCACCGTCCGGCCGGAGTGGATCAAGCTCGCCAACGGCACGGCCGAGGACCGCGCGTCCTACGTGGGCGGCACCGTCGTCGACGTCGTGTACCTCGGCTCCATCACCCAGCTGATCGTGTTGTTGCGCACGGGCGAGCGGCTGACGGTCCATCGCCTGAACGACGAGGTCGGCGCGGTCGAACCGCATCCGGGCGAGAGCGTGATGCTCCGCTGGGCGGCCGAGCACAGCTACATCGTCGGATCGAGCCCGGCGCCGGGCGCGGACGACGAGGAACGAGAGGGGCAGCCATGAGCATCGAGACGAGCGCCATGACCGCGGAACAGATCGTCGCCGACGCGACCCGCTACACGCTGTACGACTGGCACATCCAGTCCAAGGCGTCGCCGCTCGCGATCGACCGGGCGGAGGGCGTCTACATGTACGGCGTCGACGGTCGGCGGTGGCTGGACTTCAGCTCGCAGTTGATGGGCGTGAACATCGGCCACGGTGACAAGCGTGTGACCGAGGCGATCGCCCGCCAGGCCGAGAAGCTGCCGTACCTGTCGCCGTTCCATGCGTTCGAGGGACGCGCCGTCCTCGGCAAGCGCCTCGCCGGCTTGTGGCCCGGCGATCTCGAGAAGACCTTCTTCACACTCGGGGGCGCCGAGGCCAACGAGAACGCCGTGAAGATGGCCAAGGCGGTCACCGGGCGCCAGAAGGTGCTTGCACGCTACCGCAGCTATCACGGCTCCACCTACGCGACGATGGCGATGACCGGCGACCCTCGCCGGTGGCCGAACGAGGCCCCCCCGATGCCGGGCGTCGTGCACGTGCTCGATCCGTACCACGGCACGAAGCGCGGCTTCGAGGCCGCCGACACCGCGCTGGAGCTGCTCGAGGAAACGATCGAGCTCGAGGGGCCGGAGACGATCGCGGCGTTCATCCTGGAGCCGGTGACCGGCACGAACGGCATCTTGATCCCGCCCGACGGCTACCTGCAGGGCGTACGCGAGCTCTGCACCCGTTTCGCGATCCAGATGATCGCCGACGAGGTGATGTGTGGCTGGGGTCGAACCGGCGCATGGTTCGCGGTCGACAACTGGGGGGTCGTGCCCGACCTCATCACGACCGCGAAAGGGCTCACGTCGTCGTACGCGCCGCTCGGCGCGGTCGGCATGGCGCCGCACATCGCCGCCTACTACGACGACCACATGTTCTGGGGCGGCTTGACCTACAACACGCACCCGCTCGGTGTTGCCGCCGCGATCGCCGCGATCGACGTCTTGGAGCAAGACGACCTGATCGGCAACGCGAAGCGGCTCGAGCCGGTGATGCGTCGTCACCACGAGGAGCTCGCCGCCAAGCATCCGAGCGTCGGCCGCACGCGCAACATCGGATTGTTCGGCGTCATCGAGCTCGTCAAGAACCGCGAGACGATGGAGCCGCTGTCGCCGTTCAACTCGATGAACGAAACGATGCAGGCGCTCAACCGGTCGCTCCTCGACAACGGCCTGGCGACGTTCATCCGGTGGTGGAACGTGATGACCAACCCCCCGCTGTGCATCACCGAGGAACAGCTCGGCGAGGGATTCGAGATCATCGACCGCTCGCTCGCGATCGCCGACGCCGCGGTGGAGGAGTGAGCCGGTGCCGGCCGACCGGATCGGGTTCATCGGCCTCGGCATCATGGGCAAGCCCATGGCGGTGAACCTCCTCGCGGCCGGCTACGGTCTGACGGTCCACTCGCGGAGCCAGGGCCCGGTCGACGAGATCGTCGACGCGGGCGCGACCCGGGCCTCCGACCCCGCGGAGGTCGCGAGGGCGAGCGACGTGACGATCACGATGCTTCCCGACACGAGCGACGTCGAGGAGGTGCTCCTCGGTGACGCCGGCGTGCTCGAGGGGATCTCGGCAGGCGCGCTCGTGATCGACATGAGTTCGATCGACCCGGCGCCGACCCGCGAGATGGCGGCGGCATTCGCCGCGCGCGGGATCGCGATGCTCGACGCGCCGGTGAGCGGCGGCGAGCGCGGCGCGATCGACGGCACGCTGTCGGTCATGGTCGGCGGCGAGCCGGATGCGGTCACGCGGGCGATGCCGATCCTCGAGGTCCTCGGCGCGACGATCGTCCACGTCGGACCGTCGGGCGCCGGCCAGGTGGCCAAGGCGTGTAATCAACTGGTGGTCGCTGCGACGATCGAGGCCGTCGCCGAGGCGCTGCTGCTTGCCGAACGCTCAGGCGTCGACCCGGCGAAGGTCCGCGACGCACTGCTCGGTGGTTTCGCCGGGTCGAAGATCCTCGACGTCCACGGCCAACGGATGCTCGACCGAACGTTCGACCCGGGCTTCCGGATCCGGCTGCACCGCAAAGACGCGCGGATCGTGGAGGATGCGGCCGCCGCCACCGGCACGCCGATCCCGTCCTTCGCGGTCGTCGCCTCGCAGCTCCAGCGCGCCCTCGATGACGGCGACGGAGAGCTGGACCACAGCGGGCTGTACGTCGAGCTCGAGCGCATGAGCGCTCTCTGACGGCCACCTCGATCAGCTGATCAGGGCGCCGAGCGCGACGAACGCCAGGTACACAACGATCCCGCCCGCGGTCAGCACGAGCCGGAGCTGGCGGGGGATCGGCGAGCGGCCGAACGCGAAGTACAACAGCGGGCCGATGAACGGCACCGCCAACACCAGCAGCATCCACCGTGTCCGGTGCGGGAGCGGCGCGGACTCCTGCCGGATCAGGTCCCACATCGCGACGGCGACCCACGTCGCGTAGAGCACGAACGGCAGCACGTACCCGTACAGCCCGATCAGCAGCCCTCCCCATGACGTCGCAAGCGGCATCCCCATGATCGCGATCTCCTTGGACACGGTCGGGCCGGACACGAGCGCGACCTCGCTCGCCGGGCGGATGGTGAACGGCTGCGGCACGTTCTGCCCGCCGACGGCGATGACGGGCGGCGCCTTCGTGGGATCGCCCGGCATCTGTGCTTGCGGCGGCGGGGCGGGCTGCGTGCGCCGATCATCGCCGGGCGCGGTTCCATCGAGCACCGCGACGTATCGCGTCAACGCCGAGATCGTCGGCGCCATGGAGCCACCGCCGGCGGGGAACGGCCGCGGCCCGGCACATGGGTACAGCGCCTCGATCGCCGGCGGCTGGCTCGTCGACGCGTCGTTGCCGGTGAAGCAGTCGCCGCCCTGTGCCGGCGCGCCGAGCGCGAGGTCTGCCTGCCCGCTTCGCCGCACGACGTTGTCACGCACCACGTTGTCCGACGTCACCCACAGGTTCCGGTCGACGATCGGCATGACCACGATCCCGTAGGTCGCGGAGTCCTCGACGACGTTGTCGGCGATGAGGTTTGCGCGTCCGCCGGTTACGGCGATGCCCATGCCGAACGCCGGATAGGTGAGCGCCTTCGTCGGCGCATCGGGGTTGCCGTTGTCGTGGACGTAGTTGCCCGCGATCACCATGTCGCGCTGCGGGGCGCCCGGCTCGCTGTCGAGCGTGTTCGGCACGATCCCGGCGAGGTTGTCGTGCCAGTCGCTGTTCACGATGGCGAGGTCACCGCCCGCGTTCGTGCCGGAGAACCCCGCCGCGTTGTCGACGGCTTCGACGTCCGTGATCACCGCGTGGCAGGGGTCGCACTGCCCGATGTAGAAGCCCGAGTCGGGGTGGCCGCTCGCATACGAGTGGTCGATCTCGCCGTAGTCCGAGCCGTACGCGAAGATCCCGTAGTCCCCGTCGTCGTACGCGGTCAGATAGGACCCTTGATAGCCGTGGACGTCGTTCCACTCGAACCCGTCGAGCAGCGCGTGGCGTGCGGTCAGGTTCTGGATCACCACGCCGTCGGCTTCCAGCACGTCTATCCCATACGCGCGCCGCGACCCGCCGTCGATGACCGTGCGGTTGCGGTCCTCGCCGCGGATCGTGATGAACGGCGTTGTGACGGTGACCTGTTCGCGATACACGCCCGGCGCGATCAGCACCATCCCGCCCGGCGCCACGTGGTCGACGGCCGCCTGGATCGTCGGGTATTGCGCGGGCACCCGTAGCGTCGACGCGAACGTCTCCGGCGGTTGTTCGACGCCGGGCCCGACGCCTGCCCGTGCGCCGGGAAGCGGCGCGTCGCCGACGACGACCGTGCCGGTCATCCCGTGGCCCGGCGCACCGTGGAAGCGGCAGTGATAGGGATAGACGCCCGGCGTGTCGAACGTCCGTGTGAAGGTCGCACCCGGATCGATCGTTCCGGAGTCCCACGAACCGTCGTTCGCGGTCACGGTGTGCGCCGTCGCACCCTCGTTCGTCCACTCGACCGCCTGCCCGGGTTGGATCCGGACGGCCGCCGGCGCGAACACGTCGTCGAGTGCGGAGATGTCGGCGGCAGGCTAAGTCTCGGCGTTCGCGATCCCCGGGACGAAGAGGCCGATCGTCGCCGCGAGCACCACCGCCGCCGCGCCTCGACCCATCCGGGCGGACGCTAGCACGCGGTCAGCGCAGGACCGAGGCGTACCAGTCGGCGACCTCCGCGAGCCAGCGCGCGGGCGCCTCCATCTGCGGCACGTGGCCGACGCGCGCGAAGATGCGCCCGCGCCACGCGGGATAAGCCGCCAGCGCCGTTTCCGCGTACCCAACAGGTACGAATCGGTCGCTCCGGCCGTGGACCACCAGCACGGGCGCCCGCACGTTGCTCATCGCTCTGCGACCGGCATCGCGGCTCTTCACGTACGACGTGATCGAACGCGCGGCGTCCAGGAACGCGGCTTGTGCCTCGGGGTCGGTCCGGAGGTCCGCGATCATCTCGGCGTGGAGCGAGACGACCTCGTCCGGGATCGTCGACGGGTCGCTCGTCAAGATCCGCAGACCCACGCGCACGAAACTTTCCGCGTCGAGCGCGGCGCTCCGCGTCCTGACGACGAGTTCGCCGAGGCGTGGCACGTCGTAGGCGGCGAAGGCGCCGAGGACGAGCGGGTTGGGGAGCGGCCCGCGCAGCATCGGGTAGACCGAGGATGTGAGGATCACGCCGGCGACGCGCTCAGGGTCAAGCGCCGCACGAAGGAGGGCGACGACGCCGCCCATCGAGTTGCCCGCGAGCACGACGGGGCCCTCGGTCTGGGCGTCGAGGAACGCGCCCAGAAGTCGTTGCTGGTCCATCAGCCGCGTCGGCCGACCCGCTCGAGGCGATCGGCCGAACCCGGGCATGTCGAGGGCGAGGACAGGCCCGAGACCGGCCAGCCCGGGGGCCGCTTGAACCCAGCTGAGATGGGAACCCCCAAGCCCATGGAGCAACACGAAGCTGGTCTCGGCCGGGCCGTCCCACCGTCGGAAGGCCACCGGCCCGTCCAGATCCACGACGCGAAGCGGCGGGAGGTCGAGGGCCATCGGGCGGCAGCCTATCCGCCGGCCGGGGGACGTCTGTTTGGCACGGTTCGTGAATCGCTTCACAAGACCTCCACACCCTCTGAGCTTTACTTTTCGGGCGCCTCCCCATACCATGGCTCCAGAACCGCGGATGCGTTTGCGCACGGAGACCTGCGAACCTCCGCCCGGTTCGTGACGAATCTAGGGACCACCCCGAGTTCCCGAAGACCGGCGACGCTGCATGCTGCGGCGGAGCGGCTTCGAGGAGGAGGCTGATACGAAGTGCCGGATCCGGCTCGTCCCCTAGGGACCGACGACGCAGATGACCTTCGCCTCTACCTGGAGGCAGCGGCTCGCGAGCCGCTGCTCACCAAGGAGGAAGAGGTCGAGCTCGCCATGACCATCGAAGGCGGCAAGGAGGGCGAAGAGCGCCTCCGCGCCGGCCGTCTGCGTTCCGAAAAGTCCATCGCCAAGGCCCGTGCCGAGGTGCGCAAGGCCGAGGCCGCCCGCCAGCGGTTCATCATGGCCAACCTCCGGTTGGTCGTGTCGGTGGCCCGCAAGTACCAGGGTCAGGGCCTACCCCTGCTGGACCTGATCCAGGAGGGCAACATCGGCTTGATGCGTGCCGTCGAGCTCTTCGACTGGCGCCGCGGCTTCAAGTTCTCCACGTACGCAACGTGGTGGATCCGCCAGGGCATCACGCGTGCGATCGCGGATCGTTCGCGCTCGATCCGCCTGCCGGTGCACATCCACGACCGGCTCCGCAAGCTGAACCGCACGCGGTTCCAGTTCGCGCAGTCGGTCGGCCGTGAGCCCACGCGCGAGGAGCTTGCCAAGGCCCTCGACACCACGGTGGACGAGATCGACGACCTCACCGAGATGGGCCGCCGTGAGCCGCTCTCGCTGCAATCGCCCGTGGGCGAAGACACCGAGCTTGGCGACCTGATCGAGGAGATCGACTCCGACGCGGGGTTCAACGAGGTCGAGGACCAGCTGCTCCGCGAGGAGATCGGTGGCGCCGTCGACCAGGTGCTCGACGACCGTGAGCGCCACGTCGTGGCGCTGCGCTACGGGCTCGAGAACGGCCAGCCGCTCAGCCTTCGTGAGACGGGCAAGGTGCTCGGCCTGTCGGGCGAGCGGGTGCGCCTGATCGAGCGCGAGGCGCTGCGCAAGCTGCGCGACTCGAACCTCATCAACGCGGTGGCGCTGGGCAACTAACGCAGCGACCACCCGAAGCATCGGAAGGGCGGCCCGGAAGGGCCGCCCTTCCGCTTTGTACCCCGGGTGCTCCGGCCGGTTAGCGCGCTCGGTCGTCGAGCGGGGCGGCCGGCCCGCGCTCCGGCGAGCGATCTTCTTCCAGCGCCACCTCGGCGTCGTGCCGATCATCGGGGACGGACCCGAGCGGCGCGCGCATCGGCTCGACGAGTCGCTCCGTCTGCTCGGCGAGGTGATGGACCAGCCCCGCGACCGAGCGGAGGTGGTCGGCCTCTTCCGGATAGTCGCCGTTGGCCATACGTTCGGCCGTCTCCTTGACCTTGCGGATCTCGAGCCGGATCGCGTCCAGGTTCCCGTCCAGGTTCCCGCTGCCGACCCCTTGCATCGTGCTCATGGTTCCTTCCTCCATCTGGCCCTCGATCCGGCCGCGTTCATAGGGCGGCCTTGCATCGGGCCTGGTCTCGTCACGCGTATCGCGCGCAACGACCAAGGGATGCCCGTCGGGAACCGCACGGAAACACGGCTGTGTGCGCGCCTCGTGGTCGGGTAATGCCGGTCCGAGCAAGCGCAAAGGAGGCGACGGTGCCCGACCCCTACGATCCGCTCGATCCCGAGGAAGCCGACTACGCCGAGGAGGACCTGGAGCGCCAGATCTCGGAGATGAACGCGCCGGCCGTGCCGAACGACCGGCTCACCGCCGAGGAATTGCGCGAGCCGAGGTCGCTCGATCAGGAGCTGTGGCGCGACCGCGCCGAGGAACGCAGGCCCGACGTCCATCCTGTACTCGTGGACCACGATGCCCCGGATGACGAAGACGAACTCGTCGCCGAGTCCACCGAGGACGACGACAACCTCGCGCCCGAGGAGCTCGCGATGCGGACCACCACCGATCCGCCCGGCGCCACCGACGATGCGAGCGATGGCTACGGTGACGACGTGGGATCCGCGCCGCAGTAGCCTCGCGCCGTGCGCGTGCTGAGATGCAACGAGATCGCCGAAGTCGGCTTCACGTAGCTCCCGAACGCCGTGTTCGTCGTCGCCGCGGCCGGATCGCTCCCGGGTGAGCTCGCAGGCGTCGCGGATCGAGTGACGGTTCAGTTCCCCTGGGGCTCACTCTCGACCGGCATCTTGCGCGGAGAGGGGCAGGTTCTCTAGAACCTCGCGATGGTCGCCGCGCCCGGCGCCGTCCTGACGATCCTCCTGTCGGTCGTGGACCGCGATCGACCGGCTCCACGTGG
>JBJMLQ010000218.1:0-8798 GCA_045805225.1 Actinomycetota bacterium | reverse complement strand
TTGGCCCCGGCGCCGGCGTCGCCATCTTCATGCTGGCGGTGACGATCGCGGCCGTCACGGGGGGCATCTGGGCGGGGATCGTCACGGCGTTGCTCTCCTCGGTCGCGCTGCCGTGGATCGAGCAGCCGGCCCAAGGGTTCCAGTTCGAGCAGCTCCGCGACGTGATCGCCTCGGTCGTGTTCCTAGCGATCGCGGCCGTGGTCGGACTCGTGGTAGGCAACGCCGCGGCCGAACGACGCCGGGCGACGGAGCGCGAGCGCGAGGCGCGACTGCTCGCGATGTTGTCCGGCAAGCTCCTCACCGGCGACGTTCCCGATCGCGTGCTCGACGAGTTCGTCGCGTTGCTGCTCGACCCGTTCAATCTCGCGATGTGCAGCGTGGAGGTGGTGCTCGACGGACATGAGATGAGCGCGATCGCGCGGCGCGACGGCGTGGAGCTCGGCGGCCCGACCGAGATCGTGCCGGTGGTGATCGCGTCGGTACCGCTCGGCACGCTGACCACCGAACGGCCGGCCCGCGCGCGGTCGTTCACTCGTCGCGAGCGTGACCTCCTCGAGGCGGCGACCCGCCAGGCCGCCGTCGCCCTGGACCGCGCGCGCCTCGACGCGCGCGCGCGTCTCGCGCAGCTCGACGCCGAGACGAACGAGCTGCGCGCGGCGATGTTCTCGTCGGTGACGCACGACCTGCGGACGCCGCTCGCGTCGATCAAGGCCGGCGTCACGAGCCTGCTCGACGTCTCGGCCGTGCACGACCCGACCCAACAGCACGAGCTCCTGCTCACGATCCTGGAGGAGACCGACCGGCTGAACCGGCTGGTCGGCAACATCCTGGACCTCGCCCGGATCCGCGCCGGCGCCCTGATCCCCCGCCGCGTGCCGACGGACGTCCAGGAGGTCGCCGAGGCCGTGCTCGCGCGGATGCGGCCGCAGCTCGCGCGCGTCCGCGTCCACCTCGCCGTCCCGGACGATCTGCCCGAGATCGCGGCCGACCCGATGCAGCTCGACCAGGTCCTCACCAACCTGGTCGAGAACGCCGCGCGTCACTCGCCGCCGGACGGAGCCGTCCGGATCGACGTCTCGCGCGAGGCGGAGCGCGTTCGGGTCCGCGTGAGCGACGAGGGGCCGGGGATCCCGCTCACGCAACGCGAGAAGGTGTTCGAGCCCTTCTATCGTGGCCGCGAAGAGCCGGAGCGGCCGGGCAGCGGCCTCGGGTTGTCGATCGCGCGCGCGGTCGTGGTCGCGCACGGCGGCCGGATCTGGGTCGAGGAGTCGGTGGGCGGCGGCACCGCGTTGGTCCTAGACCTGCCGATCGAGGAGGCAGCGGCGTGAAGGTGCTGGTGGTCGACGACGAACCGCAGATCCGTCGTGCGCTCCGCACGAGCCTCGAGGCGCACGGCTACACCGTGGAAACCGTCGGCACCGGTGACGAAGGCGTCGTCGCGGCGGCGAGCCAGCATCCCGAGCTGATCTTGCTCGATCTCGGCCTGCCCGACATGGACGGGACGGAGGTGATCACGCGCGTCCGCGCGTTCTCGGAGGTGCCGATCATCGTGCTGTCGGTGCGCGAGAGCCAAAGCGACAAGGTGGCGGCGCTCGATGCCGGGGCCGACGACTACGTCACGAAGCCCTTCGGGATGGAGGAGCTGCTGGCCCGGTCCCGAGCCGCTCTGCGCCGCAAGGGTTCCGGTGAACCGGAGGTCCCCGTCCTCACCTTCGGAACACTGGAGGTGGACCTCGCCAAGCAGCTGGTCACGATCGACGGCGAGCAGGTCCACCTGACCCCGACCGAGTACGGCCTGCTCGAGGTGCTCGTCACGAACCCCGGCAAGCTGCTCACCCATCAATGGCTCCTGCGACGCGTGTGGGGTCAGGGGTACGGGACCGAGACGACGTACCTGCGGACCTACGTCCGGGCGCTCCGGCGCAAGCTCGGGGACGACGCCTCGGCGCCGGCGCTGATCGTCACCGAGCCGGGCGTCGGCTACCGATGGGTCGCCGACGCATCGTGACGAACGTGACGAACCTGGCGGGCCGTAGCATCGGGGACTGATGGGCTCCCCGACCAAAGCATCGACCGGCTCGGTCGCCAAGCGCGTCCTCGTCGGTCGCGCGTTCTCGAGCCACCACCTCGAGCACACGCTGCTGCCGAAGATCCTCGCGCTGCCGGTGTTCGCCTCGGACGCCTTGTCGTCGGTCGCGTACGCGACGGGCGAGATCTTGATCGCGCTCACCCTCGCGACCACGGCGCCCAAGTCCTACGTGATGCCGATCTCGTTCGCGATCGCGGCGCTGATGGCGATCGTCGTGACCTCCTACCGCCAGACGGTGCGCGCGTATCCGAGCGGCGGCGGCGCCTACATCGTGAGCAAGGAGAACCTCGGGACGTTCGCGGGGCTCGTCGCCGCCGCCGCGCTGCTGTTCGACTACATGATGACGGTGATCGTCTCGATCGTCGCCGGGGTGTTCGCGATCGGCTCGGCGTTCCCGTGGGCGAACGAGCACAAGGTCGTGCTGTCGATCATGTTCGTCGGGCTCGTGACGGTCGCGAACCTCCGCGGCGCGCGAGAGTCCGGCACGCTGTTCGCGATCCCCACCTACGGGTTCGTCGTGTCGATCCTGATCCTCATCGGGGTCGGTGCGGTGCGGTGCTTCGGCGGATGCCCGGCGGTCGTGCCGCCGTCGGAGCAGATCGCGGCGCCGGCGGCGATCGCGGGGATCACGATCTTCGCGTTGCTCAAGGCGTTCTCGCAGGGTGCGACGGCTCTCACGGGGGTCGAGGCGATCTCGAACGGCGTGCCGGCCTTCAAGCGGCCGCAGGCCCGAAACGCCGCGACGACGCTCGCGATCATGGGGACGATCGCGGTCACGATGTTCCTCGGGATCTCCTACCTGGCGACCCACGTGCACGGGGTCGTCGCGAGCGAGGAGCGATCCGCCGTGGCGCAGATCTCCGTCGCGATCTTCGGCAACAGCTCCTTCGGGTTCTACGTGGTGCAGGCGTTCACGGCCGCGATCTTGATCCTCGCCGCCAACACGGCGTATCAGGACTTCCCGCGCCTGGCGTCGATCCTCGGCCGGGACCGGTTCATGCCCAGCCAATTCGTCAACCGCGGCGACCGGCTGGTCTTCTCCAACGGCGTCATCGTGCTCGGCGTGCTGTCGTCGCTGATGATCTACATCTTCAAGGCCGACCTGAACACGCTGATCCACTTCTACGTGGTGGGCGTGTTCACGTCGTTCACGCTGTCGCAAAGCGGGATGGTCCGGCACTGGATCGGCGAAGGCCGCAAGGGCGAGGGCGCGATGAACGGCTGGCGTCGCTCGATCGTGATCAACATCATCGGCGCGATCACGACGTTCGTCGTGTTGATCGTCGTGATCGTGTCGAAGTTCAAGGACGGCGCATGGCTCTCGATCTTGATCATGGCCCTGCTCGTGCCGCTGTTCTACGCGATCCATCGCCACTACACGTGGGTGCGCTCGGTGGTGCATCGCGGGACCGAGCACGTCGGCGTCCGAGGGCAGACCCATGTTGTGCTCCTTGTGCGCGACGTGGACGCCGCCGTGGCCGAGGCGCTCGGGTACATCCGGTCGTTCCACCCGCGGTCGCTTCGCGCGATCACACCCCGGCCGTCGGTGCCGCCCGAGCTTGCCGAGGCTTGGTCGGCGCTGGCGGGGGCCGGCGCGGCGCAGCTCGAGGCGGCCGGGTCGGGCAGCGTGACGGGGTGCGTCCGGCGGTTCATCGCGTCGATGGATCTCGGCCCGCACGACGTCGTGAACCTCATCGTGCCGGAGCTCGTCACCGAGGGCAGCCTCCCGTCGTATGTGCTCCGGCGGTCAAACCTGGTGCGTCTCAAGGCGTCCTTGCTGCGGCTGCCGCACGTGGTGGTGACCGACGTGCCTGTCGTCACGACCGGCGACGGGCCGCGCGGCGTGGACGCCCGGCCGCTGATCCCGCACCGGACGGTCGCGCTGGTGTTCCTGTCCAGCGTGAACGACCTCACCATCCGGGCCGTCAATTACGCGCGCTCGCTCGACGCCGGCCTCACGCGCGCGATCTATTTCGACCTCGATCCCGAGGCCGCTCACCGGCTGGAAGCCGCGTGGTTCGACGCCGGCCTCGAGGTGCCGCTTGACATCGTCGAGGCGCCGTTCCGCGATCTGACCGGACCGATGCTCGAAGAGGTCCGCCGCTACTCGTCCGATCCCGGAACGGTCGTCAACGTGATCGTGCCCGAGGTGATCGTGAACCACTGGTGGCAGCTGCCGCTGCACAACCAGAACGCGCTGTTCATCAAGCGGCTGTTCCTCTACGAGGACCGGGTCGTGTTGTCGAGCGTGCCGATGCTCGTGTCGGGCACGCCGGCCGGCGAGACCGAGACCGTCTGACGGGTCGGCTGCGCTAGCATCGAGCCATGAACATCCGCCCCGTGACCCCCGAGGATCTGCAGTTCCTCCGCAAGATGATGTACGAGGCCGCACGGTGGAATCCGGACTGGCCGCGCGAGCCGATCGAAGAGGTGCTCGCCGAGCCGATCCTGCTGCGGTACAGCCAGGGATGGGGTCGTCGCGGCGACGGCGGCGTCATCGCCGAGATCGAGGGCGAGCCGGTCGGCGCGGCCTGGTATCGGCTGTTCACGGAGGACACGCCGGGCTACGGGTTCGTCGACGAGAAGACGCCCGAGCTGTCGATCGCCGTCGTGCCGTTGCACCGGCGCAAGGGGATCGGCGAGGCCGTGTTGCGGGCGTGCATGGTGCAGGCGCGTGAGGAGGGGTTCCAGGCGCTGTCGCTGTCGGTGGCCGTGCACAATCGGTCGCGGATGATGTACCAGCGCGCCGGCTTCGAGAAGGTGGCCGAGTCAGGCGACGGCGGCGACCATTGGACGATGGTCGCGAACCTCTAGCGGCCGGAGAGGCCGGGCTCGCTCCCTGCTTCCCTCGGCTTCGCTTCGCTCGCCTCAGTCCAGACGGTCGCTCGCTCCGGCCTCTCCGGCCGCTTGGATCTCATCGAGGCCTTGGCGGCGTTTCCAGATCCACCAGGCGATCAGGGCGACCAGCGCGATGGCCGCGATGATCCCGACGGGGGCGAAGTACTTCTCCAGCGTGTCCCATTGGGCGCCGAGGGCTTTGCCGGCGAGCGCGAGGCCGACGCACCAGGGGATAACGCCGAGCAGGGTGAAGATCGTGAAGCGGCGGAGGTCCATGCGAGCGACGCCGGCGGGCAGGCTGACGAACGCGCGGATCAGCGGCACGAGCCGGCCGAGGAATACGACGGCCTCGCCGCGGCGTTCGAACCAGGCGTGCGCCCGGTCCACCTCGTGGGGGCGCAACAAGAGGTATCGGCCCCACCGGTCGATCGCCGGGCGGCCGCCCCAGGCGCCCAGGGCGTAGGCGAGCCAGGACCCCACCATGCTGCCGGCGATCCCCCAGATGACCACCCAGGTCACCGACAGGGCCGCGTCCGGGGATCCGAGAATGCTTGCGGCGAAGGCCGGGGCGCACAAAGCGCCCGCGAACGCCATCACCACCTCGGAAGGGATGGGGATGCACACGGAGCCGAGCAGCATCAGCAGGAACACCGCCAGGTAGCCGTTATCGGCCACCAGCCGTTGGACCGTGTCGGTGAAGACGGCGAGCAGGGGAAACCTCCTGTGACCAGCGCGAACGCACCGAGCGTACCAACGGGACCGGATGGAAAAGTCGCAGTTCTGTGTTGAGGCAGTGGTACCGTCCGGCCCCGGGAGGCGCCGATGGACGGTGGTTTCCAGAAAGAGGAACGGGCAAGCATGCCGAAGACGTTGGTCGTGGTCGAGTCGCCCGCGAAGGCGAAGACGATCGAGCGATATCTGGGGCCGGACTTCATGGTCCGGGCCTCGTACGGCCATATCCGCGACCTGCCCAAGTCCAAGCTCGGGGTCGACCCCGACCGGGACTTCACGGTCGAGTACGAGGTGCCGGAGCGCTCGAAGGAGCACGTGGCCGTCCTGAAGCGCGCCATGAAGTCGGCCGACGGCCTGGTCCTGGCCACGGACTTCGACCGGGAGGGCGAGGCGATCGCGATGCACGTCGCCACCCTCCTAGGTGAGGACACCAAGCAGGCCGACCGCGTCACGTTCACCGAGATCACCCGCGACGCGATCCTTGACGCCTTCGCGCACCCGCGCCGGATCGACGGCAACCTGACCGACGCCCAGGAGGCCCGCCGGATCCTCGACCGCTTGGTCGGCTACAAGATCTCGCCGCTTTTGTGGAAGCGCGTCCAGCCGGGCCTGTCGGCCGGCCGCGTGCAGTCCGTGGCCGTGCGGTTGATCGTCGAGCGTGAGCGCGAGATCGACGCCTTCGTTCCGGTCGAGTACTGGAGCATCGACGTCCGCCTGACGCCCGAAGACCCGGAGCGGCCCTTCGTCGCGCGACTGATTCAGGTGCCCGACGGCAAGCTGGCGGTCAGTCCCGATAAGAAGGGCATCCTCCTCGGCGCGCAGGGCGACGCCGATACGCACGCCGCCGCGCTCCGCGACGCGAGCTACCGGGTAACCGCGGTCGAGAAGAAGCAGCGCAAGCGTTCGCCGTCGCCGCCGTTCACGACCTCGACCCTGCAGCAGGAGGCCGCGCGCAAGCTCGGGTTCGGCGCGCGGCGCACGATGCAGACCGCGCAGCGGCTCTATGAAGGTATCGACCTGCCCGGCGAGGGTTCGGTCGGCCTGATCACCTACATGCGTACCGACTCGGTGACGATCGCCGACTCGGCGCTCCGCGAGATCGCAGAGCTGGTGAAGTCCGAGTACGGCGAGCGGTACACGATCGCCGAGGCGCGCCGGTACAAGACGCGGAGCCGCAACGCGCAGGAAGCGCACGAAGCGATCCGCCCCACGAGCGCGATGCGGACCCCGCAGCGACTTGCGACCGTGCTCGAACGCGATCAGCTCCGGCTCTACACGTTGATCTGGCAGCGGACCGTCGCGACGCAGATGGCCGAGGCGAAGTTCGACCAGGTCGGCGTCGACATCGAGGCGGTCGCGCCTGTGGGCGCGCGAACGGGGGATGCCGGCGCGTCGACCTACGGGCTGCGCGCGACCGGCCAGACGCTCGTCTTCGACGGGTTCCTCAAGCTCTACCGCGAGGGACGCGACGACGAGAAGGTCGACGAGGACGCCGAGGCGAACCTGCCCGAGCTCACGGCCGAGCAGGCGCTGCGGATGCTCGAGGTCGTGCCCGAACAGCACTTCACCCAGCCGCCGCCGCGCTACTCCGAGGCCTCGCTCGTGAAGAAGCTCGAGGAGGAGGGGATCGGCCGCCCGTCGACCTACGCGTCGATCATCTCGACGATCCAGGACCGCGGGTATGTCCGGCTCGAAGACCGCCGGTTCAAGCCCGAGGACGTCGGCTACGTCGTCACCGACAAGCTGATCGAGCACTTCCCCGACGTCGTCGACGTCAACTTCACCCGGTTCATGGAGAAGGAGCTCGACGACATCGCCGAGGGCCAGCTCGGCAAGGTTCAGATGCTCCACGAGTTCAACGCGCCGTTCGAGCGGGCGCTCGAGAAGGCGGAGGACTCGTTCGAGCGTTACCAGGAGGATCTCGACGAGCTGTGCCCTTTGTGTCCCACGGAGGGGCGCGAGCCCGGCAAGCTGCAGGTGAAGCTCGGCCGCTACGGCAAGTTCATCGGGTGCCCGAACTACCCGGAGTGCCGCTACATCCGCAACATGGATGGCAGCGAGCGCCCCGAGCCCGAGATGCTCGACGAGAAGTGCCCGGACTGTGGACGCCAGTTGCAGCGCCGGGTCGGGCGCTTCGGGCCCTTCATCGGGTGCAGCGGCTATCCGGATTGCCACTACATCAAGAAGGATCCGCCGCGGTCGCTCGAGATCACGTGCCCGCAGTGCAACGAGGGCCAGATCGTCGAGAAGCGCACGCGGTTCGGCGTCTTCTACGGGTGCGACCGGTACCCCGACTGCGACTTCGCCGTCAACAACGAGCCGTTGAAGGAGCCTCGTTGTCCGGTGGATGGGTCGCTGTTGGTGCAGCGGCCGAAGTCGATCCGGTGCTGGGGATGCGGCGCGGAGTTCGACCTGGACATGGTCCAGACCAAGGAGGGCGACCCGGAGGCCGAGGCCGAGGCGCGCGCCGCGAAGTCGGCCGCCCGCGCCGCCCGCGCTGCCGCCAAGGCAGCGAAGAAGAAGCCGGTTACCCGCAAGAAGGCGGCGGCGAAGAAGAAGCCGGCCGCCAAGAAGAAGACCACCTCGACGAAGAAGCGCGCGACGGCGTCCACGAAGAAGGACACGCCGAGCGCCGCACCCGCCGGATCGGCGTCGGTCGCCGCGGCACCCTCGGGCGACGACACGTAAGGCGGCCGGGTGTCGACGATCACCGAGGAGGTCGCCGCCCTCCGCGGGACCCGCCCGGCGACCCTTCGCGACCTCCTGACCCACGGACCGTTCGGGCGGCTGCTCGCCGCGATGTCGGTCTCGTCGTTCGGCGACTGGGTCGGGTTCGTCGCGGTCACCGCGATCGTGCAGGGTCTGGGGGGCGGATCAGCGTCGCTCGCGATCTCGGGCGTGATGCTCGCGCGCACCCTTCCGGCGTTCCTCTTCGGACCGATCGCGGGCTCGTTCATCGACCGGCTCGACCGCAAGAAGCTCATGATCACGGCCGACCTCGGCCGGGCGACGCTGTACCTGTCGATGGCGTTCATCGGGCACCTGTGGGCGATCTACCTGCTGTCGTTCGTGATCGAGTGCCTGTCGCTGCTGTGGGGGCCGGCGCGAGACGCATCCCTGCCGAACATGGTGCCGCGGC
>JBJMLQ010000217.1:0-7458 GCA_045805225.1 Actinomycetota bacterium | reverse complement strand
CGAGCCGCCGGATCCGGTCGTGTACAACGCGACGACCGACGATGCGACGACGATGGCCGCAGTGGCGGCGGTCGTGCCGACGGTCCACAGCCGGCGCGGCCCGGTGCCGGTGGGCCGCGAAGCCCAGATCGCCGCGAGCACCGCGGCGACCACGATCACCACGAGCGCTTCGTGGATCAGCGTCACGAGCCACGCCGCGCCGATGACCGCGCCGGCGACCGCGCCGACCGCAACGCCCGCTGCCGCCAGCAGCATGGTGACGATCACGAGTGCGAACGCCACGCCGCGGCGTCGCACGAACGGCCTGGGCGGCGCCTCGGCCGCCACCTCCATGCCCTGCAGGAGCGCCGCCATGCCCGACGACGTGCTGATCAACGCGACCACCACGGCCAGCACGATCGACAGCACGCCCTGCGCGTTCGTGGACGTCTGCGCGTTCGCGACGAGCTGCTTCAAGAACGTGTTCGCGCCGGCCGGCGCTACCTGGTCGATCGTGGTGTCGACCGCTTTCTGGCTCACCGACTGTCCCGCGAGCGCGACCGTCGCGACGACCGCGAACAGCAACGGGAAGACCGCGAGGAACCAGTGGTACGTCACCCCGGCGGCGGCCAGGGCGATGCGGTCGCGGCTCCACCGGCTCGCGAACTCCCGAAGGGTGGGCGAGACGGTCACGTCGCCTGCCGATCCGCGACACCGCGGCCGCGCGTTTGCCCCGGTGGATCCACGGGAACGTTCCACGGCATGGCGGCCCGCCGGGGCCGCACCGACGGGAGGTGCTCGTCATGGCGACGAAGAAGCAGACGGCCGCCGCGAAGCGCAACGTCAAGAAGGCGCAGAAGGCCGCGAAGGACCAACGCACCATCGCGCACCTCCCGAAGAGCACGCGGCGTGAGCTCGGTCGACAGGCGGCTCGGGGCCGGGCTCGCGGCGGAAAGGCCGGGCGCACCCTCGAGGACCGGAACCGCGAGCAGCTCTACGCCGAGGCCAAGAAGCGCGGTATCCCGGGCCGCTCGAGGATGGGCAAGTGGGAGTTGATCGACGCGATCCGGGCCGATCGCTGACCCGACCATCGTTCGCCCACGCCCCTTCCACCCCGAAGTCCAGGTCACGCGACGGCGTCGCTGTCGCGCTCCTGTGCCACCCGCTGCGGCGCACTGCGTGCCTGTCCGACGCGGTGCGCGCGGATCAACGCCATCTCGATGACGGCTGCGACCAGCGTCACGACGATCGCGGCAGCGGCCCACCTCCAGCCGAAGAGGCGCCAGCCGATCACGTGATCGACCGACCAGCGGCCCGGGCCGATCAAGGTGAGCGCGAGCGCGATCGCACCGAGCACAAGGTTGTATTCGCTGCCGCCGTTCGTGTTCCACAGGCCGTTGCGCCCGTGGACCGCGACGACGGCGCCGGCCATCATCACCAGCACCGCGATGGCGCCGACCGGCGTCAGCAGCCCCAGCGCGAGCGACAGGCCGCCGCCGAGCTCCGCCGCACCGCCGAGCGGCGCGGTGACCCGGCCGGGTCCGAGGCCGCCTCGGTCGAACATCGACGCCGTGGCGCGCAGGCCGCCGCCACCGAACCACCCGAGCAACTTCTGCAGCCCGTGTCCGGCGAACAGGAGCCCGACGACGATCCGGATCAGCAGCAGTCCCGCCGCTTCAGCGCTCACCGTCGGTCACCGCCCTCAGAAGATCGGTCCGTAATACGCGTCGATCTCCTCACGCCGACGCGCAGGATCGGCCGACTCGTCGAATCCCGGCGAGCCCTTGATCTGGTCCATCTTCAAGCGCAGATAGACCTTCTCGTCCGGGATGTCGAGGCGCGCGATCGCCTTGGCCGGGAGCAAGACCTTGCGGCCGAAGATCCACGGGCCGGTGTCCACGACGATGTAGGAGGCGCCCACGTCATAGGTCGCCTCGTCGACCTTCCCGACGTCGCCGTCGAGGGCCACCACGCCGAAGCCGTCGAGGCTCCGGGGACGATCCAGGCTTTCGTTGTACGTCCACAGATCCGTGTCCACGGGATATCTCCTACTCGGGTTGGGTCGCGCTCGGCGGGTCGCTCGCCGGGAACGAGTCCGCGAGCGCTGCGTCGAGGTCGTTGAGGTCGCCCGAGGACCGGTCGCCTCGCGGCATCGGGTCGGGCGTCTCCACGCGGTCGATCGGGCCCGGGCTGCCGACGCTTCGCGCGCAGTGCGCGCAACAGAAGATGATGCCGTCCGCCTCGACGCCGTGGCCGACCACCCGGATGCCGCAGTGCGCGCACGTGGGAGCGAGCAGCTGGATCGCGCATTCGAACGAATCGAAGACGAACACGCTCATCTCGTCGGGCCTGACCTCGAACGTTCGGGCGTAGTCGTTGCCGCAGGCGGCGCAGACGCCCACGTCAGCTGGCCTCCTTGACCATGGCGATCAGCTCTTCGTCGGTCACCACTTGGCGCGGCGGATCGAGCTCGGACACGCGGGGCGTCCGCGCGTACGAGGGCTGAGGCCGCGGCTTGGTGTGCAGCCAGCACGTTCCCGATGCGTTGTAGGCGGACAGGACGGTGTCGCAGTCCTCCGCGCGGCAAACGCGCTGACCCTGCACGCGAGCGGGCCTGCGCGCGACGCTCCCCCCCGGCAGCGTCGCGCGCAGACCCTGGTTGTGTTCGATCGGCATGGCTAGTGGAAGATGCTCACGCCGCCGGGCCCGACGAGGCAGCCGATGATGATCAACACGATGCCGGCGAGCACGCCGCCTCGGATGATCCAGACGATGCCCGCGATCACCAGGATCGCGGCGATGATCCACAGCAGCGTCGCTACGCCGCCGGAAAGAGCTGCGAGCAGTTCCATTCGAATTCGCTCCTTTACTCGTCCGCTTGGACGTCCCGCGCGACCTGCGCCGGGGTACCGGTCGCAGGCTCCCGTGCGCCGCGCACTTCTTCTGTCGCGGGCGACCGGGAGATCTCAGCCACGGTCTCGCCGACGTTGCGAGGGGAGGCGGCGGTGACCGCGACGTCGCCGAGGGCCACCACGCCGACGAGCTCGTTGCCCTTCACGACGGGCAGACGCTTGACGCGGTGCTCGGCCATCCGGTCCTCGGCCTCGCGAAGCGTCTCGTCGGGGCCGATCGTGGTGATGTTCTTGGTGGTGGCGACCGAGGCGAGGTTCACATCGTTCGGGTCGAGGCCCTTGGCGAGGACCCGGACCACGAGGTCGCGGTCGGTCACGACACCGACGAGCCGCTGGTCCGTTCCAACGACCGGGACCATCCCGAAGTCATAGGACGCCATCAGGCGGGCGCCCTCGACCGCGGTCATCTCCTCGGTCGCAACCTTCGGCTCGGCCGCCATCACGTGTCGCACGAGTCTTGTCATGCACTGCGAGGTACCCGAGGTGCGATGGGCTAAACGCCGTCCCGCGGGGCGTGGTCGGCGTCGCCCGTGGCGGCCACCTGGTCCTCGAGCTCGCGCCGCATGCGATCGATCTCGGCTTCCTTCGCGCGCTCGATCCCGATCGCGCGATCGCTCGCGCCGCTCGTCACGGCGATCAGCTCGTCGAGCTTGACGTGCATCGCCGTGGAGTCGCGGATCTGCGTCGCCTGGATCACGAACACCATCAGGAACGTGAGCACCGTGGTGCCGGTGTTGACCACGAGCTGCCACGTGTCGGAGAAATGGAACAGCGGCCCGGACGCGAGCCACACGAGCATCGATGCGGCAGCGACGAGCGTGGCGAAGGACGAGCCGGTGAGCCGCGCGACCGCGTCGGTGAAGCGAACGAAGGTTCCCGGACCGCTGCCGTCGATCGAAGCCTGCGTCGTGATGGACATGGGATCTCCTCCTAGCCGACGGGCGCGTCGGCCCGTCGATCGGCTTGTTGCGACGCGTGCCGGCCCGGCTCGACGCCGTACACGGCGTAGGGCCGGCGGAGCACCGGCTGCGCGACGTTGCGCACGGGGATGCCACGCGGCGTCGCGCCCTTCTCGGTTCCGCCGTGGGCATGGCCGTGAACGATCAGATCGACCCCGCACCGGTCCGCGAGCTCGGCGAACAGGTAGCTGCCGAGCAGCGGGTACAGCTCGGGCGACTCGCCGTGGAGCGTTCCGCGGATCGGGGCGTAGTGCATGAGCAGAACGCGGACGTCGGTGTCGAGCGAGCCGAGCGCGGACTCCATCGCGGCGGCCGTGAGCATCGACGCGTTCGCGAAGACCTTCATCTCGCGCTCGCCGAACGCCGTCGCGCACGCCCCGACGAACCCCCCCGCGAAGCCCTTGCCACCGGCGATCCCGAGCCGGACGCCGGCGATCTCGAGCACCGTCGCAGACCCCTCGAGCACGCGCACCCCGACGTCGAGCAGCCGCTGGGTGAGGACGCGCTGCTGATCGGACTCGTGATCGTGATTGCCGAGCACGGCGACGATGGGCACCGGGAGGTCACGAAGCTCTCCGGCCAGCACGTCGGCCTCGCCCAGCTCGCCCCGCTTCGTGAGATCGCCCGCGAGGAGCAAGACATCGGCCTGCTCGGCGAGGGTCGCGAACCCCTCGCGGAGATGTCCGACGGAGTCGGCGCCGACGTGGACGTCGCCCACGGCCGCAAGCCGCAGCATCAAACCACCTCGATCCGGCCGTCGGGCGGGAAGTCGGCGACGGTCGTGCGGTTATCCAGCGTCAGCTCGTGCCACCCCTCATCGATGACCTCGGCGATGGCGCGCTTGCGGTCCTCGGTCGCGACCACACCGTCGACGTGCACGAACCCGTGCTCGACCGTCACGCGGAGCTCGGGCGCGTTCACGCGCTCATCTCGGGCGAGCGCCTCGTGGATGTGCTCGGCGAGGAACGGATCGGCCTCAGTCGACATCCGACCCACCGCCGCGGATCAGCTCGTACAGGCCGTCGATCGCGCGCCGCGGCACGAGCACGTCGACCGACGTGGCGAACAGCAGCAGGCTGCAGATCCGGCGCGCGCCGTGCTGCCGCGCGCGCATCACGAGGTAATCCCAATCGAGGTCGGCGCGCGCGAGGATCGCGATGGCGTCGTACCAGTAGCGCGCCGTATCCTCCCCTGCCGCGAGGGCCTTCATCACCAGGAGGTCTTCCGCGGCGACGACAGGAAGCGACCGACCGTAGATCGGCACCTCGCGGAGGCGTGCGGCCATCTCGTCGTCGAACAAGATGTCGCGCGTCGCCCGGAAGATGACGTCGACGTCGATCCCGTTCAAGCGGGCCTTGTAGAGCCAGTGGTCGTCGATGACCTCGACGTCGAAGCCGGCGGCTTCGAGCGCGTCGAGCACGACGGGCGCCGACGCCGGCCGCATGAACAGGTCGATGTCGCGCGTGCCGCGATCGCGGCCGAACGCCGCCGAGGCCAACTCGCCGATGAGGGCGACCGGCTCGGCCGTGCGACGGACCGCGTCCATGGTGCGGTCGAGGACGTCGAGGAACACGTCCTGTTGATGGCGTGCTTGATCCAGATCATGGACCGCGGCGTGCATCGCCCCCATCCCCGCCTCCTCCCCGGAACGCCGTTAGGGCGCCCGCCCCCGAAGCTCCAACGACCACGTCCAGTTCGAGCGATCGGGGTCGGTCGCCCAGCTCCGCAGGACCCCCGCCTCACCGCCCGGTAACAGCACCACGCTGCCGAGGTCCGCCTCGTCGGGCCAGAGCTGGCTCCGGACGACGCGGGTTCCGTCGATGACGAGCCGCGTCATCGGCGTCTCGTCGTCGTGATCACCCGGGCGCAGGTCTCGACCGATCGCGATCAGCTGCTCGCCGTTCGCAAGCACCTCGACGTCCAGGCGGGTCGGCGCGGCGTGCACCAGCACGGCACGCGACGGATCGATCGATGACCGCGCGAACTCCAATCCGGCCGACCCGCCGTCGGCCGAACGCAGCTGCCAGACCGTGAACGCGCCGAGGCGCGACGGTTCGTGTGCGCCCGATCCCCGGTGGGCGCCCACGCCTAGGCCTTGGACGAACCAGAGCTTGGCGACGAAGAGGACCCGGACGTGCGCGAGCTCGACGACGTCGGCATCGACGACGTAGGTGACGTCGAGCCCGGTGACGTCGAACCCGGGGTCGAGGAGCTCGGCGAGCTCGAGCGCACCGACTCGGCCGCCTTGTAGCCGCCCTCTTCTATCTTGTCGCTCGTCTTCGAGGCGCCCTGCTCGATCTTGCCGGCGAGCTGGTCGGTCATCTCGCTCGCCTTGGACGTCATCGAGCGCTGCATGTCGTCTTGCATCATGCCGGCGCGTCCGCGCATGCGGTCCCACCAAGACACGATCTCCTCGTACCGCCCGCGGCCGGCCTTCGTGCCGTAGACGTATGCCGCGCCGACGCCGGCGCCGAGAACGAGCGTCCGGCGGAACCAGCCCGAGCGCCGGCGGCCGCGCATCCCGGTCTGCAGCGCGTTCCAGATCTGGTCGCGCTCGCGGTCCTCACGCTCGAGCTCCTGCTTCAACAGCTCGTTGGCTTGCTCCAGCCGCATGTTGTCGCGCATCGCGTCATCGAGCTTGTGCTCGATCCGATCGCGCATGTACATGCGACGGCGTTCGTTCGCTCGCTCCATCAGGTCCATCGTGCTCTCCCCCTCGGGGTCGGATGCTCGTTGGCCGGCGGTCGCCGACCGGGTGGGGGCTACCCACGCCTTCGCGTCCGAAACCGGCACGGGTTTGAAGCGAGGCACGACGGGGCAACCCATCTCCGGGCGCGACTCGGACGCGCTCATCGGCGCGGCCGAGCATCGGCCGCGGAAGGAGGAACGGACCATGGGTAGAGGCACGGGTTCTGGATTGATCGGACTCGGTGTCGTGCTGGCGGTCGTGGGCGCGGTGATGCGCTACGCGATCGAGGCCCAGCCCACAGGGTTCGACATCGTGACCGCCGGCGGCATCCTGCTGCTGGTCGGGCTGCTGTCGGTCCTGGTCGGCCTGATCCTGGTCGTGATGGGAAGCCGTCGGTCCACCACGGAGCGGGAGCAGATCAGTGCGACGCCGCACGGCGAACAACGCGTCACCGAACACGAAGGGTGGGTGGGACCATGACCGTCGCACGACAAACGTCAACAACGTCGGCGACCATGCAGAACGATGAGGGCGCCGGCCGGACGTTGATCCGGTGGAGCGCCGTCTTCGCCGGCACGCTGCTCGGCCTCGCGGCGCTCGCGCTGTTGAGCAGCCTGTGGCTCGCGCTGGCGCGAGCGTCCACGGTCGACGTCGTCGGGCGCAACATCGAGTGGTTCATCGGCGTCTCGGCCGTCGTGTGCTTGTTCCTCGCGGGCTTGCTCGCCGGATACCTCTCGGGTGTCCGAGGCGCAGGCACGGGGTTCCTGCACGGCGCGACGATCTGGGCGCTGCTGCTCGTCGTGACGCTCGGCGTCGGGGTCCCGGCGATCCTGAACGTCTTCAGCCTCGGACAGTTGACCCGTGACGTGCAGACCACCACGACGACGACCGTGACGAACACGTCCGTCTACAACGCCCT
>JBJMLQ010000216.1:0-15384 GCA_045805225.1 Actinomycetota bacterium | reverse complement strand
GCCACGGGCAAGGTCGCGATGTACGAGGCCGGCGCATGGTTCGGCGGCGAGATGAAGTCCTCGTTCCCACAGATCAACGGCAAGTGGGACGTCGCGCCGCTGCCTGCCGGCCCCACAGGGATCTGTGCGACGACCGTCGCGGGAGACAGCCTGGTGATGTTCAGCCAGAAGAACCAGGACGCGGCCTGGCTCTGGATGGAGTACCTGACGCAGCCGGACAACATGAAGGCGTGGACCTACGGGTCGCCGACGACCACGCTCCTGCCTCCGCGCAACGACCTGCTGAACGACCCCGCGCTCGGGAAGTACAACCCGTGGCTCACAGGCTTCGCGCAGCAGATGAACTGCGCCGTTGCGGACAACCTCAGCAACAAGAACTGGGGTGAGGCGTCCGACGAGCTCAACAAGGAGCTCGGCAAGGCCATCTACGGCGACATCACGCCCGACGAGGCGATCGACACCGCAGCCCAGCAAGCGCAGCAGCTGTTATCCGGCGGTTGATCCAGCAGACGGCCATCGCGAGGAGCCGGCGGGGACGCCGGCTCCTCGCGACACACCTCCAGGGAACGCGATGGCGCAGGTAACCGCACCCAAACAGCAGATCACGATCACGCCGCCGAAGCGGAGCATCACCCGCGAGATGCGCCGCGAGTGGACGGCGTACGCGATGCAGCTGCCGGGCCTCATCTTGTTCGCCGTGTTCACGGTTTACGCCGTTGGGACCGCCGCGTATCTCTCGTTCACGAACTACGACCCGGTCGCCCGTCAAGGCGACTTCGTCGGACTCGCGAACTACCGGACGGTCCTGCATGACGCCACGTGGTGGGCGGCGATGGGCCACACCCTGTACTTCACGGTCGGCACGATGATCCCGAGCATGGCGATCGGCCTCGGCCTCGCGTCCCTGCTGAACGGCAAGATCCGCGGTCTGAGCTTCTACCGCACGGCCTTCTACCTGCCCGCGATCACGCCGCTCGTGATCGCGACGCTGTTGTGGAAGTGGCTCTACAACGCCGACTACGGCCTGTTCAACTACTACCTGCTGCGGTTGCACCTGATCCACACGCCGATCCAGTTCCTCGCGAATTCGAGCTGGGCGATGCCGTCCGTGATCGTCATGCAGATCTGGCTGAGCATCGGCTTCAACATGGTGGTCTACCTCGCCGGCCTCCAGGCGATACCCGCCGAGCTGTACGAAGCCGCGGAGGTTGACGGCGCGACGACGTGGCAGCGCCTGCGGCGGATCACGATCCCATTGCTCTGGCCGACGACGATCTTCCTGTTGGTGTTCCAGACGATCCTCGGCATGCAGACGTTCGACCAGATCTTCGTCATGACGAGCGGCGGTCCGCCCGGGCCGGGCGGCGCCACGACGACGGTCACGTACTACATCTATCTGAACGCGTTCCAGTATCTGAAGATGGGCAAGGCGTCCGCGCTCGCGTGGACCTTGTTCGTCGTCGTCTTCGCACTGTCCCTGACGCAGTTCCGCTGGTACATGAAGCAGGTCGAACGATGAGCACGGTCGCGGGCGGCACCGAGCTCAAACCGGGCGTCGGCGTCCCGGTCCCGACCGTCCCGAAGCCGGCGAAGCGGCGGTGGGTCCGCCCGGCGACGGCCGGGAAGTACGTGTTCCTCACGGCGTTCGCGATCTTGTTCATCGCGCCGTTCGTCTACATGGTGACGCTGTCGTTCCAGCCCCTCGGCGACATGTTCTCCTACCCGCCGCACTGGATCCCGCTCCACCCGACCGTCTCCAACTACACCGGCTTCTTCACGTCGGACCACCCGATCGGCCGGTGGATCTTCAACAGCGCGTTCGTGAGCATCTCGATCACGGTGCTGCAGCTGTTCTTCAACTCGCTGCTGGCGTACACGTTCGCGAAGCGGAAGTTCCCCGGCCGCGACTTCCTGTTCTTCCTGGGGCTCGCGACGTTGATGCTGCCCTCGCAGGTCACGCTGATCCCGAACTACCTGATCTTGCGAGGGGTCCCGGGGTTCGGCGGCAACAACCTGATGGGGATCGGCGGCCACGGGTGGCTCGACTCGTATTGGGGGCTGATCGCGCCGAACATCGGCAACCCGTTCGCGATCTTCCTGCTGCGGCAGTACATGGTGCAGATCCCGGACGAGTTCATAGATGCCGCGCGCGTCGACGGTGCGAACCACTGGAAGATCTACTGGAAGATCGTGATCCCGATGTCCAAGCCGGCGCTGGCCGCCGTGGCGATCTTCACGTTCCAGTTCCAGTGGCAGGCGTTCTTCGGACCGTTGATCATCCTCGCCAGCCGGCAGCTGTACACGTTGCCGCTCGGCCTGGCGTTGTTCGAGCAGGGCCACCGATCCGTATGGAACCTGATCATGGCGGGGTCCGTCGTGGGAGCGCTGCCGCTCATCATCGTGTTCTTCATCTTCCAGAAACAGTTCGTCCAGGGCATCTCGCTCGCGGGGTCGAAGGGGTAGTGGGTCATGGGCGCCCGATACCGGGACGGCGGTTCGTTGCCGCGGCGATCGTCGCGGTCTTGGTTGGAGCGTGCACGTCGGCGGTGAGCGACACGTCCGCCTCTTCGCCGTCGACGTCGGCACCGGCATCCGCGGCCGCCGGACCCGTCAGCTTCGACACGCTGGGCGGCGATGCATTCGCGTGGCAGGAGGCCCTCACCGGCACCTCGACGTGCGGCGACGTGACCGTCACGGTCAACGGCGACGACGTGCACGCGCCGGTGCAGATGGACGGGAACGGGTTCCGCGTCACGGTGCCGCTCGGCGCCGGCCGCAACCAGATCGTCGGGTCGTGCGCGTCGGGGGAGACATCCAAGCCCCTGGTCTTCGACGAGCGGCTGACGGCGGGACCGACGGCGTGGATCCACGTGTCCGTCGACGGGTCCGCGGTCGTGCTCGACGGCTCGCAGAGCGACGCGGCGACGCCGGACGGCGCCCACATCGTCCGGTACGGATGGCACACCGACCCACGCCATCCCTCCGCGCTCACGCTGGCCTCGGGCCAGCCGCTCACCGGTGTGGTCGGCGGCCGCCGGCTCGTGCTCCGCGCGCCGGCGGCCGACGGCGAGTACTACGTGTCGCTCACCGTCACCGACAGCGAGGGGCGGTCCGACACGAGCACCACCTACTTCGTCGTCCAGGACGGCGCGGCCCGGCCGGTCGACATGGCCAGCGAGCATCCGTCGTGGATCGACTCGGCGGTCATCTACGCACCTATCCCGCAGCTCTGGGGCAACGGCGGTCCGAAGGCGATCGAGCGCCATCTCGAGTACCTCAAGAAGCTCGGGGTCGATGCGCTCTGGCTGTGGCCCCCCTCGGAGCACCGCGCGGTCGGGGAGGAGTACGCCATCACCGACTACTTCACGCTCGATCCGTCGTGGGGACCGGAGTCCGCCTTCAAGGAGATGGTCGACCGCGCCCACAAGCTGGGGATGCACGTGATGCTCGACATCGTGCCGAACCACATGTCGGACCAGAGCCCCTACTTCAAGAACGCGAAGGCCAACGGCCAGGCGTCGCACTACTACGACTTCTTCGACCGTGACGCGTCGGGCAAGCCGACGCACTACTTCGATTGGAACAATCTGCCGAACCTCAACTACGACAATCCCGAGGTCCGCTCGATGATCACGGCGGCGTTCGTCCATTGGGTGCGCGACCTCGGCATCGACGGGTTCCGCGTCGACGCGGCGTGGGGCGTCAAGAAGCGCAGGCCCGACTTCTGGCCCGAGCTCCGGACGGCCATCAAGCGCGTCGATCCCGACGTTCTCATGCTCGCGGAGGCCACGGCCCGCGATCCCTACTACTTCTCCCACGGGTTCGACGTCGCGTACGACTGGACGAACCACCCCGGTCAGTGGGCGTGGACGTCGGCGTTCGACTTCCCCAGCGAGACCGGAAGCCTGCTTGCGCCGGCGATCACGAACGGCTCAGCGGGCTACGCCCCCGACGCGATCGTCATGCGCTTCCTCAACAACAACGACACCGGCATCCGGTTCGTCGACCAGTACGGCGCGCCGATGACTCGGGTCGCGGCGGTGATGCAGTTCACGCTCCCGGGCATCCCCGAGATGTTCGCGGGCGACGAGATCGGTGCGAGCTACGAGCCGTACTCGAACCTCACCCCGATCCCGTGGAAGGACACGCACCATCTGCAGCCGCTCTACGAACGCCTGATCCAGCTGAAGCACGACACGCCAACACTGAACGGCCACGACATCGACGTCCTCCAGACGACGGCCGACAGCGCGCTCGCATATGTGCGGCCGCCGAGCGGCGGCGGCCAACCGGTGCTGGTGATCCTCAACTTCAGCACGAAGCAGCCGCACTTCGCGATGACGATGACGCCGGCCCTCGCCGCCGCGGTCGGCGACGGGACGATGCATGACCTGTTGACCGGCAAGACCGTCCATCTCGGCGTGCACGGCAACTCGGTGTCGTTCCCGCTCGGCGAGACCTCGGCCTTCGTCCTCGAGCCGGGGGGCGGCTGATGCGTCTGGCCGTCTTGCCGGAGCCGTCGCGGTTCGAACTGATCGACGAGCCCGAGCCGAAGATCGCGCCCGACGAGGTGCTGCTGCGCGTCGCCGCATGCGGCGTGTGCACGTCCGAGCTCGACATGTACCGCGGGCTCGCGGGGCACGCCACCTACCCGTGGTATCCCGGGCACGAGGTCAGCGGCGTGGTCGAGCGCATCGGCGAGGACGTCGAGACGCGCGCCGTCGGTGACCGCGTCGCGGCGTGGGTGACCACGCGCGGCTACGGCGAGCTCGTCGCTGCCCGCGCCGAGCATTGCTTCCCTGCCGGCGACCTGCCGCTCGAGGTGGCGCTCGGCGAGCCGCTCGCGTGCGCGGTCAACGCCGTCGAGCTGGCCGACCCGGCGCTCGGCGACGACGTCGTGGTCATCGGCGCCGGGTTCATGGGCAACCTCGTGCAGAAGCTGGTCGCCCTGCGCGGTCCACGCCGGGTGATCGTCGCCGACACCCGGACCGATGCGCTCGAGCGCGCGAGCGCACTCGGTGCGACACGCACGGTCGACGTCACGCGTGAGGACCTCCCGGCGATCGTGCGCGAGATGACCGACGGACGCGGCGCCGACGTCTCGTTCGAGGCGACGGGCATCCAGGCGGGTCTCGACGCCCTCGGCGCGGTGACCCGGATGAGCGGCACCGTCGCGATCGTCGGCTACCACCAGGGCGCGCCGCGGACGATCGATCTGGCGCACTGGAACTGGATGGCGTTCCGCGTCGCGAACGCGCACTTCCGCGAGGTCGCGACGATCCTTCGCGGCATGCGGACCGGCATGCGCCTGCTCACCTCGGGGCGCATCCGCCTCGACGACCTCGTCACGCACCGCTTCCGGCTGGATGCGATCGACGAGGCGTTCCATGCGGCGATCGACAAGCCGCCCGGCTTCGTGAAAGCGACGGTGATCCCATGACCGACCGAATGACCGACCGACGTCCCCTCGACCACACCGTGTTCCGCGAGCCCTCGCGCGACTTCGGGATCTTGCCGTTCTGGTTCCTGAACGGCGAGCTCGACCCCGACGAGATGCGCTATCAGCTCGGCGAGCTCCGCGCCAAAGGCATGCAGGGCGTCGTCCTGCACGGGCGCTTCGGCCTCGAGATGCCCTACGTGGGCGAGGACTACCTGGACCGGATCGCGTTGGCCGCCGAAGAGGCCGAGCGGCTCGGGCTCGCGACCTGGATCTACGACGAGATGAACTGGCCGAGCGGGACCGCCGATCTGCGGGTGCTGAAGGCGCGCCCGGACCTCGCACAGCGGTATCTCGAGTGCATCAGCTTCACGATCCAGGGCCCGTGGTTCATGTGCCTGACCGGCGGCGACAGCCGGTACCTCGACTTCGAGAAGTCGACGCCGGTGGCGGCGTTCGCGATCGGCGAGGACGGCCGCGTGATCGACCTGACCGCGAACCTGTCGTTCGGCAACGTCGTCCCGTGGGAGGTGCCGCCCGGCACGTGGCGGCTCTGCTACATGGTCGAGAAGCGCGCCGACTATTACATCGACGCGCTCGACCCCGAGGCCACGCAGGAGTTCATCCGCCAGGGGTACGCGCCGTACGCGGATCGGATCGGATCGGCCTTCGCCGAGCGCATCGTCGGGTACTACTCCGACGAACCCGCGATGCATTACTTCTTGACGGCGGCCGACAACGCCGTCGTCCCGTGGACGAAGAACATGTTCCGCCGGTTCTCCGAGCGGCACGGCTACGACCTGCGTCGTCGTCTGCCCGATCTCTTCTTCGATGTGGCCGAGGACTCCCCACGCGTCCGCCACGACTTCTACACGTCGCTGACCGCGTTCTACTCCGACGCCTACTACCGGCAACTCCGGGAGTGGTGCGCCGAGCACGGCGTCGTGTTCACCGCGCACCTCCTGTACGAGGAGTGGCTCCGGCGCGTCGTCCGCGTCGAGGGCAACCTCTTCTCGCACTACAAGGAGATGGACGTCGTCGCGGTCGACCATCTCTACCCGGTGATCGGGACGCGTTCGTCGCCCGATCAGCACGTTGCGATCAAGGTCGCGAGCTCGGCGGCGCATCACTTCGGGTCCGAGCGGCTGATCTGCGAGTCGTTCGGCGGCATCTTCATGGACGCGACCATGCAGCGCATGAAGTGGATCGCGGACTGGGAGTACGTATTGGGCGTGAACGTGCTGAACCCGCACGGGTTCCACTACACGCTCGAGGGGGCGCGCAAGCGCGACTGGCCGCCGTCGATGTTCTACCAGTACCCCTGGTGGCGGTACTACGAGCACTTCTCCGCCTACATGTCCCGCCTGTCCGAAACGCTCACGGGCGGCCGGCACGTCGCCAAGGTCGCGGTGCTGTGGCCGATCAACGCGATGTTCGGCTCGTACCTCCCGCAGGAGCCGACGCCGGCGGCAGACGAGATCGAGGGCGGGCTGAACGCCGTCACCGACCGGCTGCTCCGCCTGCATCACGACTTCGACTACCTGGACGAGGACGTGCTCGCCGACGCGGACGTGTCGGGCGGCCGCGTGCGGGTGGCCGACGAGTCCTACGAGCTCGTGATCGTGCCCCCGATGCCGTTCGTTCGGCTGTCGACCGTCGAGACGCTCGAACGGTTCGCGGCGGACGGCGGAAAGGTCCTCGGCGTGCTCCGCCGGCCGGATCGAGCGCTGTCCGACGACGGCCTCGTCGACGTCGCCGCGCGGATCGACGCCGTGCTGAGCGGCTCGGTGCAGGGCGACGCGCAGGCGCTCCTGGCAGACGCGATCGGCGGCGGCTCGCTGCTCGCCGATGAGCTCCGCGGCGCGATCGCCGGCCTGATCGACCCGGACGTCGAGCTCGACAACGAGGAGATCTTCGTGCTGCACCGCGTCAAGGACGACCGGGACGTCTTCTTCGCGGTCAACACCACGTTCGAGCCGCAGGCCGGACGCCTGTCGCTCGCGGGCGAGGTCCGGCCCGCCCTCTGGGATCCGACGACCGGCGACGAGCTCCCCGTCGGCGCCGTCGAGGTGTCCAACGGCCGGACGTCGTTCGACCTCGCGCTGCCGCCCGTCGGCTCGGCGTTCATCGTGACGAACGTGACGACCGGTCCGGCCGTGGTCGCAACGAACGTCACGCTGGAGCGGATCGACGCGAGCAGCGCGCTCGGCCACGCGCCGACGGAGCAGGGCTGGATCGACGTACGCAGCAACGGCCACGTCGAGCGCGCGGCCGTGGACGTGCCGCCGACCCCCGAGCCGATCGCGCTGGACGGCGCCTTCCGCTTCGAGACGGAGGGCGCGAACGGACTCGTGCTCCGCTCGTTCCGCGCGGAGATCGACCCCGGCCACGAGGCCGACGGGTCCTGGTCGGCGGTGGATCTCGACGATGCGTCGTGGTTGGAGGTGCGGCCCGGCGCCTGGTCCTACCAGCTCCCCGCGGAGCCCGACCGGCCGTATCCCATCCCGGTGCGGTATCGCGTCCCGTTCGACGTCGACGAGGTGCCGGAGCGCCTCGAGGTCGTGATCGACGGGTTCGACGGATCGGGCCACACCTTGTTCCTGAACGGCGAGCCCGTGACGGCGACCCCGGTTCGCGCGACGTTCGATTCCCAGATGCGGAGCCTCGATCTCACGCCGCACGTCCGCCCCGGCCGGAACGTGCTCGGCGTGCGGTTGGTGATCGAAGAGGCGACCGGCGGCATCGTCGACAACCTGAAGCTCACCGGCACGTTCTCGCTCGCGGGAACCGCCGAGGCGGGCTACCGGATCGTGGCCCCCGCGACCGAGGTCGACGCCCGAGCATGGACCGAGCAGGGATATCCCTTCTACTCGGGGACGGGTGTCTACCGGCGCACCTTCGAGCTTCCCGAATCGTTCGCGGACCATCGGTGGTTCCTCGAGGTGCCGATGCGCGACGATGTCCTCGAGGTGCACGTCAACGGCGTGCCCGCCGGCGTGCGCCTGTGGGATCCCTACGTCGTCGAGCTCACGGGCCTCCGTGCCGGGACGAACGAATTGGCGATCTCGGTGACGAACACCCTGGCGAACCTCCTGAACGCCGTCGCCCGGCCCTCCGGCCTCGCCGGTGCGCCGAGGATCGTGCCGCACGCCTCGTTCACGTTCGATCTCGGCGCGCTGACGCCTGTGGAGGTGACCGATGGCTGAGCGGACGCTGCCGGTCGACGACCTGACCGACGAGGCGTTCGCGCCGTTCGGCACCGTCGTGCGAACCCCGTCGCGTCCGCACGACGCGGCCGGCCCCGGCTGGCGCTGGTGGGCGGAGACGGTCGAGCTCCAAGACGACGGACGTCGATGGTGCGTCGGGTACCTCGACCTCGAGCCGTCGCCGCCGCCGCGGTTCGATTGGGCGGAGCGACACCTCCGCTCGCAGGAGGCGATCGTGCCGGTGAGCGGCGGGTGTCTCGTCTACGTCGCGCCGCCCGATCATCCCGAGGAGCCGGACCGGCTGCCGCCGTTCGACGCCTTCCGGGTGTTCCGGGTGCCCGCCGGCTCCGGCGTCGTCATGCACCCGGCGGTGTGGCACGGCGCGCCGATCGCGGAGGACGAGGCGGCGAAGGCGATCGTGCTGCTGCTTGCGGGCACGGGTCGCGACGACGTGACGGTGGTCCGGTTCGAGGACGCGCCGATCGTGATCGACAGGGGGTGACGTTGTGGCCGAGATCGTGTTCGACGGGGTAACGAAGGTGTTCGACGACGGCACGGTCGCCGTCTCCGACCTGAATCTGAGGGTGGAGGACGGGTCCCTGATGGTGCTCGTCGGGCCGTCCGGCTGTGGCAAGACGACGTCGCTGCGGATGGCGGCCGGTCTCGAGGCCGTCAGCGCGGGAGAGCTGCGGATCGGCGATCGGGTGGTCAACGACGTCGCGCCGAAGGACCGCGACATCGCGATGGTCTTCCAGAACTACGCGCTGTATCCGCACATGACGGTGTTCGAGAACATGGCGTTCGGCCTGCGGTTGCGGCACGTCCCCAAGCCCGAGGTCAACGGTCGGGTGGACGACACCGCGAAGTTCCTCGAGCTGTACGACCTGCTCCGGCGAAAGCCCGGGCAGCTGTCGGGCGGCCAGCGCCAGCGCGTCGCGATGGGCCGCGCGATCGTCCGGGAACCGAAGGCGTTCTTGATGGACGAGCCGTTGTCGAACCTCGACGCGAAGCTCCGCGTGCAGATGCGGTCGGAGATCTCGCGTTTGCAGCGCGACCTCGCCGTCACCACGGTCTTCGTGACGCACGATCAGACCGAGGCGATGACGATGGGCGACACCGTCGCGGTGCTTCGCCTCGGCCTCCTGCAGCAGGTCGCCTCGCCGCAGGTGCTGTATCGGCGACCTGCCAACCTCTTCGTGGCCGGATTCATCGGCTCGCCGGCGATGAACCTGGTCGATGCCTCGATCCGCGCCGGCGATGACGGCGCGTTGCAGGTCGTGTTCGCGGAACATGCCGTCACCATCGACCGGGCGCTCGTCGCCGAGCGTCCGGCGCTGCAGCGCTACGTCGACCGACCGGTCATCCTGGGCGTACGGCCGGGCGACCTCGAGGATGCGGCATTGCAGCCCGACGCGCCCGCGGATCGGCGGATCAAGATCACGGTGGATCTGCGAGAGGACATGGGATCGGAGATCCTCGTCCATTTCGCGATCGACGTGCCGCCCCTCGTCACCGACGATCTCAAGGAGCTCGCGCTCGAACGCGGGGAAACCGAGGAGTCGCTCGAGACCGAGCAGCCGAAGCACACGACATTCATCGCCAGCTTCGACGCCGACTCGACCGCCGCCGAGGGCGACCAGGTCGAGGTCCTGTTCGACACCCGAGGGCTCCACTTCTTCGACCCCGACACGCGCAACGCGATCTGGTCGGACCCGTGAGCCCGGTCCCCCGCCCCGAGCGAGGGATCTACTGCGACGCCTGGTTCCCGCTGCAGCACAACTACCATCCAAGCCTGCCGCCTCGCCGGCTCCGGATGATCGATCACATCGAGGCCTACCGCGGCACGATGCTCGTGTGGGCGGCGCTCGGCGGCGGCGCGCTGTCGCTTCCCTACTTGGAGGAAGAGGCGTTCGGCCCGGTCCCGCCACGTTTCCGGATGTACGGATTCGTGAACGATGCCGACTTCATCGCGGAATGCGGCCGGCGCGGGATCGATGTCTTCGGCGTCGTCTTCGAACACGCCTGGGAGTTCCCGGCCGAGCTGAACGAAGCCGAAGACGTGGTGTTGTCGCTCAACGAGACGCGCGGCGTCGGGACACCGGGGTGGCTCGGGATCCGCGAGTTCTGGAACGACCGCTATCCGAAGCTGTGGCGTGCACGTTCGCACTATTTCCCGGACGGTGTGCGGGACGCGGACGGCAACGACGTCACCGACATCCTCGAGGAGTGCGCGCAACGCGACATCTACGGCGAGCCGTGCCACGCCCTGTGGATCGAGTGCCCCGGCTACGAGCACTGGAACTACATGATGGACCGCAACAACCCGGTCTGGCGCGAGTACCTCAAGGCGGTCGTGCGGATCCAGATCGACGCGGGCGTCCAGGGCATCCACTTCGACGAGTCTGAGGTCCCGATCACGTCGCTGCAGTACGGCGGGTGCTTCTGCGACACGTGCATGCGCGGCTTCCGTGCCTACCTCCTTGGGCTCGAGGAGCGGCCGACCGAGCTCGCAGACACCGACCTCGACACGTTCCACTACGGCCGGTGGCTGCTCGACCGCGGTCACGACTTCAAGTCCAACCGTGAGTCGGCTCCCCTGTTCTACGACTACCTCCGCTTCCAGCGCCGGAACATCGCTCGCTACTTCGGCGAGCTCGCCGACTACGCGCGCGAGTACGCCGCGAGCGTCGGCCGCGACATCCGGATCTCCGGGAACTTCTTCCACCTGTTCGATCACTACTTCGCGCTGGAGCAGAAGGTCGACGTGATCGTCACCGAGATGCGCAACACGACGTACCGCCAGCCGTCGTGGTACCGGTACGCGGCGGGCTTCGGCGGCCCGAAGCCGGTCGTCGTCGTCGAGAACCCGTACGGCGGCGTGGTGCCGGAGCTCGTCGATGCCTTGGCGCACGGCCGTGGCTACGACCGCTTCCGCCGCTCGTTGTACGAGGCGGCCGCGCTCGGCGCGAACATGAGCGTCCCGTACGGCGCCTGGATGGGAAGCGTGATCGAGGACGCCTTCTATCCGCCGCACGATCTCACCGTCGAGATCCAGACGTTCCTCGCAGATCACGAGGACCTGTTCGGCCGCGACCCGTCGCTCGCGGAGGTGGCCGTGGTCTTCTCGATCGAGAGCAATTATCGAGCGCTCGCGGCGCGCGAGGTGATGGCGGACAACAGGACGAACGAAATGCCCGAGGGCGAGCACCCGTTCGGGATCGTCTGCGACACGCTGTCCGCGGCGATGCAGCCGTACGACGTCGTGTTCTTCCCCGACGGCGACCTTCGGCCCGACGACCCGGAACGGCAGGACCTCCGCCGGTATCGGACGGTGATCTTGCCGCATTGTTCGTTCCTGACCGACGCGCAGGCCGATATGGTCGAGCGCTTCCTCGACGGCGGCGGAACCGTGCTCGCCCTGGGCGAGCTCGGGACGAACCTCGACACCGCGCGCCGAGACGCTCTCGCCGCACACGCCAACCTCCGCGCGGGAGATGCGTCCTCGTTCTCGATCGACGCGGTCGCCGAGGGCCCGCAATTGCGCGTGACGTCCGGCGGGCCGACCGACGCGGCAACCGCGCTCCACGCGATCGACCGCGGCGCCGCGCTGCATCTGATCCGCTACGACGAGGATGACGACGCGGCGGCGCCGCTGGACGCGCTCGAGCTCGAGGTTCGGCTGCCCTTCACCGTTTCGTCGTGTGAGATCGTCGACCCCCTCGGTGACGCGAAGCTGGAGTGGGAACGGGACGGCTCACTCGTTGGGCTTCGGATCCGTGACGTCCCGCTGTACTCGATCGTCGTGCTGGCCCGATGATCAAGCTGTTGGGCGTCTTCGCACATCCGGACGACGACGTCTACACGCTCGGGGCGACGCTGATCGCGCACCGAGCCGATCTCGAGACGACGCTGGTCTTCGCGACCAGCGGCGAGGCCGGACCGATCACGGATCCGCAGGCCGTATCCAGGGAGAACCTGGGCGCGGTCCGCGAAGGCGAGCAGCGGGCCGCGATGGAGGCGCTTGGGGTCGCCGCGTCGACGGTGTCTCGGTTCCTTCGGCTCCCCGACTACTACCTGCCGGACGTGCCGTTCGACGACCTCGTGGGGCGGATCACCGACGTCCTGCTCGAGGTTCGTCCCGACGTCGTCGTGACGTTCGGGCCGGAGGGCATGACGTCGCATCACGACCACATCCGGATCGGCGAGGCGGCGACCGCGGCGTTCGATCGTCTTTCGCCCGACGAGGCGCCCACACATCTGTTCCACGTCGCGCTCCCGCGCACCGCCGTCGACCGCTTCTACGCGGACCTCGACGAAGCCGGGTACGGCGATGAGGGCGACCTCTTCAACGTCGCCGGCGTGCCCGACGAGCGGATCGCCGTCCGGGTCGACGCGCGTGCGTACCGGCAGACGAAGCTGGAGGCGATCTTCGCTCACCGCTCCCAGATCTGCGAATGGGAGCGGATCCCCGAGCCCCTCCGGTGGATCTACCTGGACGAGGAGGCGTTCGTGCAGGCCCGGCCGCAGGCGGACGTCGCGGCGCCGCGGACGGACCTCTTCGCGGGCATCGACGCGCGCGACCGGAGCCGGTCGTGACGGACACGCCAACGGTCGCCGTGGTCGGGGCGGTCAACGTGGATCTGGTGGTGCGGCTCGCGCGACTTCCGGCGCCCGGCGAAACCGTCACCGACGGGACCTTCTCGCGCCATCAAGGCGGCAAAGGCGGCAACCAGGCCGTCGCGGCGGCCCGGGCGCTCGGCGACGCGGGGAACGTCGTGATGGTCTGCTCCGTCGGCAACGACGACCTCGGACGCGAGGCGCTCGACGCGCTCCGCGCCGACCAGATCACGACCGTGCCGGCCGAGCCCGCCGACGCGCGAGCAACCGGCGTCGCACTCATCCTCGTCGACGGCGCCGGCGAGAATCAGATCGCGGTCGCGCCGGGCGCGAACGATGCGCTGGACGCGCGGACCGTCCGTGCGGCGCTCGAGCGCTCGACGCCGGCCGTGGTGCTCGCGAGCCTGGAGGTGCCCGCCGCCGCCGTTGTCGAAGCCGCCGACTGGTGTCAGGAGCAAGGCGTCCCGTTCGTGCTGAACCCCGCGCCGATGGATGCCGATCTGGTGCGCGACGTGCGAGACCGGATCGCGTACCTGATGCCGAACGAGCACGAGCTCGAACAGCTCGGTGACACGCTACGCGGCGTAGTCGTGATCGAGACCCGTGGCTCCGACGGCGCGGTCATCCACGGTCCCGAGGGCGATGAGCGCGTGTCCGCGCCGGCGGTCGACGCGGTCGACACCACGGGAGCCGGAGACTGCTTCTGCGGCGTCTTCGCGGCCGGTCTCGCGGAGGCACGCCCGATCCGAGAGTCGGTGGAGCGCGCCGTGGTCGCGGCCGCGATGTCGGTCACGGCCGCGGGCGCACGCGAGGGGATGCCGACGCGTCGGTCACTCGACGAGCGCTTCTCCGGACCGGACCGTTCCCCCTAGCAGCTGAAACGAGGAGGCCACGATGCAACTCGACACCGCGATGACTCGCAGGGGATTCCTCGTGACGGCGGCCGGATCCGCCGCGGCGGTGCTCGCCGCGTGTACGCGTGCCGGCAGCGAGACCGCGTCGAGCACTCTGTCCCCACTCGCACAAGCGGTCCTGCCGTCCGTCTCCCCCGCAGCGGTGGACTGCCTCACCGACGGCACCGGATCCACGACGCCGCTATGGAAGCGTGCGCTCGGCCGCGGGCTCGTCTACGGCTCCTCGGCGGCGACATGGCAGCTGTCGGACGCCCAGTACCGGTCGCTGTTCGAAGCGCAGGCCGCGATCGTGTTCACCGAGGATGATCTGCTGTGGTGGCGTCTACGGCCGACGCCGCAGTCGAACCTCGACTTCACCTATGCGGACCGGATCATCGATCTTGCCACCCGCAACGGCATGCTCGTGTTCGGGGCGCATCTGGTCTGGGACGAGGGGTTCGGCGACGGCTGGACCGACGACGACCTCTGGGGCATGAGCCACGAGAAGGCGACGAACCTGATCAACTCGACCGTCAGCTCGGTCGTCCGCCGGTACCGCGGAAAGGTCGCCGCGTGGAGCGTCGTGAACGAGGCCATCGACACGAACGGCGTCCGCACCGACGTCCCGTGGTATTCCACGATCGGGCCGTCGTACATCGCGAACGCATTCAGGACCGCCCAGGCGGCCGACCCGACAGCGCTGCTCGTCTACAACGACTACGGGTACGAGACCGACCTCGGTGCCGATAGCGCCGCGGACAAGCGCGCGGCCACGCTCGACGTGCTGGACCAGCTGCTGTCACAAGGCGTGCCCATCCACGCGCTCGGCATCCAGGCACACCTGCATGCGGCGCGATTCTCTGAGAAATTCGACACGGATGCGTACCGGACGTTCCTGTCCGATGTGGCGCGGCGCGGCCTGAAGATCTTGATCACCGAGCTCGACGTGCTGGACGACGGCCTGCCGGCCGATCCCCGTGCACGCGACGACGCGATCGCGAAGGTCTACGCGACGTACCTCGACGCCGCGCTTCAGGAACCGGACATCGCGGCCCTGATGACGTTCGGCCTCTCGGATCGATACACGTGGCTCCAGGAGGACTACCCGCGCGCGGACGGCGCTCCCCGTCGCCCGCTGCCCTTCGACCAGAACATGCGGCCGAAGCCCGCGCTGTCCGCCCTCCAAACATCCCTGCGCGGCGCTGCCGAGCGGACGCCCTTCTGGGTGCCG
>JBJMLQ010000215.1:0-5521 GCA_045805225.1 Actinomycetota bacterium | reverse complement strand
TACAAGCGGTACGACGAGGACCTTCCCACGCGGCAGCTCCCGCGCGAGCTGCCGACGACGACGGCGTCGACGGTCGCGGTGTTGGCCGGAACAGCCCAGATCGAACCCGGGACGCTCGACCTGCCGCAGGTCTCGCGACTGCTCCATCTGTCGGCAGGCGTGGTCCGGACGATGGTCCGGCCGTACGCGACATGGCTGTTCCGTGCCGCGGGCTCGGCGGGGGGACGGTTCCCGCTGGAGCTCTACGTCGCCGTTCCCGAAGGTCACGAACTGCCGCCGGGCGTGCACTGGTATCAGCCGGAGGCACACGCGCTTGTCCGGGTCGCGCCGCCGCCGACGGACGGCGTGCCAACCGTCGTGGTCACCGGGATCCCCTGGCGGACGGGATGGCGATACCGCGAACGCGGCTACCGGCACATCTACTGGGACGCCGGCACGATGCTGTCCCAACTGCTCGGCGTTGCGGCGTCCGCCGGCATCGAGGCCTCACTCTTCACGCGGTTCCCCGATGCTGACGTCGCGTCGCTCGTCGGCGCCGACGGCATCCACGAATGGCCGATCGCGGTGGTAGCGCTCGGCGGCGACGTCCCGGCTATCCGCGCGACCGGCCCTGCCGCCGCCGGACGGGTCGACGCGGCACCGGTCGAGTTCCCGCTGGAGACCGCCGCCCAGCGTGCGGGCGACGTGGAGGAGCTCGGCTCTCCATGGGAGCGGCCTCACCCCGTCGAGACACCGATCGTGGGCGGGCCGCCGATCGACGAGGTCGCGCTGTCGCGGGGATCGGTCAGGCTCCTGGACGCGACGAAGAGCGTCTCCCTCGATATGTTCCGGACGTCACTGCTCGCGGCCACACGTGGCGTGCCCGTGTCGCACGTGGTCGCTGTGCACGCCGTCGACGGCATGGCGCCCGGCATCTATGGGTGGCCCGAGGACGCGCCACGCCGTGGCGGCGACATGCGTGGCGAGCTGTACCGCCTCGCGCTGGAACAGGACCTGGCGAAGGACGCGGCGTTCGTCACGATCGCCACCGCGAACGTCGGCGCGCTCGACGACCGCGGCTACCGGGAGGCGCAACTCGGCGCCGGGATCGTGGAAGGCCGGCTCCATCTGCTCGCCTATGCGCTCGGCGCCGCCGCATCGGGCATGACCTTCGCGGACAGCGAGCTCGAGGCGGTCGTCGGGGAACAGGTCGACGGCCTGCTCCTCACGTGCGTCGGCGTGCCCGAGTACACGTCGGTCGGGGGCGGGGCGCCCGGCGTGCCGAACGAGGTCCGTCAGATAACCCCACGGTCGTCGTGACCGCCGAGCGCAGCGCCGACGCCCTGATCGACGAGGCGGCTCGAGCCGCCTTCCAAGGCTGGGACTTCACGTGGCTCGCCGGCAGGAGCGACGATCCGAAGACGCCCTGGCGATACAGAGCGCTCGCGACCGACGCGCTCGCCCGATCCACACGAGCGCTCGACATCGACACCGGCGGCGGCGAGGTGCTCGCCGGCCTCGCGCCGTTCGCGGGGGCCGTCGTCGCGACCGAGGGATACGCGCCGAACGTCCCGGTCGCCGGCGCGAGACTCCGGCCCGTCGGTATCCCGTTGGTCGGGATCACGTCCGCGCCGGATAACGTCAACCAACACGGAGCGACGCCTGCCGACAGCGGCAGTCATCTCCCCTTCCGCGACGACACGTTCGATCTGGTGTTGAACAGGCACTCGTCGTATTGGCCGAGCGAAGTTGCTCGCGTGCTTCGGCCCGGAGGCGCGTACCTGACCCAGCAACGAGGCGACGGCGACGATGAGATCCTGCACATGTTCGGCCGGGCTCCGTCCACGGGCCCCGATCTCGACGTGGCGTTCGCGGTGCGGCAGCTCGAAGACGCCGGCTCAGAGATCGTTCGTGCGGAAGCATCGGATGCGCGCGTTCGGTTCTTCGATGTCGGCGCGCTCGTGTACTACCTGCGAGCGATCCCGTGGATCGTGCCCGGCTTCGACGTTGCCGCCGACCGCGAAGCGCTCCACCGGATCCACGACGCGATCCAGGCGAACGGGTCGTTCGACGTCGGCAGCTACCGCTTCGTCATCGAGGCCCGGACGATGCGGTAAGCCGGCCGTACGCTGGAAACATGACGAAACTCGAGGTAGGAGACCCCGCACCGCCGTTCGCGCTGACGGACCAACACGGCAAGACCGTCGCGCTCGAGGACTACCGCGGAAGGAAGCTGCTCGTCTACTTCTACCCGGAGGCCGACACACCGGGATGCACCACGCAGTCGTGCGATCTGCGTGACCACCGGCAGGAGCTCGCCGGCCTCGGTGTCGACGTGGTCGGGATCTCGCCGGACGAGCCGGACAAGCAGCTCGCCTTCGACGAGAAGTACCAGCTCGGGTTCCCGCTGCTTGCCGACACGGACCACGAGGTCGCGACGGCATGGGGAACGTGGGGCGAGAAACAGAACTACGGCAAGACGTACATGGGCATCACGCGCTCGTCGTTCCTCGTCGACGAGGACGGACACATCGAGCAAGCGTGGTACCGGGTCAAGCCGGAGAACACCGTGCCGAACGCACAGGCCGCGCTCGCGGCGTAGGCCGCAACAACGGCCGGCGACGACCCGACGAGTCTCTGCGGCGGCGGATAAGGTGCCGTTATGCCGGATGACGGACGAGACTTCGAGATCACGAAGCGGGTCAACGCGTCGATCCACGACGTGTTCCGCGCGTTCACCGAGGCCGACCGACTCCAGGGCTGGTGGGGACCCGAAGGATTCCACGTCACGGACGTGACCTCCGATCCGCGACCCGGCGGCGAGCTTCGGCTGGTCATGGTCGGACCCGACGCGACGCGTCAGCCCGTCGAGGGCAGCTATCGAGAGGTGTCAGCGCCGACGCGAGTCATCAGCGAGATCTCGGCCGTCGCGGCGGATGGCTCGCCGATCCTGACCGCGGTCGTCGCGGTCGAGCTTCGCTCGGCCGACGGCGGCGTGACCGAGATCCATCTCCGAGCGCACGGGCAGGGGTTCGCACCGCGGGCCCGCGACATGCTCGGCGGGATGGAGGCCGGCTGGACATCCAGCCTGACGTGTCTCGAGCGCTTCCTCGAGGAGTCGCACGGCTCGACGCTCAAGGCCCGGCACGAAACCGCGTAGCGCTCCGAGATCTCGGAGAGCTCGCGATGATTACGCCAAGTGGCGGCAAGTGGCGGAGACGCAGGGATTCGAACCCTGGACGGAGCTCAACACCCCGTAACCGCTTAGCAGGCGGCTCCTTTCGGCCACTCAGGCACGTCTCCGTCGCCGAGTCTACCGTCGCGCCTCGAGGCGCTCGCCGGACCCTGAGCGCCGGATCAGGCGTTCATGAGACGCGGCCCGCGTCGTGCATGACCGAGAGCAGGCGATCGACCGGCAGCGCGAACAGTGTGTTGCCGTCGCGCCCGGTGGTCGTGTGCGACGCGAGCAACGCGTTCACGACCGCCTCCTCGGTGGCCTCGATCGTCGCCTTGAAGATCGAGCTCATGATCGTTCCCGACTCGTAGCCGTCGGCGAGCACCTGCGGCGTGTACGGCAGACCGTGCAACGGCACGGCGTTTGCGGTCGAGAACGCGATCAGCTGCTCGCCGCTCGCGTTGGACGCGTAGGAACCACCTCGCGACAACCCCATGCCCGCACGCTGCGCGACGCGTTGCAGCTGATGGGGCATCAGCGGCGCGTCGGTCGCCACGATCACGATGCACGAGCCCTCACTGTGCTCGGACGGCATCAGGTCGGTGATCTGCTCCCCGACCCGGACGCCGTCGACCAACAGCCCCTCGCGATCGCCGTGGTTCGTCATCACGAGGACGCCGATCGTGTAGCCGCCGCGAGCGGTGGGCAGCACACGCGACGCCGTGCCGATCCCGCCCTTGAAGTCGAAGCACTGCATCCCGACGCCCGAGCCGACGCAGCCTTCCTCGACGATGCCCCCGGTCGCCGCATCGAGTGCGGCGAAGACGTCGGCGTCCGTCAGCGGACGCTCCAGGACCGCCGACAACCACGAGTCGTCGCACTCGGTCACGCACGGCATCACGAGCTCCGCGGCGGCCACGTCCCTGGAGGCGATCCAGGCCACCGCCGCGTCGTAGGCCTTGCCGATCTGCTGGGAGCTGGTGAGGACGATCGGGCTCTCGAGGATCCCCCACTCCTTCATGGAGTTGATGCCGATCAGCTCTCCGTACCCGTTCAGGATGTGGGTCGCCGCGTAGACGGGTTCCTCCCATGGCGCGGCCTGGCGGGGGAACACGGCCGTGACGCCGGTTCGGATGGCGTCCTTCGCGCCGTCGTCGCCGCGGATCACGCTTCGATGACCGACCCGGACCCCGGCCACGTCGGTGACCGCGTTGAGGGGCCCCGGCTCTCCGTTGCCGATCCGGATGCCCAGGTCACGCGCACGGGGCTGGGTCGTCACGGCCAGCTACGATACCTGCTCCACATGGGCATCCTTGGCCTCGGTGTCTCCTTCCGTCGCGCCCCGGTCGAGCTGCTGGAGCGGCTCGCCTTCACCGACGACGACCTGACGAAGGCGTACCGGTTCGCCCTCGATCAGCCGGGTATCGAGGAGGCCGTGATCCTGTCCACGTGCAACCGCGTGGAGATCTACGGGGCGGTCGCCACCTACCACGCCGGCTTCCTCGGACTGAAGCGCGTGCTGAGCGAGACGCGTGGCGTCGCGCCCGACGAGCTGAGCGACCCGCTCTACTCCCATTGGGAGCGGGATGCGGCCGACCACCTGTTCGAGGTGGCGGCCGGGCTCGACTCGATGGTGCTCGGGGAAACGCAGATCCACGCGCAGGTCCGCGAGGCGCTGCGGCGCGCGTCGGCCGAGGGCGCCGCCGGGACGGCGCTGACGGGCGTGTTCCATTCGGCGTCCCGCGCCGGACGGCGGGTGCGCCAGGAGACGTCGCTCGGGGCGGCACCCGACGCCTTCGTCGAGCTCGGGGCCGACCTCGCTGAAGGTGCGCTCGGCGACCTGCGCGGCCGTGACGTGGTGGTGGTCGGGGCAGGCCAGATGGCGGCGCTCGCCGTGAAGCATCTGCATCAGCGCGGGGTCGGGCCGACGCGCATCCTGAACCGGTCGCTCGAGCACGCGCGCGCGCTCGCCGAGCGGACGAACGCCGAACACGGAGACCTGGACCAGCTGCCCGGGGCGCTCACTCACGCCGACCTGGTCGTCTCGGCCACGGGCGCCGCAGGACACGTCATCGATGCGGCCATGGCGACGGCCGCGATGCGGGCGCGCGACGGCCGGACCGTCGTCTTCGTCGACCTCGCGGTTCCTCGCGATGTCGACCCGGCGTGCGGCGACATCGACGGCGTCACCCTGCTCGACATCGCGGCGCTCCGTGACGCCGTCGCCGAACACTCGCCCGAAACGGCGCACGACATCGCCGAGGCGCGGCGGTTGGTCGAGGACGAGGTCGGCCGTTGGGTCTCACGCCGGCGCGGCGATGAGCTCGCGCCGGTGATCAAGGCGCTCCGCCGTCACGGGGACGCGGT
>JBJMLQ010000214.1:0-17146 GCA_045805225.1 Actinomycetota bacterium | reverse complement strand
GCTACGCAGGGCGCCGCGTATGTAGCTCAGCTGATCGGACGTATACGGGATGGTGTCACTGCAGTCGCCACCGATCTTCTTCACGATCGACCCGTCCGGCGCGATGATCTGCGACGCGACGTGCGGTGTGCACAGGTGCCCGCCGTTGGCGATCGCGGCATATGCCCGTGCGAGCTGCAACGGCGTCACCTGCACATATCCGGAGCCGATCATCGTGAGGATGTCTCCTCCCGGCACCCAGCCGTACGGGAACAGGGTCTTCTGGGTGTTCGCCCACGCGGGATCCGGAACCAGTCCCGAGACCTCGTAGGGCAGGTCGACACCGGTCGGTTGCTCGAAGCCCCATTGCCGCAGATCGCCCTGGAGCGGATCGGAGTTGGTGCCCAACGGGTTGTTCGCCCAGGCGTAATAGAAGTCCGAGCCGAACGCGTCGAAGACGGTGTCGCAGGAGACCTCTAACGCCCTCGAGATGGTCATCGGCCCAAGATCGGCGGTTGTCCAGTTCACGAACTTGGCGCCCGAGGTGTCTCCCGGTTGGGTGTACTGCCCAACGCAGTCGTAGTAGCCGCTGAGCGACGCGTAGCCCTCTTTCACTGCCGCAAGCCCCGTGATCGGCTTGAACGTCGAGCCCGGCGTGTACGCCAGCTGCGTCGCTCGGTTGTTGCCGGCGCCGATCTCGCTGTTGTTCAGGTACGTGCTCTGCTGTGGCGTAAGGCCTCGCTCGTACCACAGTGGGTTGTAGGTCGGCGTCGAGACCATCGCGACGATGGCGCCGGTGTGGGCGTCCATCACGACGACGGCCCCCGCGTCGGCCTTGAGGCTATAGCCGTTCTGGTCGTGGTAGCCCCGCGCGTGCTGCATCCCGGCGAGCAGCGCCTTCTGCGCGAGCTTCTCGATGTGGTCGTTCAACGACAGCTGGATGTCGTCGCCCGGCGTCGGCTTGGTCGACGCGACGGTGCCGAGCACCGCGCCGTCGGAGTTCACGAGGAGCTTCGTGATGCCCTGCTCACCCCGCAGGTATTGCTCGTAGGACAGCTCCACGCCGTTCTTGCCGACGATGTCATTCGGGCCGTACCCGTTCTTCTGCCATTCGTCGTACTGGTTCGCATCGATCAAGCCCGTGTAGCCGAGCACCTGCGCGGCGGTCGTTCCCATCGGATACGAGCGGACGAACGTGCTCTCGACGGACACGCCGGGGAACTGTTGCGGATGCTCCGCGATGGCGTATTTGACCTTCTTCGGGACGAACTCCGCGACGGGTATCGCCTGTGTCGGCAGGTACTTCGGATCTTGCAGTGTCTTCGCGATCTCGCCGACGGGCACGCCCGTCATCTGCGAGACACGCAGGATGACGGCCTCGCCTTGCGAGCCGAGGTCGGCCGGCGTGATCCGCACCTCAAGGCTCTCGCGGTTCCCGACCAGCACCACCGGGTGCGTCGGCATGCTCGACGCATCCAGGATCTGCCCGCGGAGCGGATCGGTGTAGACGGTTCGCACCGATTGCGCGTGCGCTTCCTTGTTGAAACCCTGCGCCGCGAGCACCTGGAGGAACCACAGGCGGGTGGAGAGCGCCAGGAACATCACGACCACGAGCAACGCGAGCACGCGGAGGCGAGACGCGGCTTTCTCCATCTACAGGCGCACCACCCTGCGCGGTCGGGAACCCTCGACGATCCTCCGCAACAAGGGGGCGAGGATCGGGGTGAGGACGGCGTTGTACAGCGCGGTCAGCAACGCAACCTTGACAGCGTACGTGAAGCCGGCCTCGAACTGCCCCAAAAGGAATGTGACGATCTCGTAGAAAGCGACGCCGAGCGCCGTCGAGATCGCCACGACGATCGTGGGCACCAGCGGCGACGGCGACACGATGTACTGGCGCGCCATGCCCACCGCGTAGCCGAGCAGCGTCAACGTGAGCGCGGTGATCCCCATCGGCTGATCGAGCAGCATGTCCTGCGCCAGACCGCACGTGAACCCGACGATCGCGCCTTGGTTGGGCCCTTCCTGTAAGGCGATGAGGATCGTGACGAGGTACAGCAGCTCGGGGCGAACGCCGAGGAGCCGTAGCTGCGAGAACACCGTCGACTGCAGCAAGATCGCAGTAACGATGACCGCGATGAGGGCGAGCACGCGCCGCATCAGCCCGATCCCCCATCCGCGGTTTGAAGGACGAGCACGTCTTCCAACGACGAGAAGTCCACCGCCGGCCGCACCGACACCGTCGCGTCGGGCTCCACGCCGCCCTGCACGACCGATGACACCGTCCCGATCAAGATGTTGGGCGGGAAGCGACTCTGCAGGTCGCCCACCGAGTAGCTGATCGTGAAGATCGACTCAGGCGCCGCGTCCCCCGCAGGGAACTTGGTGGTCGCGGGGATGTCTTGCATCGAGAGGTCTTGATCGCCGTTGCCGATGACGAGACCGGTCTCGCCTGACGTCGCCAGGCGTCCCGGCACGCTGAACCCCTCATCGATCAGCAGGCGCACCTCCGCGGAGTTCGTCGTCGTGGACACCACGATCCCGACGAGCCGCGCGCCCTCCTGGTCCCCCGTGACGACCGGGTCGTTCGTGCGGACGCCGTCGTTGGATCCGCGGTCGATCGTGATGTAGTAATTCAGGTTCGACATCCCGTTCGAGATGACGACCGCCGGCACCGACGAAGGCTGCAGGCTCTGCTTGAGGTTCAACAGGTTCACGAGTTCCTGGTTCTGCGCCTCGATCTGCGACGTCGCGTTGATCCGGGCTTCGGCATCGGCGAGCTCCCGTTTCAGGTCGGTGTTCTCTTGCGCGAGGCTCGGCAGATGGGCCACCCCGGAGAAGAAGTTCCCGACCGGGCGGGTGACGTTGGTGACGGCCTCCTGGAGCGGCGCCATGAATGTTCGGGCCGCCCTGCCCATCTCGGCGAGGGGCCCGGAGTCGCCTTGGCGGTAGTCGACCGTGATGATCGCCAGGGACGCCACGACGAGGCCGACGACGAGCAAGCGGGTGTTCCGGGGCCCCGAGCGCGCCGCCACGCGCCTACCGCCGGTTGCTCGAGCTCACCAAGACGCGCTGGAGAACCTCGAACTCCTCGAGGCACTTCCCGGAGCCGAGCACGACCGCTTGCAGCGGCGTGTCGGAGATGCGCACGGCCATGCCGGTCTCGTGGCGCAGGCGCTTGTCGAGCCCTCGCAAGAGCGCCCCGCCGCCCGTCAGCACGATCCCGCGGTCCATGATGTCGGCCGCGAGCTCGGGCGGTGTCCGGTCCAAAGTCGTCTTGATCGCGTCGATGATGGCGTTCACCGGCTCTTCGATCGCCCGCCGCACTTCCTCGGCGCTGATCGTGATGGTCTTCGGCAGGCCGGTGACGAGGTCACGGCCCTTGATCTCGGCAACGAGCTCCTCGGGCATCGGGAACACCGACGCGATCGCGAGCTTGATCGCCTCCGCGGTTCGCTCGCCGAGCAGCAGCGAGTACTCCTTCTTGACGTGTTGGATGATCGACTCGTCCAACTCGTCGCCGCCGATCCGGATCGACGTCGACGTGACGATCCCGCCGAGCGAGATCACCGCGACCTCGGTCGTGCCGCCGCCGATGTCGACGACCATGTTGCCGGTCGGCTCGTGGATCGGAAGTCCCGCGCCGATCGCCGCCGCCATCGGCTCTTCGATGATGTACGCGCGACGGCTGCCGGCCGCGATCGTCGCCTCCTCGACCGCGCGCTGCTCGACGCCGGTGATCCCGCTCGGCACGCACACCACCACACGCGGCTTCGCGAGCAGCCGGCGCTTGTGCACGCGCTGGATGAAGTAGCGGAGCATCTTCTCGGTCACGTCGAAGTCGGCGATCACGCCGTCCTTCAACGGCCGCACGGCCTGGATGTGGCTCGGCGTGCGTCCGATCATCCGCTTGGCCTCGGCGCCGACGGCAAGCACGGTGCCGGTGAGCGTGTTGATCGCCACGACGGAGGGCTCGTTGAGCACCACCCCGCGGCCCCGCACGTAGACAAGCGTGTTCGCGGTTCCGAGATCGACCGCCATATCGCGGCCGAGGAACCCGAGTACCCCTTCCGTCCCTTGGGAAGACCGGGACGTCGGGGAAGGAGCGCGCTGCATACGTTCGGCCATGGGAACCCGGTCATTCAACAGGACGCGCATCCGCGCTGGCAACCTGCGTGCGACTTCGTGACGCGAGCGCCACAGCCGACCGATAGGCTCCGAGCCCGTGGCGACGGCGGTGTTGTTTCCGGGGCAGGGCTCTCAGTCGATCGGGATGGCCGATGGATGGGCCGCGCACCCGGCCGGTGATGTGGTGCTCGACGCCGCGTCCCACGCCCTCGGGCGCTCGATCGTCGAGGGTTGCCACGATGAGGAAGCCCTCAAGACGACCGAGTTCGTCCAGCCGGCGTTGCTCGCGTGTGACGTGGCGGCGTTCCGGGTGTTGCAGGCAGCGGGACTCACTGAGGTCGCCGGCGTGGCCGGCCATTCGCTGGGTGAGTTCGCCGCGTTGGTCGCGGCCGACGCCATCGTGCTGGCCGACGCGTTGGAGCTCGTCGTGGTGCGCGGCGAGGCCATGCAGCGCGCGGGCGAACAACGGCCCGGCGCGATGGTCGCGTTGCTCGGCGTCGACGCGGATGCGGCGGACGCGCTGTGCGGGGCCGCGCGCGACGGCGACGAGCTCGTCGTGGCCAACCGCAACTCCCCCGTCCAGTCGGTGGTCAGCGGCTCGGTCGCGGCGATCGAACGCCTCGAGGCCGCGGCGAACGATGCGAAGGTCCGCGCGGTGCGCCTCCCGGTCGCCGGCGCGTTCCACTCCGAGCTGATGCGACCGGCGGTACAGCCGGTGCTCGACGTACTCGGCCGCATCGATGTGGGCGACCCGGTGTTCCCGGTCGCCGAGAACGTCACCGGCGAGCTCGTCACCGACGCCACGACGCTTCGGGAACTCGTGGGTCGTCAGGTCGTCTCGCCGGTGCGGTGGGAAGACGGCGTGCGCGCGCTCGCCGCCGCCGGCGCGACGCGGTTCGTCGAGGCCGGCCCGGGAGACGTCCTGACGAAGCTGCTCAAGCGGATCGATCCGTCGTTCACGGGCGTCGCCGTCGGATCGCCCGACGAGGCCGCCGCGGTCGTCGCCTGACCCTGGTCGTTCCGATATCCTCGGCCCCGTGACCAGGCACGCCACCATCACCGGCGTCGGGTCCGTCCTTCCTCCCACCCGCGTTCCCAACACGTGGTTCGAGGACAAGGTGGCGACGACCGACGAATGGATCCGCGAGCGCACCGGCATCGAGGCCCGGCACTTCGCCGAGGACGGCGTGGTGACGTCCGATCTCGCCGTCGACGCCGCGACGCGAGCGCTCGAGTCCGCAGGCGTCTCGGCGGCGCAGGTCGATCTGATCGTGTGCGCGAGTGTCACGGGCGACACCCCGTTCCCGTCCACGGCGGTCTGGGTGCAGCACAAGCTCGGCATCTCGTGCCCCGCGTTCGACGTGAACGCGGTGTGCGCGGGGTTCTCCTACGCGCTCGCCACCGCGACCGGCTTCGTCGAGGCCGGGACGGCCGACACCGTCCTACTGATCGGCGCCGAGGTCTTCAGCCGGATCTTGGACTTCAGTGACAGGCAGACCTGCGTGCTCTTCGGCGACGGCGCCGGCGCGGCGATCGTCCAGGCATCCGACCGCCCCGGCATCGAGGGAACCGTGCTCGGCGCCGACGGATCCGCGGCCGAGATCTTGATCATGCCCGGCGGCGGCTCCCGCGAGCCGACGACGGCCGAGACCGTTGCCGCCGGGCGGCATCGCGTCTTCATGCCGAACGGTCGCGAAGTGTTCAAACGCGCGGTGACGGAGATGGCCGCCTCGTGCCGCGAGGTGCTCGAGAAGAACGGCCACAGCACCGACGAGGTCGACCTGCTGATCCCCCACCAGGCGAACGCACGCATCATGGCGGCCGTCGCGGAGCGGCTCCACATCCCGCCGGAGAAGGCCGTGATCGACGTCGCCGAGGTCGGCAACACGTCTGCCGCGTCGATCCCGATCGCCCTTGACCGCGCGTACCGCGCCGGACGGATGCACGAGGGCGACCTCGTCGTCTTCACATCGTTCGGCGCCGGACTCACCTGGGGCGCGACCGCGATGCGCTGGACGATGCCGGGCGTGGCGGCATGACGTCCAAGGTCGCGGTCGTCACCGGCGGCTCACGCGGGATCGGCCGCGCCTGCGCCGTCGCGCTCGCCGAGGCCGGCTGGACCGTCGCGATCGGCTACCGGACGAACGAACAGGACGCGAAGGAAACGCTCGAGGCGCTGGCCGCGACGGGGACCGCGGGGCTCGCGATCAGCCTCGACGTCACCGACGAGGCGAGCATCGCGGAGGCGTTCCGCCAGGTCTCGGACGAAGCCGGCCACGTCACCGGGCTGGTGAACAACGCCGGGTACTCGAAAGACGGCTTGCTGCTGCGCTACCCGATGGACACCTACCAGCAGACGATGGACGTCAACCTGCGCGGCGCGTTCCTGTGTGCGAGCGCGGCGCTCCGAGGGATGCTTCGCGAGAAATGGGGCCGCATCGTGAACGTCTCGAGCGCGGTCGCGCTTCACGGCAACGCCGGCCAGACCGTGTACGCCGCGACGAAGGCCGGACTCGTCGGGATGACCAAGTCGCTCGCGCGCGAGGTCGCCCTCAAGGGCGTGACCGTCAACGCGATCTGTCCCGGCCTGCTCGACACCGACATGACCTCTCACCTGGACGACCAGGCGCGCGCGTTCTACGTGGAGCAGACCCCGCTGCAGCGCGCCGCCCGCCCCGAGGAGGTGTCCAGCGTCGTGCGCTTCCTGATGTCGGAGGACGCCTCCTACGTGAACGGCGCCGTGATCCCGATCGACGGAGGTCTCACCGCGTAACGGGCGCGGCCGCTACCCTTGACGAACCCCCGACCTGCACGAACAGCCACAGGAACAGGAAGATCCGCCGGAAGATCGAAAGGAAGAGGAGGAGCACAGATATGACCGACCGCGCCGAGATCGAGACCCGCGTCCGCAAGGTGCTCGCGGAGCAGCTCGCCGTCGACGAGGCCCAGGTGGTCCCCGATGCGCGCGTCGCCGAGGACCTGAACGCCGACTCGCTCGACCTGGTGGAGGCCGTCCTCGCCCTCGAGGAGGAGTGGGACATCGAGATCCCCGAGGACGAGATGGAGCAGATCAAGACCGTGGGCGCGGCCGTGGACATGGTCGCCACCAAGCTCGGGGTGAGCTGACCTGAGCGATCGTCGCCGCGTCGTCGTCACGGGCCTCGGACCGGTCACCCCCGTGGGGACCGGCGTCGAGGAGTTCTGGACCGGGCTGACATCGGGCCGCAACGGTGTGCGCACGATCACCAGGTTCGACACAAGCGACCTGCCGGTGACCGTCGCCGGCGAGGTGCCCGATTTCGATCCGGCCACCTACCTCGATACCAAGGAAGCGCGGCGCACCGATCCGTTCACGCAGTACGCGATCGCGTCTGCTTCCCTCGCGTGGACCGACGCGGGTGACCCGCAGATCGTCTCGGAGCGCGGCGGCGTGATCTTCGCGAGCGGGATCGGCGGGATCCAGACGCTGATCCAGCAGCATAAGGTTCTGCTCGAGAAGGGCCCCAACCGCGTGTCACCGTTCATGGTGCCGATGCTGATGGCCAACGCCGCCGCGGGACATCTCGCGATGCGGTTCGGCCTGCAGGGACACAACATGGCGACGCTGTCGGCGTGCGCGTCGTCGAACAACGCGCTCGGCGAAGGCATGCGCCTGATCCGCGACGGCTACCTCGACCTGTGCATCGTCGGTGGCTCCGAGGCGGCCACCGTGCCGCTGACGGTGGCCGCCTTCGCGCAGATGACCGCGTTGACCAAGAACCCGGATCCCGAGACCGCCTCGCGGCCGTTCGACGGGAACCGCGACGGCTTCGTGCTGTCCGAGGGCGGCGCGACGCTGATCCTCGAATCCGAGGAGCACGCGACGGCCCGCGGCGCGCGGATGTATTGCGAGGTCGCGGGCTACGGCGCGTCCGACGACGCGTACCACATCACCGCTCCGGACCCCAAGGGCTCGGGCGCGACGCTTGCGATGCGCTGGGCGCTGCAGGACGCCGGCGCGCAGCCGAGCGACATCAGCTACATCAACGCGCACGGCACGTCGACGCCGTTGAACGATGCATCGGAGACCGTCGCGATCAAGGCGGTGCTCGGCGACCACGCGCACGACGTCGCCGTCTCGTCGACGAAGTCGATGACCGGCCACATGCTCGGCGCCGCCGGCGCGGTGGAGGGCGCGGTGTGCGCGCTCGCGATCGTGAACGGCCGCATCCCGCCGACGATCCACCACGCGACGCCGGACCCCGACTGCGATCTCGACATCACGCCCAACGAGGCGCGCGACCTCGATGTCACGCTCGCGTTGTCGAACTCGTTCGGGTTCGGTGGGCAGAACGCCTGCATCGCGTTCCGCGCGCTCGACGCGTAGGGCTCAGTCCTCGAACGAGCGGAACCACGAGCCGCCGTTGAACTCGGCGACGACCGCCTTGTTCCCCGCGCCGTTGCCGAGGAACCGGATGCGGCGAGGGTCGCGCTCGGCACCGGCGGCGAACCAGCCGTCGCCCAGCGGGATCAACTCCTCGTCGCCCGCGTCGTCGGTCGCTGCGTTCGGCCACGAGATCGCGAGCGCACCCTTGCGTGCCACGACCCGAAGCGTCGGCGCCCACGGGTCGTTGCTCCGGTAGAACCCGGTGCAGCGCAGCCATCCCTCGGGAAGCTCCGGCGGCTGGGGCCCCGTGTAGCGCTCGCCGCGGAACCACGTGCCGCCGTGGAACGCCTCGACCACCGTCCCGGCGTCGTCGCGGCCGAACACCAGCGCGTACCGGTCCAGGGCGTCGTGCGGCACGAGGAAGCCGTCGCTCGGCTCCCCCAGCGGGTCGCGTTCGAGCAGCACCGACACGGAGCCGGCGGTCAACCGCAGGCCGCCGCCCTCGGCCGCCACGTCGAACACCCGGCCGTCCTCGCCCGTGTAGACGCCGGCGTAGTCCGCCTCGTTGATGATCGACGTCGCGGCCGGCGGGACGATCGGCTCCGGCAAGGCGTCACCCGCGAGCGACGCGCGGACGCACGCGAACGCCGCGCGCACGAGGTTTCGCAGACCCGAGCCGTAGCCGTTCTGCATCACGATGCAGCCGAGCCCGTCGTCGGGCGAGACGGCGAACATCGCGGTGTAGCCGACCATGCCGCCCGAGTGCGCGATCCATCGCACGCCGTCGAACTCCTCGGACCAGAGCCCATAGCCGTACGTGCCGCCCTCGTCATCCTGTACGCGCTGCTCGATCCAGGCCTCGAAGCTCTCCTCGCTCACCATCCGCCGGCCGTCGTGTCCCGGGACGTCGCCACGCGCGAGGAACAGCCGTGCGTAGGCGCTCATGTCCACGACGTTGGAGATGATCGACCCGTCCGCGGTGTTGCTGATGATCCGGTGCGCCGGCACCAGCGGATGCCGCAGCTGCACCGGCCGGTCGGTGTACAGCGGTTCGTAGGCGACGGCGACGTTCTGATACGTCGCGTCGTTGATCACGCCGCCGGACTCGCGCATGCCGAGCGGCCCGAGCACGCGCGTTCGCAGCAGCTCGTGCATGGGCTCGCCGGTGACCTCCTCCAGGCAGGCGCCGACGACCTTCCATCCGTCGTTGGAGTAGAGCCACCGCTCCCCCGGCTTGGTGGTCGGCGGGTTCGTCTTCAAGCGGTGCAGCGCGCCCGGCCCGGTGGGTGCGTCCTCGGTGCCGACGAGCAGCCCGGCGGTGTGCGTCATCAGGTCGTGCATCGTGATCGGGCCGAAGGGCTCGGGCAGTTCGAGCCACGGCAAGATCTCGTTGACCGAGACGTGGAGATCGAGCCGGCCGGCCGCGACCTCCTGCATCGCGATCATCGCGGCGAACGACTTCGAGATCGACCCGATGTGGAAGCGCGTCTCGGGCCGGACGGGCGTGCCGGCGGCGACATCGGCCAGGCCGCGGCACACGACCCCGAGCACCTCCTCACCGTCGGTGACGGCCAGCGCGAGGCCGGCGCTGTGCGACACCTCCAGGTGATGCTCGGCGGAGGTGCCGATCCGGTCGAACGCCGCTTCGAGCCCGTCCACGCGCTACCCGAAGAAGAGCGTGAGCTCGCGCTCGGCCGAGGCCGGCGAGTCCGAGCCGTGGACGATGTTCTCGCCGATCAGCGTCGCGAAGTCGCCGCGGATCGACCCGGGCGCGGCCTCGACCGGGTTCGTCGGGCCCATCAGCGTGCGCCAGCAGGTGATCGCGTCCTCGCCCGTGATCTTGGCGACGACCACCGGGCCTCCGGTGATGAAATCGACGAGCTCGCCGAAGAACGGCTTGTCGCGATGCTCGCCGTAATGCTCCTCGGCGACGTCGCGCTCGATCGTCCGAAGGTCGAGCTGCTCGATCGCGAGGCCCTTCGCCTCGACGCGCCGGATGACCTCCCCGACCAGGCCGCGGCGTACGCCGTCGGGTTTCACGATGAGCAGGGTCGATTCGGTGGCCATCGGCGGGAAGGTCTCCTTCGGTCGGGTCGGTCGCGATCCTCGTCGGGTCGAACGGAACCGCAGTCTACCGAGCGGCCCGTCGCGCGCCCGCGGCGCGCCCATCGCTGGGTGGACTACCGTCGGCGAACCGATCGGAGGAGGAACCCATGGAGATCAAGCCGGGGATGTTCGTGTCGCGGGTGACGACCGACGACTGGGAGGCGGATCCCGAGGTGCCGGGGTCGACGATGCACGAACTGGTCCACGACGGGCCGGTATGGGCCGGGATGACCCGCGTCGACGACGCTCCCGAGCCGATGACGTGGACGCCCGAGCAACGCGAGGTCCTGATCGTCCTCGAGGGCGGCGTGCGGATCGAGTTCGAGGACGGCGACGACGTCACGCTGGGCGTCGGCGACCTCGCGACGATCCCGGCAGGCATGACGACGACGTGGCACGTCACGACGCCGTTCAAGGAGATGTGGGTCCTGGTGGAGGCCTGAGCGCTCAGCGACGGGCGAGGACGCGCTTGGCGTCCCCGACCGTGAACAGGCTCCCCGTGACGAGCACGAGGTCGCCGGGTCCGGCCGCGGCGCGCGCCGCGTCGATCGCGTCGGCCACCGACGGCAACACCTCGACGGTGGCCGAACCCCCGGCCCGCGCCACCTCCGCGACCTCCTCAGGCTCGGCGCTCCGCACGCTGTCGTTGCGCGTCGCGTAGACGACGTCGGCGATCGCCGCGAGCGGCCCGACGACGCCCGCGATGTCCTTGTTGGCGCTGACCGCGAGCACCACGTGCAAGCGCTCCCAGCGGAAGAACTCGCCCATCGCGCCGGCCAGCGCCTCGGCGCCCGGCGCGTTGTGCGCGCCGTCGAGGACGACCGCCGGTTCGTGCCCGACGACCTCGAGCCGGCCGGGCGTCCGCAGCGCCGCGAGGCCGTCGCGCAACACGCCCTCGTCGAGCGCGGACCCGGTGAACGCCTCGAACGCGACCGCCCCGGCCGCCGCGTTCCGCGCCGCGTAGCGTCCGAACACCGGCACGTACAGGTCTTCGTACGTCGCCCGCGGGGTCCGCAGCCCGAACGCCTGCCCGCCCACCGCGATCAGCGGGTCGAGGACCTCCCAGGCCTCCCCCTCCCACAGGAGGGTCGCGCCGACCTCGTCGGCGCGGGCCCGGAGCACCTGCGCCGCAACGGGATCCTGGTCGCGGATCGTGGCGACCTTCCCCTGCTTGATGATCCCCGCCTTCTCGCCCGCGATGTCTGCGAGCGTCGGCCCGAGCTCTGCGACATGGTCCATGCCGATCGGCGTGATCACCGCGGCGTCGCCGGCGACCAGGTTGGTCGCGTCCCACGACCCGCCCATCCCGACCTCGAACACGCCGAGCTGCACCGGCCTGTCCGCGAACCACAGGAACGCGAGACCGGTGATCGCCTCGAAGTAGGTGAGCTGACCCATCCCGTGCCCGTCGATCATCTCCAGGTACGGCTCGAGGTGCGCCCACTCCTCGGCGAACATCGCGCGCGAGATATCTTCGCCGCACACGGAGAACCGCTCGGTCAGGTCGACGAGGTGCGGCGACAGATAGAGCCCGGTAGACAAACCGCTCGCACACGCGATCGCCGCCGCCGCGCGGGCCGCCGTCGACTTCCCGTTCGTCCCGGTGACGTGGATCGTCGGATAGGTGCGCTCGGGATGGTCAAGGTAGTTGACCAACTCGCGGATCCGGTCCAGCGACGGCCCGGGCATGTGCTCCGGCTGCCGAGCGTCGAGGTGGGCGAGCGCCTCTTCGTACCGCATCAGCCGGCTTCCGACAGCCCGCCGAGCTCGACCTCCACGCTGCGCTCGGGGCCCTCGACCAGCTCGAGCGCCTCGATCGAGCCGGCCTCGCAGAGGTCGCCGCGCGCCAGCTCGATGCGGGCGAGGTCCGCCGCCTGCGCGCGCACCACGACCCGTTCGACGGGCACCTTGAGCGAGACCTTCGCGAGCGCCTTCTCCTTGCGCACCTCGCGGAGCACCCACGCCGTGACCGCGAAGACCTCCGGGTCGCCGCCGTCGGCGACGGCGAGTTCGTCGGGCTCCGGCCAGGCGCTCCGGTGGATCGACCCCTCACGCCACCACGACCAGACCTCTTCGGTCACGTACGGCAGGAACGGCGCGAACGCACGGAGCTGCACGTCGAGCGCGCGCCGCAGGGCGGCGACCGCGCTCGCGGCGCCCTCCCCCTCGCCATAGGCACGCTGTTTGACCAGCTCCAGGTAGAAGTCGGTGAAGCTCCAGAAGAACCGCTCCAGCAGATCGAGCGCCCGCGCGTGCTCGTAGTCGTCGAACGCCGCCGTCGCCTCGTGCAACACGCCGGCAAGCGTCGCGAGCATCGACCGGTCCAACGGCCGTGCCGGCTCGCCCGGCTCGGCCTCGAAGCTCAGGACGAACCGCGAGGCGTTCAAGATCTTGATCGCGAGCCGGCGCCCGACCTTGATCTGCTGCTCGTCGATCGCGGCGTCGTACCCGAGGCGGGCGCTCGCCGCCCAGTACCGCACGGCGTCGGACGAGTGCCGCTCGAAGATCTCGGTCGGCACCACGACGTTGCCTTTGGACTTCGACATCTTCTTGCGGTCGGGGTCCAGGATGAACCCGCTGATCGCCGCGTTGGTGAACGGAAGCGAGTCGTGCTCCAGGTGCGCGCGGAGCACCGTGTAGAACAGCCACGTGCGGATGATGTCGTGGGCCTGCGGCCGCAGGTCCATCGGGAACAACCGCGCGAACAGATCCGGGTCGACCTCCCAGCCGGCGGCGATCTGCGGCGTGAGCGACGACGTCGCCCAGGTGTCCATGATGTCCGCGTCGCCGGTGAACCCGTTCGGGCGGTCGCGCTGCTCCGCGCTGAAGCCGGGTGGCACGTCGATCTGCGGATCGATCGGCAGCGACTCCTCCTTAGCGGCGACCACCGCGTCGAGGTCCGGTTCGCCGTCGGCGTCCAGCCGGTACCACACCGGGAACGGCACGCCGAAATAGCGCTGCCGGCTGATCGCCCAATCTTGGTTGAGGCCCTCGACCCACGAGGTGAACCGACCGCCCATGAAGGCGGGATGCCAGGCGATCTCGCGGCCCCGTTCGAGCAACGCGTCCTTGAACCGCAGCGTCTGCACGAACCACTGGCGGCTGCTGATGACCTCCAGCGGCCGGTCGCCCTTCTCGTAGAACTTCACGACGTGGCGAACGGGCTCGGGCTCGCCGACGAGCGCGCCGCTGTCACGCAAGAGCTCCGTGATGCGCCGGCGCGCCTGCTTCGACGCCTTGCCGGTCAGCTCGGCCATCGCGGTGTTGGCCGCCTGGGGGTCGCGCGACGGCCAGCCCGGCTCACCGAACCGCCCGGGCGCGAGCGTGCCGTCGCGACGCACGACCACCCGGGCCGGCAGCGCGAGCTCGCGCCACCACGTCACGTCGGTAACGTCGCCGAACGTGCAGATCATGGCGATGCCGGTGCCCTTCTCGGGGTCGGCGAGCTCGTGCGCGACCACGGGGACGGGCACGCGGAACAGCGGCGTCAGGGCGGTCGAGCCGACCAGCGAGGCGTACCGCTCGTCGTCCGGGTGCGCGACGAGGGCAACGCACGCCGGGATCAGCTCGGGTCGAGACGTCTCGATCTCGATCGCGCCGGCGCCGTCCTCGCGGTCGAACCGGATCCGGTGGTAGAGGCCGTCGATCTCGCGATCCTCGATCTCGGCCTGGGCGACGGCGCTGCGGAAGTCGACGTCCCACAACGTCGGCGCCTCGGCCTTGTAGGCGACGCCGTCGGCCAGCATCCGCAGGAAGCCGATCTGCGCGATCCGCCGGGCCCGCTCGCCGATCGTCGTATACGCGTAGGTCCAGTCGACCGAGGCGCCGAGCCGGCGGAAGAGGTCTTCGTACGACTTCTCGTCCTCAGCCGTCAGACGCTCGCAGAGCTCGATGAAGTTCGCGCGCGAGACGGGCACGGGATCGTCGCCCGGACGCTCGAGCGCGGTGACGTCGAAGGCGGGGTCATACGGCAGCGACGGGTCGCATCGCACGCCGAAATAGTTCTGCACCCGGCGCTCGGTCGGGAGCCCGTTGTCGTCCCATCCGATCGGGTAGAAGACCTCGAACCCGCGCATCCGCTTGAACCGCGCCATCAGGTCGGTGTGGGTGTAGCTCTCGACGTGGCCGAGGTGCAGCGCGCCGCTGACCGTTGGCGGGGGCGTATCGATCGCGTAGATCTGGTCGCGGGTCTTCGTGCGGTCGAACCGGTAGGTGCCCGAGGCCTCCCACCACTCGCCCCACTTGGCCTCGAGGCCGTCGAGCGATGGCTTCTCGGGCACCTGCATAGAAGCCTGAGTGTACGGAACCCGCCACGGGGCGTTGGCCGCCTAAAATCGCGCGGTGATCACCTGCGGAACCTGCGGCGCAAGCGTGCCCGACGGTTCGCGGTTCTGCCCGTCATGCGGGACCGCGATCGGCCGCCGGTGCCCGACCTGCGGCGCGTCGGTCACCGACGACGACCGGTTCTGCGCGACGTGTGGCACCGCCCTCGCGGCGACCGCGGCGGCACCCGGATCGGAGCGGAAGCTTGTGACCGTCCTGTTCGCCGACGTCACCGGCTCGACCCATCTCGGTGAGCAGCTCGACCCGGAGGAGCTTCGCGCCGTGATGGCCGCGTACTTCGCGGCGATGCGGACCGAGATCGAGGCAGAGGGGGGGACGGTCGAGAAGTTCATCGGCGACGCCGTGATGGCGGCATTCGGCGTGCCGGTCGCGCACGAGGACGACCCGGCGCGGGCCCTGCGCGCCGGGCTTCGCATGTTGGCTCGGCTCCCGGACGTGAACCGCGAGTTGGAGCGCGCGCACGGCGTCCGACTGCAGATCCGGATCGGGGTGCACAGTGGCGAGGTGCTCGCGACCGTCGATCCGGCGCCGGGCGAGGCGATGGTCACCGGCGACGCCGTGAACGTCGCGGCGCGCCTGCAGACGGCGGCGCAGCCCGGCGAGTTGCTCGCGTCCGAGCGAACGGTGACCGCCGCGCGCGGATTCATCGTCGAGGACCGCGGCTCGTTCGAGCTCAAGGGCAAGCAGGAGCGCGTGCGCGCCCACGTGGTCGTGGAGGAATCGGGCGCACCGACGCGCGGATTGCCCGGGTTCCACGCGCCGATGGTCGGGCGCGACACCGAGCTCGATCTGCTGCAGAGCGTCTACGAGCGAGCCGCCCGCGAACGACGGCCGCACCTGGTCACGATCTACGGGGAGGCCGGCGTCGGGAAGTCGCGGCTGACGCGCGAGTTCCTCTCGTGGTCGTCGTCGCGCGAGCCCGAGCCGACGACCCTCGCCGGACGGTGCCTGCCCTACGGCGACGGGATCACCTACTGGCCACTCGCCGAGATCCTCAAGGCCCACGCGAGCATCCTCGACTCCGATCCGACGGATCTCGCGATCGAGAAGGTTCGGAAATCGGTGCGAGACCTCTTCACGCTGGAGCTCTCGGCGGACCCCGCGCGCGCGACGGCGGCCCTCGCGTACACGATCGGCTTGCAAGATCCCGACGTTTCCTTCGCCGATCTGGACCCGAAGGACGTGCGCGCCGAGGTGCACGCCGCCTGGCGCTCCTTCTTCACCGCGCTCGGCGAACGCGGGCCGGTGATCGTCGTCGTCGAGGACATCCATTGGGCCGATCCGGCGCTGCTCGACCTGCTCGAGGAACTCACCGATCGCGTCGCTGGGCCGGTCATGTTCCTGTGTCCGTCGCGGCCGGACCTGGCGGCAACGCGGCCCGGGTGGGGCGGTGGCCGGCGCAACACATCGTCGGTCGGGCTCGATCCCCTCACCGCCGGAGAGTCCGACGAGCTGATCCGGGCGTTGCTGGCGGTCGATGACCTGCCGCCGTCGGTCCACGACCGGATGCTCGAGCGCGCCGAGGGCAACCCGTTCTTCCTCGAAGAGATCGTCCGGCGGCTGGTGGACGGCGGGCTGATCGAACACGCCGGCGGGCGATGGCGCGCGAGCGCGGGCATCGAGGAGGTCGAGATCCCGGACAACGTGCAGGCGGTCCTGGCCGCGCGGATCGATCTGCTGGCCGCCACCGACAAGCGGATCGCGCAGGCGGCCGCCGTCGTGGGTCGCGTCTTCTGGCCGGGTCCGGTCGCGAACCTCACCGGCGCCTCGCCGGGCGACCTCGACGACGCGCTCCGCCGGCTGGAGGACCGCGAACTGGTGCTGTCACGGGCGGGTTCGTCGCTCGCGGGACAGCCCGAATACATCTTCAAGCACGTCCTCACGCGCGACGTCGCGTACGAGTCGCTCCCGCGCAAGGAGCGTCCGCCAGCGCACGCAACGGTGGCGGCGTGGCTGGAGCGCACCGCCGGCGACCGAGCTGTCGAGTTCGCCGAGGTGCTGGCATACCACTACGGGACCGCCGCCGGGCTCGAGCGGGATACCGGCGTCCCGGCCGACCCGGCCCTTCGCCGATCGGCGCTGGAATGGCTGAAGCACGCATCCGAGGATGCCCGGCGCCGATTCGTGGTGAAGAAGGCCGAGCGCTTAGCGGAAGAGGCGCTGAGTTTCGCCACCGAGCCGCTCGATCGCGTCGACGCCCTCACGACGCTCGCGGAGGCCTTT
>JBJMLQ010000213.1:0-10655 GCA_045805225.1 Actinomycetota bacterium | reverse complement strand
TCTACGCAGGGGTGGCGATCTTCTCGATCTTCGCGAACAAGGGCGCGCTGGACCCGACGATCACGACCAACGGCCCGCGCCTTGCGGGCCCGTCGCTGCACTACCCGCTCGGCACCCAGATCGACGGGATCTCGGTGCTCTCGCTCACGATCGAGGGCGCCAGGATCTCGCTGTTCGTGGGGCTCGCGGCCGCGGTGATCTCGATGCTGCTCGGGACGATCATCGGGATGTGGGCCGGCTACAAGAGCTCCGTCCACGACGCGATCCTGATGCGCATCACCGACGTGTTCCTCGTGCTTCCGTGGCTCGCGTTGGCGATCGTCCTGGCGGCGATGTTCGGTCAGAACTTCTGGATCATCATCATCATCATCGGGTTGACGTCGTGGGCCGGGACCGCGCGTCTGGTCCGCGCACAGGTCCTGTCGGTCAAGGAACGGACCTACATCGAGCGGTCGCGCGCGCTCGGTGCGAGCGACGCCCACGTCGTGATCAAGCACATCACGCCGAACCTGATGCCGATCATCTTCGCGAACACGATCCTCACCATCGCGATCGCGATCCTGTCCGAATCGCAGCTGTCCTTCCTCGGCCTCGGCGACCCGAAGTCGCAGTCGTGGGGGACGCTCATCGAAGAGGCGTTCAACCATGGCGCGCTCACGCTGCACGCGTGGTGGTGGCTGATGGCGCCGAGCCTGTCGATCGTGCTCGTGGTCCTCGGCTTCACGATGGTCGGTTTCGCGATGGACGAGATCGTGAACCCGAGGATCCGGGAACGATGAGCGTCCTGAACGTCGAGGACCTGCGCGTCACCTACACGACGAAGGGTGGCGACGTGCCGGCCGTTCGCGGCGTGTCGTTCTCGATCGACCGCGGCGAGGTGCTCGGTCTGGCCGGAGAGTCCGGCTGCGGCAAGTCGACCATCGCGGGCGCGATCTTGCGGCTGCACTCCCCCGGCACCAAGATCGAGGGAACGCTCGAGCTCGAGGGCGAGGACATCCTCGCGCTGAAGCCCGGCCGGCTCCGCGCCGTGCGCTGGACCGGCGCGTCGATCATCTTCCAGGGCGCGTTGCACGCCCTGAACCCGGTCCAGAAGATCGGCGACCAGATCGAAGAGGCGATCCAGGTCCACGGCATGGCCACCCAGAAGGAGGCGGCCGTGCGCGCCGGGGCCCTCCTGGAGCAGGTCGGGCTGCCACCGCGCCGCAAGAACGACTACCCCCACGAGCTCTCCGGCGGCCAGAAGCAGCGCGTGATGATCGCGATGGCGCTCGCGTGCAGCCCCACGCTCGTCATCGCGGACGAGCCCACCACCGCGCTGGACGTGATGGTCCAGGCGCAGGTGCTGCAGCTGCTGCGTTCGCTCCAGCACGACCTCGGGCTCGCCATGCTGTTCATCACGCACGACCTGTCGGTGCTCGTCGACGTCTCGGACCGGCTCGCGATCATGTACGCGGGCAAGATCGTCGAAGAGGGCAAGGCGAACGAGGTGTTCCACGCGCCGCAGCACCCCTACACCGCGGCCCTGGCCGCGGCGTTCCCGGAGATCGGCGACACGCGGTTCCGCCGGCGTCCGACCGGCCTCGGTGGCGACCCGCCGGATCCGCAGCAGATCCCGACCGGCTGCCCGTTCCACCCGCGCTGCGAGCGCGCGATCGACGCGTGCCCGACCGTGGTGCCCGAGCTCTGGGACGCGGGGCCCGATCGCCGCGCGGCGTGCGTCCACGTAGCGGGCGCCCCGAGCCTCGAGTCGGTGCGCTCGTGACCGACACCGAGGCGGCACGCTCCGAGACGCTCGAGCTCGGCCAACCGATCATCGAGATCGACGACCTCGAGGTGAACTTCGCTGCACGCGTCGGCCTGATCTCGGGCCTGATGGGCAAGAAGGGCTCCGACGCCAAGGCCGTCGACGGCGTGGACCTGACGCTGCATGAGGGGGAGGTCCTCGCGCTCGCCGGCGAGTCCGGTTGCGGCAAGACGACGACGGCGCGCGCGCTGGTCGGGCTGATCCAACCGCAGCGCGGCACGATCAAGTTCCGTGGCAAGGCGCTGCCGAGGGACACGCGAAGCCTGCGGCCGTTCCGCCGCGAGGTCCAGATGGTGTTCCAGGATCCGACGGGCTCGCTCAACCCCCGCCAAACGATCTACGAGATCGTCGCCGAGGGCCTGCGGATCCACAAGATCGAAGAGGGCCCCAACGGCGAGTCCGAGGAGGATCTCGTCGCGCAGGCTCTGTCGCGCGCGGGCCTCCGGCCGCCGCAGCGCTTCTACCTGCTGTACCCGCACGAGCTCTCCGGCGGCCAGCGGCAGCGCGTGGTGATCGCGGGCGCGCTCGTGCTCGAGCCGAAGGTGATCGTGGCCGACGAGCCGGTGTCCAACCTCGACGCGTCGGTGCGCGGCGAGATCTTACGGCTGTTGATGAAGTTCCGTGAGGAGCTACGGATCTCGATCTTGATCGTCACGCACGACCTGGGCCTCGCCTGGACGGTCGCCGACCGCGTCGCGGTCATGTACCTCGGCCGCGTGGTGGAGATCGGTCCGACCGAAGAGGTCCTTCTGCGGCCGCGGCATCCCTACACGAAGGCGTTGCTCAACGTCGTGCCCGAAGCGGGCGACGTCGCGGGGGACCGCCCGATCCTTCAAGGCGAGCCGCCGGACCCGACGCGGATCCCGGCCGGATGCCGGTTCCACCCGCGCTGCCCCGTGGTGGCTTCAGGTCGTGCGGCCGAGCTGGGGATCGAGGACCGATGCCGCGGTGAGGACCTCCCGCTCGCGCAGGTCGGTGACCAGCACTTCGGGGCGTGTCACCTGATCGACATCAACCAGCAGCCGTAGGCGGCTGGGTCGCCGCCGCAGGCGTGGCGTCGCCCGTCTCCGACCCGTCGTCGCCGCGGCGTTCCTCACCGTCGCCGTCCTCGTCTTCGTCGCCCCGCAGGACGCCCAGGATCGCCGCCATCTCGGCGTCGCCCACGGGCGCGTCTTGCGGTTTCGTCGCGTTGCCACCCGATCGTGCGGTGGCGAGCAAGGCACGAAGGTTCGATTCGGCCATCTCGGCGCGGCTCTCGAGCTCGCGTGACCGCTCGCCGAGCGACCGGGCGCGGCGCTCGGCGTCGTCCCGCGCCGCCCGGGCGTCGCGAGCCTCTTCACGGAGCGTCCGAACCTCGGCGCGAAGCTCGGCCGCCTCGCGGCCCAGGTCGACGAGCTTGTCGGCGACCGCTCGGCCGAGATCGGAGTACGCCGTGGCCCCCGCGCGAGCGCCGGAGGCCGCCGGGCGGATCGTCTTGGAGCGCCGAGGACGCCTGCCGATGGACTCCCGCTCGTCGGCGTCCAACGGTTTCGCGTCGAGCAGCCGGTAGGAGCCGTTGGCGGCCTCGAGCCGCCGTCGCGCGATGAGCGCCCGGACGGCGCGCGCCGTGGACAGTGGATCGGGAAGCCCCAAGACACGGCCGATCTCGGCGGGCGTCTCTTGCAGGACCTCGCCCACAGCTACGCGCTCCGAAACAGCAGCAAGGAAGTCGTTGGCGCGCTGGAGGCTTTCGTCGTTCATGCCGGGCCAATCATCGACTGCATCGCTCCAACTGGCTAGTTGCTTGGCCACGCATCTCGGATCAGCTACGGATCACTGCAACGCGATCCGCAACAGCGTCGTCGAGCTGTAGAACCCGAGGTCGCCGTCCGGGCGTGTGACCTTCGCCGTTGCATGACCCGCCCGCGCGCCTGCCGGGAGCTTCACGACCGGATGGATGAACCGCACGGTGTTCGTCAACCCGCCGAGGTCGGAGGAGCCGACGGGGGTGCGGCCGCCCTCGGAGAACGACAGCCTGAGCACGCCGGCGGCTCGCGTCCCGGTGACGACGAGCCGGATCTCTTTGGCTTGTACCTGAGACTGTGCGAAGTCACACGTCGCCGGCGCCGCGAGCGTCGCATCGGCGGCCCCCGAGGCCTTCCCGTTGGGTTGGATCTCGATCGTGCCCGAGACGTTCCAGTCGCTTCGACAGGCGCCGCCCTCGTGAAGCGTGTGTTGGGTGTCCACATGCATCGTCAACTTCCACGCCGCCGGCACGGGTTCGGTCGGCGTGGGCGTTGGCGTCGTATGCGCACCCGGATCCTCGACGCCGGGCGGGAACGGGTTGGATCGAGATGCGACGAACGCGCCCACCCCTGCACACGCCGCGAACACCGCGACCCAGATCACGATCTTCACCGGCTTCGGCACGCGGCGAGGGTACCGCGGGGGTGTCGCGCCCCGGGGCAAGCGGTCGGTTCAGGTCAGCCGATGCCGAGACCGGTCATCAGGGCCCGAAGCGACAACCCGAAACAGATGAACGACGCGGCCGTAAACAGCACCCACGGCTCGGTCCATCGGCCCCCCGACGTCCGGCCTTCGGAGACCTCGCGCGACATCAGGTGCGCGATCGCGAGGATCACAAGCGGGCCGAAGCCGTACACGTAGTGGAGCGACGTGTCGGGTCGGTACCCAAGCACGAGCAGCAGCACGCCGACCGCCGCCTGGCCTCCCGCGAGGATCTGCTCGACCGTGATCCACGTCCAGAACCGCTCGCCGGGGTCCCGTTTGAGAACGAGCGCGCCGGCGCCCCACAGCCACCCGACCGTGAACACAGCGACGACGACGAACCCGATCGCCTCGTGAACCTTCGGCATGGCGGCCGGAGTCTAGCCAGCGAGCCCGAGCAGGGCGGGGACGTCGGCGAGCGAATCGACGACGTGATCGGGCGAGCCACGGTCCAGGTCTTCGGGCCGGAACTTGCCGGTCCGCACCAGGATCCCCGTCAGGCCCGCGGCGCGTGCGCCGTCGACGTCGTTCACCACGTCGTCGCCGACCATCGCCGCGCGGTTCGCGTCGACGCCGAGCACGGAAAGCGCCGCCTGAAAGAACGCGGGCGCGGGCTTGCCGCATACGACGGCGGCCGTGCCGGTCGCCGCCTCGAGCCCGGCGACGTACGCGCCCGCGTCGAGCCGAAACGCGTGCGACGTGCGCCAGAACATGTTGCGATGCATGGCCACGAGCGAGGCGTCGCCCCGCATCAGCCGCCCGAACACACGGTCGACGGTCGCGTAGGTGAAATCGTCGCAGGCGCCGCCGAGCACGATCACGTCGGCGTCTGCCGGGTCGTCGACGAGGTGGATCGCCTCGAGATCGGCCCGCGCATCACCGTCGGACAACACGAACACGGCAGCCGACGGATACGCCCGCCGCAGATACTCTGCGGTCGCCGTCACCGCGGTGACGATCTTCCCCGGCTCGACATCGAAGCCGACGCCGGTGAGCGTGGCGGCGAGCTCGGCCCGCGGATGCGTCGTCGTGTTGGTGATCAGGCAGACCGGAACGTCGGCCGCACGGAACGCCGCCATCGCCTCGATCGCGCCCGCGATCGGATCCCACGACGTGATGAGGACGCCGTCGATGTCGAGCAGGAGTCCCTCGACGCTCGACATCGCTACCGGTCAGCCGCCGAGGCGGATCCCGAGCGAACGCCGGGCGTCGGCGACCTGATCCGGGACGTCCTCGCCGCGCTGGCGTCGGCGCCAGATGTCGTACGGCGCCAGATAGCGGAACTTCGCGGGCAAGAACGGCCGCACGGCGCGGGTCACCGCGAGGGCCGCATCGACCGCCACCTCGCGCGCCGGACCTAGCGGGAATCCGTACATCTCACGCACGAGCGGCGGCAGGGTCGCGAACGCCAGCCGCGACACGCCGCGAAGCACCGGCCGCCATTCCGCCTCGCGCGGTGGGTCGAGGAACAGATCGGCGACGCGGCGCGCGTTGTCGGTGACGAGCAACTCGCCGCGATCCTCGACGTCGGCCATCCACGCGCGGAGCGCGGGCACGGTGGGCGGGATCATGTCGCGCGGCACGAGGCACATCTCGGCCGCGAGCATCTGCTCCTCGTGGAAACGTTGACGGCCCGCGTCGTCGAGCCCGCCGACCGTCCGCTCCTCGAACAGCAACGCCGAATCGACCAAGCACGCGTGCACGTACAGCAGCAGGTGCGGATCGAGCGCGTCGTAGTGCAACCCGGTGACGGGATCGGTGCCGTTGATCCGCCCGTGCAACTCGTTGATCCGGTCGGCCGCGGCGTCGGCCTCCGCCTTCGTTCCAAATGTCAGCGTGTACGTCAGGATCAACGTGCGCTGCAGCCGCTTCCAGGGGTTCCGCTCGAACAGGCCGGTCTGGCCGGCGCCGGCGATCACGAGTGGGTGTGCGGCCTGCATGAGCAGCGCTCTTGCGCCGCCGAACAGCACCGTGACCTCCTTGTGAACCTGCCACGAGACGCTGTCGGGGCCGAAGTAGCCGGTGTCGTTGCTCGCGTCGTTCACGATGGCCAGCGTATCGAGCGTGGACGGCAACGGCTTCCGTGCGCCGCCACCCGCGAACAGGCAATATCCCAGGCATGTTCCTCGTGCCCGGGCTGGTGGTGCTCGCCGTCCTGCTCGGCTACGTGCTCGGTGGGCGGCTGCGCCGGTTCGAGAACCTGCGAATCAACCGCTGGGGGCTCGCTATCGGCGGCGCTGCGCTGACGGCGGTCGTGAACTTCGCACCGGCGCTGACGATCGCCGGCATCCCGGACACCGTCGTGGGACCGGTCCTGCTCGCCTTGTCGTACTTCTTGCTCGCGGTGTTCCTGATCTCGAACCGCTGGATCCCGGGCGGCTACGTGATGATCGTGGGGCTCCTGCTGAACCTGGTCGTGGTGGTCGCGAACGGCGGGATGCCGGTGCGAGCCGACGCGATCACGACGTCCGGCGGCGACCCGGCCGTGTTGCAGGACGCGACCGTCGGCAAGCACCACCTGATGAGTGACGACGACGTGTTGTGGCACCTCGGAGACGTGATCGGTGTGCCCGAGCCTATCGGCGTCGTGCTGTCGCCCGGCGACGTGCTGCTCTACGGCGCGATGGTCTACTCGATCGTGCAGATCATGCGGGGACGGCGCCGCGAGAACCCTCGGCCGATGGCGTTGTGGTTCCCGGCGTACCGAGGGAAGCATGCGCCTGAGTATTGGCGGATGCCGATCCGGTACCGCCATCCTGATCCCGCTGAAGCAGAGACGTCGGGAACCGAACCGTGATCATGGTGCCGTCGTCTGGTGAGCTCGCGACCTCGAGCGTGCCGCCGCCGACCTGGGCTCGCTCACGCATCATCGCCATCCCGAAGTGACCTTCTGGGCCCGGGGCGCTCGTGTCGAATCCGGAGCCGTTGTCGCGGAGCTTGAGAACGATGTTGTCGTCGGCTTCCGTGACGGCGATCCAGACGTCGGACGGGTCGGCGTGCTTCATCGCGTTCATGACGCCTTCGCGGGCGATGTGGAAGATCAGCAAGGCGATCGGGGCCGGCAAGGGGATGTCTTCGACGTCGTGATGGAAGCGGATCCCCGAGTCGCGGCCGACCTCGTCTGTGAAGGACTCGAGCGACTCCGCGAGGCCGATCGCGCCCAGCGGCGAACGGTGCAGCTCACGGATCAGGGCGCGGATGCGATCGGACGTCTCTTGCTTGGAGTCCTTGATCTTCTCGAGTTGGTCGCGGAGATCATCGAGGTCTCGTTTGTCGAGCATCTTGCGGGCGATGTCAACCTGGAGCGAGAGTCGGAATAGGACCTGCGCGAGGTCGTCGTGAAGATATCCGGCGATCTGGAGGCGTTCATCGGCGCGCTGTTCAGCCATCGTGTTCGAAAGCACGCGGAGGACCTCCTCGCGCTCCTGCAACTCAACGTGCGCCTCCTCCAGTGCCCTAGATCGGTAGAACACCTGACGCGCAAAGATCAGCGGAGCCAAGACCGCCGGCAACATCCAAAGACCGACCTGCTCGTACATGGCCGCTAACGTGAGTCCGAGGACCCCGAGGCCCAGGTAGCTGACCAAGAACTCGCGGCCTCCCCCGATCGTGAGCTGCCGAACCATCTGGCGAATGGGCATCCGAAGTTTGAAGCTCATGAACGTCGCAACCAGGCCCGCGTTGACGAGATAGTCCGCGACAGCAGCCAAGGATGCCGCTCCGATCAGGACAAGCGCGTGCGTGTCAGTGAGGGGTTGGAGCGGCTCTTGGAATATGTGGAATACAGCGCCCGCAGCCATCACAGACAAAGCCACCTGCGACCGGTTGAACAGCGCCGTAGCCACCGACACCTCGCCACGAAGCTCCCTGGGATCCGATGCCCCAAGGAATGCGATTGCTCCGACGGCACCCGGGGGGTAGAGAATCGCCACCATCATCAGCAGCGGGAAACCAACGCTGAGCGTTAGGCCGCGCCAGGTCGGAACGGGCAGGAGTTCAACGCCGGCGACTAGCGGTGCCCACAGCAGCCATTCAGGCTTCGAATCCCATCCCCTCGCCGCGTTGAGCGCCAGAATGGTCGCCAAAGTGGCGACAACGCATACGCCGGCCAGGATCGTCTGGCCTCGGGTTTGGCTTGGGGCGGCCATGAAGACTCTCATCATGCCCTCTCAGAGCAGAGCTTTGAAGGAGCCGAGAAAGCATCTAGGCCAAACGCCGTAGCCCGATGCGCGGGCTTGTCCCCCAGATAGGGGTCCACCGACAATCCCGGGGTGTCCCCCACAAGGGGGCCGCCGGAACCCACGGAGGGAGGACTTCCATGAAGCTGGTGCGTCGCATCACTCTCGCTCTCGCGTCGATTGCGGCCCTGGCTCTCGCCGGTGGCGCCCACTGGCGGGCTGGCTAGAGCCCAAGCAGACTTCCACCACAACCCTCCCGGGATCTCCGGGGGGGTTGTTGCGTTTATGGCTGTAACGGGATCTGCGCTGTGATCGTCGTCCCGGATCCAGGTGAGCTACTGACTGATAGCTTGCCGCCGACGGCCGACACCCGCTCCGTCATCAGCTGAAGCCCAAAATGCTTGCCTTTGTCGACGTCATCGGGATCGAAGCCGCGGCCGTCGTCGCTGATCCTCAACTCCGCCAGGCTTGCGGATTGGCGCCTCAAGCTCAATTGGATCCGCCGCGCTGATGAGTACCGGGAGCTGTTGACGAGTGCTTCCCGAGCAACCTGCACGATCACCAGCCGAGCTCGGTCCGTGCATCCCACGTCGCAGAGGCTGAGTTCAATCCTTGGACCGCCTTCCGACTCAAGTTGGTCAGCGTGACCCCGAATCGCTCGCGCAACATCTCGAATCGCCATTCGAGACGAGCGGAGATCGCCAACAACTCTGCGGACTGCTTGTTGAGCTGAGGTCGTTGCTTCGAGCAGCTCCGGAAGATCCTCATCCAGATCCAGGAGTCGCCCACAAGCGAGGTCTTGCTTCAGAACTTCTCCCATCAGGTGGACTTTGAAGAGGGCAGGAAGCACTTCATCATGGAGGTCGCCAGCAAGCGTTAGCCGTTCGTCTCGTCTTTCGTCGAGGGCGGATTCATTGGCAGACGCAATTTCGGCGTCCTTGATCTTGATGATTTCGCCGCTAACGCCGAGCGCCTGGATCCGTGACAACGCGACACGGATCGGCAGCAGTACCGCTGTGCCGGCCAGCAAGGCCCACGGACCCCAATCCCGATAGATGAGGGCGAGTAGCGGGGCGATGATGCATGCGGAAAGATAGAGGCCAAGCGAGGCAGCCGGCTCCGATCCCCAGAGCCCGACGATAATCTCCATCCATTGCGCTCTGCCCGACAGCACGGTCGACGTCACCACTAGAGCAACGTTGACGAAACTGTCGGCAATGAGGCCGACAGCACACGCGACAACGACGAGCGGCCAGTCAGATGCTCCGGGAGCAATCGCGTGCATAGCTAAGCTGGCTGTGGCCGCGGAGATGGCGACCTGAGATCGGTTGAAGAGGATTCGTTCCACCGACGACTTGCCCTGAATCTCGCGAGGGTCTAACGAACCGAGGAGTGCAATCAATGCAGTAACGGCTGGAGAATGGAGCAGCGCCGCCGCAAGGACGACCGGAAGAGACATGCTCAGCGTGATGCTGCGCCCGATACGGACGTACATCAGGTCTGCCAAGAGACACGCCAGAACCCAAGCAGCTATCTCGGCCGCATCCTCGCGAGGTGGATGAGCTTTCAGAAGTACGGCGAGCCCAAGAATCGTTACGCCACTCGTAATCCAGTGGAACGCTTTGGCGCGGCCGCTATCGCCGAGAGCTGCGCTCGTTGCGGCAGCAACGGACGGCGTCGCTGTAGTTGCCATGTCCCCTCCCTCCGCGCGGTTGGGGACAGACCGCACGCTCCAGCTAGACACGTTTTCTAGGGGATTCGGCTCGCTGAAGGCAAGTTATCCACACTGGAAAGAGTGACAAGACCGCAGGCCAAAGGCATCGTAGCTGCATCCGGAGGCCATGAGAGACTAGTTCGACATGGCTGAGCCGAATCCATCGCCGCGCCGGGGAGACCACGAGATCTGGGGCGACGACCCCGAGGAAGTCGACGCATCAGCGGTCGTCGAGCAGATCGAGACCGCGTTCCCCAAAGCGGACCGCCGGTGGCACGACCACCCGTTCGTCGCGCCCTTCAAGGCGGTCGCGCTCTTCATCAAACGCAGCGGCAAGCGGATAGCCGTCACTATCGCCGGTTTCGCCGTCCTCATCGTCGGCATCGCGATGCTCGTCTTGCCGGGCCCGGGCATCGTCGTGATCATCGCGGGCCTCGCGATCCTCGCCACCGAGTACGTCTGGGCCGAGCGC
>JBJMLQ010000212.1:0-7319 GCA_045805225.1 Actinomycetota bacterium | reverse complement strand
TCACGAGGGCGCGCTGCGGCCTCCGAGCCACTTGGAACGGGTCCGTCGCGCCGTCGCTCAACGCTTGCTGGACCGCCCCGTCCGCGCCACCTACGACCGGGTTCGCCGGATCTCCCGCGTGCGGCGCCGTTAGATCCAGCGGTCCGATGGGTCCGGCGGGGATATCGGCCCTCGCGCGCGCGCGCGGACCGACGCCAGGTGTCCCTGGCGCCCTGGGATCCGTGGCGGATCCGGTTCCCCCGTGTATCACGGGCGTCCGGCCTCCCGTGCCGATGTGACCCGAACCGCCGCCGCCAGTTTGACCGGACGGGCCGGGCGAACCCGAAGGGGGCGGCGAGCCGCTGGGCGACGGCGTTGGAGTCGGTGTCGGAGTGGGCGTGGGCGTGGGCGACGACGATGCCGCGCAGCTGGTGAGGGCGAGGGATGGTTGACCGCCGCCGTCGTAGGTCACGACGGCGAGATCGCCGACCACGATGGGACCCGTGCTGTCGGCGGTGTACGAGTCGTTCCCGTCGGGTGACATCGCGTACGTCCCGGCTCCGACCACCAGCGTCGGGGACGTGACCGCCTGCGCCTGTGACAGGACCCAGTGTCCGCCGTCGGTACACGGTAGGAGATCGGACCCGCTATCGGACCCTCCCGTCCACGACAGCGACGCGGCGAGCGCCATCGTCGGCAACGCCAGGATGAGCGCGACAGCGCCGAGTATGAATGCGAACCGCTTCATGATCCTCTCCGTGTGCTCCCCGCCCAGACCATTGAGCGTACCCGGGCTGGCGGCGGGCGAAACGGGACACGGTCTCGATCGACGGGACCGAAACCGACGACATACGCTGCGGCGTAAGTGTCGGAGGGGGGATTTGAACCCCCACGCCCCGCAAGGGGCACTAGGCCCTCAACCTAGCGCGTCTACCAAGTTCCGCCACTCCGACGTAGCGCGCGGCATCCTACCAACGCCCAAAACGCGCCCCGAGACGAGCGGGCCTAGTACCACTTCCACGACAGCCAGAAGACCGCCACGGCCCAGATGATGGCCGTCACGACCGTGATCCTGTCGAGCGTGCGCTCCAGCGACGTCCCGCCCGCGAGGTTGTTGCCGCCGCCGAACATGTCGGACAGGCCGCTGCCCTTGCCTGAATGCATCAGGATCGTGACGATCAGGAAGACCGACGACAGGACGAGCAACACGACGGCGACGGCGTTGATCATGCGGAACTCCCGGACTCGGTCTCGGTCAGCGCCTCGATGATAGTGGCGTCCAACGGGAAGTGACAGGCTGCGATGTGGCCCGGCGCGTGGTCGACGAGCAGGGGTTCCTCGGTGCTGCAGCGCTCCTGCGATCCCGGGTCCAACGTTCTTCGCTTGTAGCACCGCGGGTGGAACCGGCAGCCGGTCGGCGGGTTGATCGGTGAGGGCACGTCGCCCTCGAGGATGATCCGCGTCTTGGTCTTCGCGAGGTTCGGGTCGGCGATCGGGACCGCCGACAGCAGCGCTCCTGTGTACGGGTGTTTCGGCTGGGTGTAGAGCTCGGAGCCGTCGGCAGCTTCGGCGATCTTGCCGAGGTACATCACCGCGACGCGGTCCGAGATGTGCTTCACGACCGAGAGGTCGTGCGCGATGAACAGGTACGTCAGGTTGAACTCGTCCTGCAGGTCGTTCAGCAGGTTCAGGATCTGCGCCTGGATCGAGACGTCGAGCGCGGAGACCGGCTCGTCGCACACGATCAGCTTGGGGCGCAACGCGAGCGCGCGCGCCACCCCGATGCGCTGGCGCTGGCCACCGGAGAACTCGTGGGGATAGCGGTTGTAGTGCTCGGGGTTGAGCCCGACGAGCTCCATCAGGTTCTGGACCTCGGTCCGGACCTGGTTCTTCGGAACCGTCTTGTGGAGCCGCAGCGGCGCGCCGACGATCGTGCCGACGGTCTTGCGCGGGTTCAGCGACGCGTACGGGTCCTGGAAGATCATCTGCATATCGCGTCGGACGGCCCGCAGCTCCTCGCCCTTCATGCGGGTGATGTCGCGGCCGTCGAACAGGATCGTGCCGTCCGTCGCATCGTGCAGCCGCATCGCGACGCGCGCGAGCGTGCTCTTGCCGCACCCGGTCTCGCCGACCAGCCCGAGCGTCTCGCCGGGGTAGATGTCGAGGTCGACCCCGTCGACGGCGTGCACTGCACCGACCTTCTTCTGGAAGATGATCCCGCGCGTGATCGGGAAGTGCTTCACGATCCCCTGCAGTCGCAGCAGCGGCTCGCCCGATCGAGGCTTCTCGCGCATCGGGGTGGCCTCGACGGCGCTCATGAGGTCGCGAGGATCTCCTGGGCCACGATGCGCTCGCGATCCTCGAGGCTGAGATGGCAGCGGGCCGCGTGGTGACCGTCGATCGGCAACAGCTCGGGCTCAACGACGCGGCATTCGTCGAACACGTACGGGCACCGCGGGGAGAACGAGCAGCCCTCGGGCAGGAAGATCAAGGAGGGCGGCGCGCCCGCGATCGGGGTCAACCGGTCGGTGTCGTGGCCCAGCCGCGGGAGCGACCGAAGCAGGCCCCATGTGTAGGGCATCATCGGCCGGTAGTAGATGTCGTCGGCGGTCCCTTCCTCGACGATCTTGCCGGCGTACATCACCTGGATGTGGTGGCAGTGTTCCGCGACGACGCCGAGGTCATGCGTGATCAGCGCGACCGCCGTGTTGAACTCCGACTGCAGCCGGTCGATCAGGTCCAGGATCTGCGCCTGCACGGTGACGTCGAGCGCGGTGGTGGGCTCGTCGGCGATGAGTAGGTCGGGGTTCAGCGATAGCGCCATCGCGATCATCGCGCGTTGCCGCATGCCGCCCGAGAACTCGTGCGGGAACTGCCTCGCCCGCTCCTCAGGCTGCGGGATGTTGACGCGCCGCAGCATCTCGATCGCTCGGTCGAACGCCTCCTTCTTGGAGATGTCCTCGTGCGCCAAGATCATCTCCGCGATCTGGTCACCAACCTTGTAGAACGGGTGCAGCGACGTCATCGGGTCCTGGAAGATCATCGCGATCTTCGCGCCGCGGATCTCGCGCAGCTCGTCGTTGGTCATCTGCACCAGGTCCTGACCTTGGAACAACACCTGTCCCTCGATGATGGCCGACTTCTTGTTGATGAGGCCCATGACCGTGAGGAACGAGACGCTCTTGCCCGAGCCGGACTCCCCCACGATGCCGAGCGTCTCGCCGGCGGCCATCGTGAAGGACAGACCGTCGACGGCCTTGACGACGCCGTCGTCGGTCGGGAAATGGACGCGGAGGTCTTTCACCTCGAGCAGCGGCTCAGGCACTCAGGGCTCCCGTCAATCGAACCGGACCCGAGGGTCGAGGAACGCGTAGAGGATGTCCACGATCAGGTTGGCGAACACGACGAACGTCGCGGCCACCAGCGTGATCACGGCGATCGTGTTCAGATCCTGGCCACCGACCGCCTGGACCGTCAGCTGGCCGATGCCCGGCAGGTTGAAGATCGACTCGGTGATGATGGCGCCGCCGAGCAAGGCCGCGAGGTCGAGCCCGAAGACCGTCACGAGCGGGGTGAGTCCCGCCCGCAGGCCGTGCTTGAGGACGACCCGCTTCTCGGTCAACCCCTTGGCGCGCGCGGTCCGGATGTAGTCCTCGGACATCGTCTCCATGAGGTTGGAGCGTGAGAGGCGCGCATAGAAGGCCGCGTACAGCACGGCGAGGACGACCCAGGGCAAGATCCAGTGGCTGAACCATGTTCCAACACCGTACTGCCCCAGCGCGTAATAGCCGGTCCCGGGCAGCCACCCCAATTTGAACCAGAAGATGTACAGGGCCAACGGCCCGAGGAAGAAGACCGGCATCGAGATCGCGAGCACCGCCAAACCCATCGCCGAGCGGTCCCCCAGGGTGTGGGGTCGGAGGGCGGACAGGATGCCGACCGAGATGCCCACGATGAGCCAGACGATCGCGGCGCCGATCGCGAGCTGGGCGGTGACCGCGATGCGGCTGAAGATGATCCCCTTCAGCGGCACCTTCGAGACGAACGACAGCCCGAGGCCCGGCCATCCGTACTGGTCTCCCAACACCGCGTGCTTCAGGAACAGCAGGTACTGGATGTACCAGGGGTGGTTCAGGCCGAACTGCTGCCGGATCTGCTCCAGGAGCTGCGGCGTCTGGTTCTTCCCGGCGAGCCGCACCGCCGGGTCCCCCGACGGGAGCAGGAAGAAGATCATGTACGTGATGAACACCACGATCAGCAGGACGAGGATCGCCCACAGGACCCGCCTGATGATGTATCTGAGCATCCGCGTGCCTCACGTACGGGTGGAGGAGGGAGCCGCCGGGCGGCTCCCTCCTCGTCCGTGATCCTGCGTGACCGCTAGGCCACGTTCTCCGGTGCTGCGTTGTTGTTCACAGAGATGTGCGCCCAGGCCGGATCCCCGGCGTTCTGGTCGTACACGTACTGCGTGACACTCGGACTGGTGATGACGAGGTTCTTGCCCCAGGACCATGGCACCCAGGTCATCCCCTCCTCCATCTCCGTCTTCTGCATGTCGGCGTAGCACTGCTGCTGCGGGTCTCCCTGCAGGGCCACGCACTTCGCCATCTGATCGTCGATCGACGGCAGCTTGTGGTTCGGGTAGAACTGGATCGCCTTGTTGTAGGCGTCCTGCACCCCACACTCCTTAGCCTGGTCGGCCGTCATGCCGAGCAGCCCTTGGTCGTAGGACCCGGTGCAGCTGATCGTCGTGCCGTTCATGACGAAGAAGTCGAACCCGTACGGCGAGCCGAAGTCCTTGGCCCAACCCTGGCCGAACGACATCGGGATCAACTTGTCGACGGTGACCGTCTGCGAGTTGACCACGTCGGGCTTGACCTCTTGCAGCTGTGCCGTCAGGCCGATCTTCGCCAGGTCCTGCTGGAGGATCGGGTTCATGTTCGTCCACGGCGTGGTGTTGTTCGCCAGCAGCAGGAACTTGCACTCCGGCGCGTCACACATGCCGTCTTGGTTCGTGTCGTAGACGGACTGCTTCATCTCGTTCTGCGCCTGCGTGACGTCGCCGGCGAACCCGTCCGATGGGTACGGGTTGTAGTTGGCCGTTGCGGGCAACACGGACGGTGGGTCGACCGTCGTCGCCGGATCGGCGTGCAGGCTCCCCCCGTAGCCCTTGACGAGCGCGGCCTTGTCGACCACCCACTGGACGGCCTTGCGGACGTGCGGGTCGTCGAACGGCGGGGCCAGCAGGTTCATCGTGATGTACCAGGTGCGGTCGCCCGGATCCGAGTGGATGAACCCCTGCAGGTTCGGATCGGTGGCGTACTGCTGCTCCACCGTCGACGGCGGCGTATCACCGAACGAGCCGTCGAGCTCTCCGGCCTGGATCTTCTGGAAGATGTCATCGACGTTGGAGTTGATCTCGATCTGGAGCCCGTCGAGGTAGTTCGAGAACATCGCCGGGTCCTCGGTTGAGGCGTCGAAGTTCGGATTGCGGACGATCGTGATGCCCTTGTCCGGGTTGATGCCCGCGACCGGCTTCAGCGTCTTGCAACCCCCCGAGATGTCCAGCTTGTCCGCCCCGAAGTACATGTACGCGCCGTTCGAGACCAGGTCGGAGCCGTAGCCGCCGGCCGAGGTGAAGCAGCCTGCGACTTCCTTGGGCTGCGGGTACGTCGCCGGCATGGCCAACCGGTACAGGAAGTCACCGGTCGGGCTCTCCAAGTGGAACGTGATGTGGGTGTCGTCTGGCACGTCGATGCCCGAGACCGGGTGCAGCGACGTCTCCGAGCACGTCATGCCCTTGATCACGCCACAGTAATAGTTGCCGTAATACGCGGCCAGGTCCGAGTCGTTGATCCGCTCGAAGGCGTATTCGATGTCGGCCGTGGTCACGGTGCGGTTCACGGGAGGACCCCACTTCACGTCGTCGCGGATCGTGAAGGAGTACGTCAGTCCGTCGCTCGAGATCTTCGAGTCGGTCACCAGGTCGGGCTGAGGCGTGTTGCCCTCATCTCCCGGTACGTGGTTGTAGTTGTACAGACCTCGGATGAGCATGTTCTGGAAGATGTCCCACGCGTAGCCGTAGTACTCACCGGTGGGATCGAAGTTCGACGTGTTGCTGAGTGTCTGCGTGGCGGTCCGGTACGTTCCGCCCTTCTGCGGCGAACCCGACGGCGCGGCGCCGCTGGTCGCAGTGCTGTTGCTCGAGCAGGCCGCCGCGAGGATCGCCATCGTGGCGACCATCGCGATGCCGGTTACCCATCTGTTCCGCATGCTCCCTCCTCCTGGGGTTGCGAGACTCCATCGAGGTTTACGTGTTCCGAGGTCGCTCAGGTTTCCTCCTTAGCGGTTCGCCCTGGGGTCCAAGGCATCGCGGAGCGCGTCTCCCACGAGGTTGAAGGCGAGCGTGGTCAGCACGAGCATCACGCCCGGGAAGAACAACATCCACCACGCGTAGCGATACAGCTGGCCGTCCGTGGCGTCGGCGATCATGCGGCCCCACGACGGCGTCTCCGGCGGGATGCCGACGCCCAGGTAGGACAACGACGCCTCGAAGATGATGTTCACGGGGATGAGGAGCGTCGTGTACACGATCAGCGGGGCCACCAGGTTCGGCAAGATCTCGCGGAACATGATGTGCAGGCGACCGAACCCGGTCGCTCGCGCCGCCTCGACGAACTCCCGTTCTCGAAGCGAGAGCGTCTGGCCGCGGACGATGCGCGCGATGTACGTCCAGCCGAACAACGCGATGATGAACGTCACGAGCCACACGCCGGGCTTGAGCAGACCGCCCAGACAACCGTTGATGGATACGCCACAGCTGGCCGAGATGCCGATCGCGAGCAGGAACACCGGCAGGGACAGCACGATGTCGGTCAGTCGCGACGTGAAGGTGTCGGTCTTGCCTCCGAAGTATCCGCCGAGGAGACCCAACGCGAGGCCGATCACCACGGAGATCGCCGTCGCGAGCAGCGCGACCTGGATCGACGTGCGGGCGCCGTAGAGGGTCCGGACGAAGACGTCGCGACCGAGCGCGTCGACGCCCCCCCAGAACTGCACACCAGGCCCGATCACCGGGATGTTGAACTCGTTCGAGAGCTGAGGCTTGATGTCGTTGGGGCCGTTGTGCGAGATCAAGCGCACGAACAGCGGCGCCAGGATCGACGAGACGATCAGGATGACGACCCACGCGAGGGCGAGCAGCGCAACCCAGTCCCTGCGGAACCTGCCCCAGAAGAGTTGCCAGGGCGTGCGCCCCTCGACGCGCCTTTGATCATCGCCGCCGACGGGCGCTAAGGGTTCGACCGCAGGCTCACTCTGCTGAACCTGGCTCACGTAGT
>JBJMLQ010000211.1:0-5750 GCA_045805225.1 Actinomycetota bacterium | reverse complement strand
GCGACGATCCACAGCGCGCGCCGGGTGCGTCGCGACTCGCGAGGGGCGTGGTGTCCGTTCGAAGCCATCCGCGGAGGTCCTTTCGGTTCGAGGCGCGCTCACGATAGCCGCAGGTCACGCGCATCTCGGGGACGGCGACGGTTCGTACCGGACACTAATTAGTGTGGCGTACTATCATGCATGCATGGAACGAACCACCTCCGACATCCGGCCCGCTGAGCTCGCCGCGCAGCTCCGCGTCGCGGTGTGGCGCGCGGCGCGGAGGATGCGCCACGTGTCCGATGTCGAGATCACGCCGACGTTGCACGCGGCGCTTCGCACGATCGAGCGCCACGGTCCGGTGACCGCCGGGCAGCTCGCCCGGTTCGAGCACGTGCAGAAACCGTCGATCACCCGCACGATCCGCGAGCTGGCGGAGCGCGGGCTGATCGAGCGCCTCCCCGACCCCATCGACGGCCGGGTGACGTGGTTGCAGACGACGCCGGCGGGCACGGCCCTCTTGCACGCCGCGCGGCGCCGGACCGATGTGTTCCTCACGAAGCGACTGAAGGCGCTCGAGCCGGACGAGCGTGAAACGTTGCGGAAGGCGGCGGAGATCTTGGATCGGCTGGCCCAGGACGGTGGGGCCCCGTGAGTCCGATCGGCGCGCTGAAGCAGACGTTCGCGTCGGCGCGGTCATCGCGTAATTTCCGGCTGTTCCTGATGGGACAGTTCGTGTCGGCGATCGGCACGTGGATGACGTTCACGGCGACCGGTTGGCTGGTGTGGCAGCTGACGCGCAGCGGTTCCGCGCTCGGCATCAACGCCGCGCTGCAGTTCGGGCCGATGCTGGTGATCGGCGCGTTCGGCGGCGTGCTCGCCGACCGCTTCGACAAGCGGCGGATCCTCATCGTGACGCAGAGCCTCTTCGCCGTGGTGTCGGTCGTGTTGGCGGTGTTGGTCGCCACGAACGTGATCACGCTGTGGATGGTCTACACGCTGTCCGTCGTCTACGGATGCATCACCGCGATCGACAACCCGTCGCGCCAGAGCTTCTACGTCGAGATGGTCGGCGAGCAGTCGCTCACGAACGCGGTGAGCCTCAATAGCGCGGCGTTCACCGGCGCGCGGGTGATCGGGCCCGCGATCGCCGGGCTCGTGATCGCGGGGGCGGGCATGGCGTGGTGCTTCGTCCTCGACGCGGTGTCGTTCATGTTCGTGCTGAGCGCGCTGATCGCGATGCGCCCGGCGGAGTTCCACAAGCAGCCGCGCTCCACCCGTGAGCGTGGCAGCCTCGTGGCCGGGATGAAGTACGTGTGGCGCACCGACGAGCTGCGGCGGCCGCTGATCGTGCTCGCGATCATGTTCACGTTCGTCTTCGAGTGGCAGGTGTTGATGCCGCTGCTCGCGGAGGTCTCGTTCAACGCCGGGCCGCGCGAGTTCGGTCTGCTATCGGCCGCCGCCGGCGTCGGGTCTCTCATCGGAGCGGTCACGACCGCGCACGCGAACGCGCACCCGGGCATGCGTCGGCTCGGCGTGTTCTCGATGCTGGTCGGCGGGTCGATGGTGCTCGTCGCATTGGCGCCCACCCTCGGCTTCGCGATGCTCACCATGGTGCCGCTCGGCTACACGGCGATGTGCTTCATGATCAACGGCAACACGATGCTGCAGCTCAATGCGGCGCCGCAGGCCCGCGGACGCGTGATGGCGCTGTACGGGATCGTGTTCCTCGGGTCGACGCCGATCGGCGCCCCCATCGCGGGATGGCTCGGAGAGCTGCTCGGCCCGCGGGTGGAGTTCGCGCTGATGGGTGCGCTCGCCGCGGCGATCGGCGTGGCGGTGCTCGCGATGCGCAGGCGCCGCTCGACCGAGAAGAGCGAGGAACCCGGAACCGAGCGCGAGTCGGTCCCGGGCGCCGCGGCGATCCCGGCCCGCTAACCCTCCCGCTCGCGCAGGACGCGCCAGCCCGGCGCACCGATCGCGCGACGCACGTCGATCACGCTGCCGTCCTCGAGCGCCAGCCGGTACCCGAGGTCGCTCGACTCGAGGACCGTGACGGGCTCGCTCGCCGCACCCCACCGCAACGACGTCGGCAGCCCCGCGTCGTCCATCCCGAGGTCGATCTGTGCGCGCCGCGAGACGAGCCACGGAAGCACCGGGGTCCACGCAACGAACACGATGCCGATCACGATCAACGTCGAGGCGGACGAGAGCACCGGGAACAGGGCGACCGCCACGAGCGCAGCCACGAGCCGCGCCATGTTGTAGAAGAAGTCGTACACCGAGAACACGCGCCCCCGGTATCCGTCCGGGAGAGACTCCTGCACCATCGTGTCGACCGACACCTTCTTCCACGCGAACGTCAGCCCGAGCACCCCTGCGACGAGCAGGATCACCGGGCCCTCGATCGCCGCGGCGGCGCCGATCAGCACGATCCCGCCGATCAAGAAGCCGAGCGACACGATCCGTTCCTTCGGCAGGTGTTCCTCGAGGAACCCGGCCGACCCGATCCCGAGCAGGACACCGATGCCACCTGCGCCGATCACGTTCGAGAACGACGCGACACCCTCCCCGAGCTGCTCTCGGAAAACCACGAGCGCAAGGGTCAGCATGACCCCCTGGCCGATCTGGTCGACCGTGATCGACGCGATCGGCCCGATCGCGTGCGGCGTGCGGAACATCGTCGAGGCGCCGTCCCATGTCTCGACCACGACGCGTTTCAGGGCGTGTCGAAGCAGCTCCGGCGCTTCCTGGAGCATCATCGGTGCGAGGTCGGAGCCGATACGGCCGGCGATCATCGACGCGACCAGCCACGCGACGGTCGCGATGAGGATCACGCTCACCGTCCCGATCAGGTTGTCGATACGCCCGCCGACGAACACGCCCACGAGCAGCGCGAGCGTCCCGCCGACCGTCGCGATCGAGTTGGCGATCAGCAGGTCCTCGGCCGGCACGAGCCGGGGGACGACCGCCGACGCGGCCGCCAGCTGGAACCGGTTGATCGACAGGACGGCGAGCACGCCTGCGTAGAACAAGATCTTGACTGGCCACTGCAGCGGGTCGAACAGCACGAGCGGCACGAACGCGACCTTGAGCAGCGGCGCCATCGTGAGGATCGCGCGACGCGGCCACCGGTCGATGAAGACGCCGACGAACGGCCCGAGCAGCGTGAACGGCAAGATCGTGACGGCGCTCGCCGCGAGCAGGCCCTTCGCCGTGTTCTGTTGGTTCGGGCTGAACACGACCGAGGCGACGAGCGCCGCCTGGAAGATGCCATCGCCGCCCTGTCCGCACAGCCGGATCCACAGGAGCTTCCTGAAGTCGGGCGAGCGGAGGGCCGACCGGGCGCGCGCCGCCGTACCGGGCTGGGGAGGCGCGCTCATCGTCCCGCAGCATACGGGCGTGCCGACGCGCCCCCGGACGGGACGAGCTATGTGCGCAACGCGTGCAGCGCGACAGCGACGGTCACGAGGTTCGGTTCCTCGCGAGTCACGCCCCCGACGCTTGGACGGCGTGAGCCTGACGGTCGACGACCTCGAGGGGAGCGTCCCCGTTCGCGAACTCCTCGACCATCTGACGGGCTTCCTCGTCGGTGAACTGCACGGGCGGGCTCTTCATGAAGTAGGCGCTCGGGCCGATGATCGGGCCTCCGATGCCGCGGTCCTTGGCGAGCTTCGCGCACCGCAGCGCGTCGATGATCACGCCGGCCGAGTTGGGCGAGTCCCACACCTCGAGCTTCATCTCGATGGTGAGCGGCACGTCGCCGAAGTTGCGACCTTCGAGGCGGATCATCGCCCACTTCCGGTCCTCGAGCCACGGGACGTGGTCGCTCGGGCCGATGTGGATGTTCTCCTTGGCGAGCGGCTCATCGAGCTGGGACTGAACCGAATTCGTCTTGGAGATCTTCTTGGACGTCAGGCGCTCGCGCTCGAGCATGTTCATGAAGTCCATGTTGCCGCCGAAGTTCAGCTGGTACGTGCGGTCGAGCTCGACGCCGCGGTCCTCGAAGAGCTTGGCGAGGACGCGGTGGGTGATCGTCGCGCCGACCTGGGACTTGATGTCGTCGCCCACGATCGGCACACCGGCGTCGGCGAACTTCTTCGCCCACACAGGGTCGCTCGCGATGAAGACCGGCAGCGCGTTGACGAACGCCACGCCGGCGTCGATCGCGCACTGCGCGTAGTGCTTGTCCGCCTGCTCGGAGCCGACCGGCAGGTACGAGATCAGAACGTCGGCACGGGTGTCACGCAGCACCTGCGCGACGTCGACCGGCTCGAGCGCCGACTCGGTGATCATGTCGCGGTAGTAGGTGCCGAGGCCGTCGAGGGTGTGCCCGCGCCGGACGGTCACCCCGGTCGACGGCACGTCGGAGAACCGGATCGTGTTGTTGGGTGCGGTGAAGATCGCGTCGGCGACGTCCTGGCCGACCTTGTTCGCGTCGACGTCGAAGGCCGCGACGATGCGGATGTCTCGGATGTGATACTCGCCGAGCTCGACGTGCATCAAGCCGGGGACTCGGTCGTTGGGGTCGGCATCCTTGTAGTACTCCAGCCCCTGGACCAGGGACGAGGCGCAGTTGCCGAGCCCCACGATCGCGATGCGAACCTCACTCATGATGTGCGCTCCTTCCTGCGCAGCGTCGCGCTCGCGCGGCGCCGCTCCCCCACAGGGGCGGTGATCTCGTACTTCAGTCGTTCACTGCGGATCAGCTCGGTGAGCCAGGCGATATCCGACTCGGTGCCCGCGCGCGCATGGTCGAGCAGCGCCCGTTGGTAGTCGTCGGTGGTTCCGGCGTCGCGCAACCGCGTCTTGAACTCGGCGAGCCTCGCCTCGAGCGCCTGTCGGCGACGCTCGAGGAGGCGCACGCGCGTCTCAGGCGGTAGGTACCGGAAGAACGCCAGACGCACGCGGAAGCGCGCGTCTTCTGTCTGGTTCTCCTGCGGCGTTTCCTCCAAGAGCTCGAGGAACAGGCGCTCGCCCTCGGCCGTGATCGCGTAGACGGTCTTGCGCCGCGCGCCTGTCGCGCCGGGCTCGCTCGTGATCGCGCCCTGGCGCTCGAGCCGGCGGAGCGACGGATACAGCGACCCGTACGACACCCGCGAGAGGCCGCCGAGATGCTCGGAGAGCTCGCGATTGAGCTGATACCCGTGCATCGGGCGCTCTTTCAGCAGGCCCAGGACCGCCAGTTCGATCATGTCCGTTCCGATCCGCAGATTCCGGTGTGCCGTCCCGATATATCGAGCCGATATAGCAAGGAGAGATATATAGCACACCGCGACGGCGGTGTGGGCTACCCTGGCACCATGGATGCGGCCGGTGCCGTCTGGACGGCCTTCCTCGAGCTCGATGACGCCTTCGCTGCAGGTGATGTTGACGCGGTCCTGGAGGGATTCACGGACGATCCAGACCTGACCCTCTGGCGATCGGCCGAAGCCGAGCATGCCATCGGACCGCAGGAGCTACGGTCGTTCGCGACCTGGATGGCGGGGCTCGCCGGCTCCTTCACGATCGACTACACCGAGCACCGCGTGACCGTCGAGGGGCCGGTCGCGTGGGTGAATGCCGCCGGGACCGCGACGTGGGACGACGGCGCCGGCGAGGTGAAGCACATGCCCCATCGGGTGACGGCCGTGTTCCGCCTCGTCGGGGGCCGGTGGCGATGTCACACCCGCAACGGCTCGCAGCCGCGGGTCGTGAAGTTGTCCTAAGCGCCCGGCGGATCGGCGCGCAGGAACCAGATCGTCGGGCCGCCGTCGGGCGCGTCGGTCCGT
>JBJMLQ010000210.1:0-7532 GCA_045805225.1 Actinomycetota bacterium | reverse complement strand
TGGGCGACGCCCATCCGGGTGATTGCGTCGGCCCCGGGCCGCTGGGACGATACGCGCGGCAGCGGCCGGACACGCCGGCGTGCCTGGAGAGGTTCGTGTCGCCCGCATCCGATGGCCGTGCGCTTCCGCGACCCCAGCTCGAGCTGATCGACGGGTTCACCGCGCATCTGCGTCTCGAGCGCCGCCTGTCGGCGAACACCGTCGCTGCGTATCGAACGGATCTTCTGCATCTCGCCACGTTCCTGCATCGCTCGTCCCGCTCGCTCGAGGATGCCGATCACGCGATCCTTCGTCGGTTCCTCGCGCAGCAACACGCGCTCGGGTATGCGCGGGCCTCGATCGCCCGCCGCGTCGGTGCGATCCACACCTTCTATCGCTGGGCGGTCGATGACGGCACGGTTGCCCACGATCCGTCGCTGTTGCTCGGCAGGCCGAAGGTCGCGAACCGCCTGCCGACGGTGCTTCGCGCGGGTGAGGCGGCCGATCTGGTCGAGAGCCCGGACATCCAGGATGCCGACGATCCGATCGAGCACGCGGTCGCGCTGCGTGATCGCGCGATCCTCGAGCTGCTGTACGGCTCGGGACTGCGCGTGAGCGAGGTCACGGCGTTGCGCAGAGACGACTTCGACCTGGACGGCGCCCGCGTCCTCGTCCGGGGGAAGGGCTCGAAGGAGCGGCGGGTGCCGGTCTCCGACGACGCCGTCGAGGCCGTGCGAGCGTGGCTGACCGACGGCCGACCGCACCTCGCCGCGGACGCCGGCGGGCCGCTGTTCTGGAACCGCAGACGCACACCGATGTCGGCCCGCGGCGTCCGAGCGATGGTCCATGGGTATGCTGGGGGTCTGTTGCCGGGACGACGGGTCGGACCTCACACGCTCCGCCACTCGTATGCGACCCATCTGCTCGAAGGAGGGGCGGACATCCGCGCCGTGCAAGAGCTCCTCGGACATAGCAGCGTCGCAACGACGCAGCGCTATACCCACGTCTCGCGCTCTCGGTTGTTCGAAGCCCACGAGCAGGCCCATCCGAGGGCATGACGGTGAGCCCGACGAAGAAGCCCGTCGCCGCGGCCCCGCCGCGCACGAAGACCGCGGCGGCCACGGCGACGAAGGCCAAGACCGCCACCAAGGCGAAGCCCAAGCCGAAGGCCAAGACCGCCGTGCAAGACCCACGCGCCGTCTCCGCGACGGTGCCGCCGCAGGTCGACGACGCGCTCGCCGCGATCTGGCACGCCTTCAAGTCCACCGGTGACGCCGCCGCGCGCGAGCGGTTGATCCTGCAGTACGCGCCACTTGTGAAATACGTCGCCTCACGCGTGGCGACGGGCCTGCCGGCCTCCGTCGACCAGGCCGACCTGGTCTCCTATGGGATGTTCGGATTGATCGACGCGCTGCAGAAGTTCGAGCCGGTCCGCGGCAACAAGTTCGAGACCTACGCGATCCCTCGCATCCGGGGGGCGATCATCGACGAGCTTCGCGCGATGGACTGGGTCCCGCGCTCGGTTCGTTTCAAGCAGCGCGAGATCGAGAAGGCGCTTGCCGACCTCGAGTCGATGCTGAAGCGTCAACCCACCGAACGGGAGCTCGCAGAGCGCCTGGGCATGTCGATGCACGAGCTGCACGAGGTGATCACGCAGATCTCGTTCGTGTCGGTGCTCGCCCTGGACGAGACGGTGTCCGTCGGCGCCGATCGCGGCGAGAAGGTGTCGCTCGTCGACACGCTCGCCGACAAGGGGTTCGACCCGAGCACGGGCGTCGAGTCCCAGGAGACGCGCGGCCTGCTCGCGGCGGCGATCAATGAGCTGTCGGAGCGCGAGAAGATCGTCGTGACGCTTTATTACTTCGAAGGGCTCACGCTCGCCGAGATCGGCGAGATCCTCGGCGTGACCGAGTCCCGCGTGTGTCAGATCCACACCAAGGCCGTCGGCGTCCTCCGCGGCCAGATGACCGAATACGACTGATCGCTCTGCACCGTGACGATCGTCACGGGTTGGCGCGTGCGTCGTCGCTAGTGTCGCCGCTGTGCGACGCATCTGCGCAGTCATCGTGGTTATCGCCGCCGTGGGGTGGCCGTCGGTAGACGTCCGCGCCGCGGCTCGATGGACGTGGCCGGTCACAGGGGCGATCGTCCGTGGGTTCGACCCGCCCGATAACCCCTACGGATCGGGGCACCGAGGCATCGACATCGCCGCGGCGGTCGGATCGGTCGTCGTCGCGCCCGACGACGGCGTCGTGACCTTCGCGGGCAAGGTCGGCGGCCGGTTGTTCCTCACGATCGATCACGGCGGCGGCATCTCGAGCACCTGTTCATGGCTGACGAGCGTGCTCGTCCACAAGAACGACCGCATCACGCGCGGCCAGCCGGTCGCGACCACGGGATGGGGACACCCCGACCTCCCCATGCCGCAGCTGCATTTCGGGGTTCGATCGGATGGCACCTACGTGGATCCGATGGCGTTCCTGGGGCCGTTGTCCGTCGTCGGGTTGATCCGGCTGGCGCCCCTCGGCAGCAACCAGACCGCGGCGCTCGGCGCAACGGCGGTGGGTAGGATGACGGGCCTTGCGTACGCGCGTCCTCCTTCTCGTCGTGCCCTCGTTGGCCGTCGTCGCCTTGATGACCCCGGTCGCCGCAGCGGCGTCGACCGACGCGCCGTGGCCGCAGTACCAGGGCTCAGCGACACGCGCGGGCGACGCGACGGTCGCGCCCGCTCCTGCCTACAGCGTCGCCTGGTCCGCCGCGACGGACATCGGTGACGCGAGCCACGCCGCCGGGATCCCCGCCCCCGTCGTCGCGGATGGCAACGCGATCGTCGTCGGCCGCCAGTCCGTCGACGCTGTCGACCTGAGCGACGGGAAGGTGGCCTGGAGCGCCCCTCGGTCGCTCGGCCCCTCATCCCCGGCCGCGATCGTCGGCGCAACCGTGTTGTTCGTCGAAGGCGGCGGCGATGAGTCCGTGTCGGCGTCGAGTTCGCCGTCGGTTTCGCCGAGCGTGACGCCGACGGCGAGTTCATCGCCGGCGAGGTCCGCGTCGTCCGAGCCGAGCGCAGTGGCCTCGCCCTCGGCGACGACCACCACGTCCACGCTCGTGGCGATCGACGCCTCGACGCAGCGCCGGCTGTGGTCGGTCGCGTTGTCCGACGTGAGCCATACAGGCGTGGTTGTTGCCGGTGGCGTCGCGATCGTGGGCGCCGACGACGGCACCGTGATCGCCGTCGATCCAGCGACCGGTGACCAAGCGTGGAGCGTCGACGTGGGCGATCACGTGCTCGCTCCGATCGCCGCCGACGACGCGCAGGCCTACGTCTGCGTCCGCCCTGAGACCAACGGCACGGCACAGCTCGTGGCGCTCAAGCTCACCGACGGGTCCGAGACGTGGCGCTACCAACCGACCGGCTCGGTCGTGGACCTCGGGGCGCCGGCGGTCGCCACCGACGGCGGCACGTCGACGGTGTACCTCGTGAGCTCCGACGCCGCCGTGCGGGCGATCGGCGGCGACGGCACCCAGCTGTGGGCCGAGCCGCTGTACACGGCGACGTCCGGTTCGCCGCCGGCAGTGTCGACCGACACGGTGTACGTCGCGGACCAATCCGGCATGGTCTACGCCTTCGACCGAACGACGGGCGCGGAGCGGTGGCGGTTCGCGACCAACCACGGTGCCGTCGGGGCCCCCGTGCTCACGCCGACCGCCGTGCTCCAACCGATGAGCGACGGCGCCGTGACGGCGATCGCGCCCGACAGCGGTCACCGGATCTGGGAGGGGTCCGTCGCCGACAGCGCGGTGTTCGGCCTCGCGGCCACGTCCGATCTGATCGTCGCCGCACACACCGGCTCGACGCCCGGTATCACCGCGCTCCAAGCTGATCCGAGCGGCGCGCTTGAGGACGTCGCGAGCCCCACGTCCGCCGATCCCGCGGGCCTCGCCGTCGGGTGGCTGGCCGCCGCGGTCCCGCTGACGGCCGCCCTGCTCCTCATCGGCCGCTCGTGGGATCGCGGGCGCGGCGAGCCGCTGCTCGCACCGATCGACGAAGAAGCCGTGCCCGTTGACCCGTGGGAGTCCGACCTGGAAGACGACGACCTGTGAGCACCGGCAAGAAGAAGCGCAAGCGGCCGTCGGGGTCGACCTCGACGTACCGCGCGCCCGCCCAAGCGGCGCCCGCGCGCCGCGGCTTGCTGGACGGCATCCTCGCGCCGCGCACGCCCGGTGCCTCACCGATGCCGAAGCTCCGGACGACGATCGCGAAGGGCACCATGACGGCGCTCGGCATCCCGATGCTGCTGATCGCGATCCCGCTCGTGCTGATCATCGTGTGGCTGCTGTTGATCCTGTTCGGGTTCCAGGGACCGTTCACCGCGCTCAACGTCACGTTCGCGATCCCGCCCATCACCACGTTCGCCGACGCGCAGATCGCGGGGCGAACGTTCCGCGCGACGGTCGATGCAACGGGCCTGTCCGCGACGCTGCCCGGCTTCGCGGGTCTCGCCGGAGCGCTGCTCGTGCACGCCGCGCTCTCCGCGGTGATCGCGACGCTGTGTGTCGAGCAGCTCCGCACCGGCGGCACGAGCGGCTGGGCGCTTCGCCGCGCGCTGCGTGTGCTGCGCACGACGGCGGCCGTCGGCCTGCTCGGCCTGGGCCTGCTCGTCGCAGGCAACCTGATCGCCGCCGTGTTCGGGAGTATCGGCGTGATCCTCGGCCTCGTCGGCTCCATGGTGGTCGGCGTCTACCTGTTCGGGTTCGCACCCGCCATCGCAGCTGACGAGGACCGCCGGGTGTCCGACATCTTGATCCGGAGCGTCCGCGCCTCCAGGATGCCCGGGTCGGCCAACCTCTGGTTCGCGATCGGCTATGTCTTGATCGCGCTCGTGACGGTCGTCGCGCCGCTTCCGGGCGCCGAGATCGGCATCACGCCCTCCGCCAGCGCGTGGGCCGCGTGCATCCTCGTCAACCTCTTCGGCGTGCTCGTCCAAGCTATCTTGGTCTACCGCTACCTCGTGGTCGCACCCGAGGTGCCCGAGCAATCCCCCTCGCGCGAACGAGCGGCGGCTGAGTAGGCGTTTCGCGGTCGGCCGCAACGCCCCTGGTAGACTCGCCGCGCCGGCGCATCAGCGCCGAGCTCACACGTCCGGGGATCGTTCGCCGGGGTCCCGCAAGGGCCGGCAACGAGCAGATCCGGGCGGCGGAAAAACCGAAAGGAGCACCTGCATGCCGGTCGTCACCCGGCGGGAGCTCCTCGAAGCAGGGGTGCATTTCGGCCACCAGACCCGTCGGTGGAACCCGAAGATGAAGCCCTTCCTGTTCGGGGAGCGTTCCGGGATCTATCTGATCGACCTCGAGCGTTCACTCAGCGGTCTCGAGGAAACCCACGGATTCGTGCAAGGCCTTGGCCGCCGGCGCGGCATCGTTCTGTTCATCGGGACGAAGAAACAGGCGCAAGAGGTCGTCGCCGACCACGCGACGCGGGTCGGGATGCCGTTCGTCAATAACCGCTGGCTCGGCGGGATGCTCACCAACTTCGCGACGATCCGCGGCCGGCTGCTGCGCATGCGCGAGCTGCTCGAGATGGAGGAGAGCGGCGCCATGGACCGTCTCCCGAAGAAGGAGGCGATCCGCCTGCGTCACGAGCGCGAGAAGCTCGAGCGCAACCTAGGTGGCATCGGCTCGCTCGAGCGGCTGCCCGACGCCGTCTTCGTGATCGACACCAAGAAGGAGCACATCGCCGTCACCGAGGCACGCAAGCTCGGCATCCCGGTGATCGCGATCGTCGACACCAACTGCGACCCCGACGAGGTCGACTACGTGATCCCAGGCAACGACGACGCGATCCGTGCGGTCGATCTGGTGACCCGGGTGGTCGCGGATGCGCTCGCCGAGGGATACGGGATGGCCAAGGAAGACGTCATCGAGAAGGTGACCGCACGCGCGCCGCGCGCGAGCGGCGCCAAGCCCCAGGCCGCGCCGGCCGCCGTCGACGACACGCCGTCCGCCGAGGAGGCCGCGGCGATCGCCGCAACCACGGTGTTCGAGCCCGACGTGCCGTCGGCCGAGCCCGAGGGTGACGAGATCGTCGCCGAAGAGACGCCCGCCGACCAGCCGAGCGCCGAGGCCGAGCCCGCCGAAACGCCAGCAGCGCCGAGCGCCGAGGCGCGGGAGGCGTCTGTACCCGCCGGGGAGGGGTCGTGATGGCCGACGTCACGGCCGCGATGGTCAAGGAGCTCCGCGACGCGACCGGCGCCGGGATGATGGACTGCAAGCGCGCGCTGATCGAGGCCGACGGCGATGTCGTCCGGGCCACCGAGCTCCTGCGCGAGAAGGGCCTGGCCAGCGCCGCCAAGCGCGCCGGGCGCAACGCCAACCAGGGCCTCGTCGACGCATACGTCCACTTCAACAACACCGTCGGCGCGCTCGTCGAGGTCAACTGCGAGACCGACTTCGTCGCGAACACCGACGAGTTCCGCCAACTGGTGAAGGACCTCGCCCTGCACATCGCGAGTCCGTCCGCGCCGCGGTGGGTCACGCGCGACGAGGTTCCGGCTTCGATCCTGGAATCCGAGCAGAAGATCGCCGAGGCGCAGGCACGCGAGTCCGGCAAGTCCGACAACGTCGTGCCGAGGATCGTCGAGGGCAAGGTCGAGGCGTTCCTGAAGGACAACGTGCTCCTGGACCAGCCGTTCGTGAAGGACGACACCAAGACGATCCAGCAGTACCTCGACGAGGTGAGCGCCAAGACGGGTGAGAAGGTGCAGGTCAAGCGGTTCGCCCGGTTCAAGCTCGGCGAGGATGCCGCCTGACGCCGGAGTAAGCTGGGGCGGCCGCGCGGCCGACGCGGCTCCGAGGGAGGATCGCGACACGCATGGATGACGGCGGCGCACGACCCATGTACCACCGTGTCCTGCTGAAGCTCTCCGGCGAAGCCTTCGCCCCGGCCACCGGATCCGGGATCTCCGATGCGTCCACGGGCCTCGTCGCGCGCCAGCTCGCCGAGGTGGTCGACATCGGCATCCAGCCGGCGGTGGTGGTCGGCGGGGGCAACATCTGGCGTGGCCGGCAGGCTCCCGGCATCGAGCGCAACCGCGCCGACTACATGGGGATGCTCGCGACGATCATGAACGCGCTCGCGCTCCAGGATGCCCTCGAGAAGATCCACGTGCCGACGCGCGTGCAGTCGGCGATCGCGATGACCCAGGTGGCCGAGCCGTTCCTGCCGCTGCGCGCGATCAGGCATCTCGAGAAGGGGCGGGTCGTGATCTTCGCGGCAGGGCTCGGCGTCCCGTACTTCTCCACCGACACGTGCGCGGCCCAACGCGCGCTCGAGATCAACGCCGACGCGCTTCTGAAGGGCACGAAGGTCGACGGCGTCTACACCGCCGACCCGGTTCTGGACCCGACGGCGGACCGGATCGAGGCGCTCGGATACTCCGATTTCCTGCGTGAGGGCTATGGCGTGATGGACGCGACCGCCGTGTCGCTCTGCATGGAGAACAAGCTGCCGATCCTCGTCTTCAACCTTCGCGACGAGGGCAACATCCGTCGCGTGG
>JBJMLQ010000209.1:0-6492 GCA_045805225.1 Actinomycetota bacterium | reverse complement strand
TCGGGCAGCGCCCAATACCGATGGAAGTCGTTCAGCGAGGTACGCAGATGGAACGTGGGGGCGCACGGCGAGTTGTCGACCAGCAGCCGGCTCGGATCGAGCTGCTCGGCCCACCGAGCGGTTTCGGAGAGCCACCGCCGGTGGTCGGTCTCCTGCACGAGGTCGGCGCCCCACCCTTCGTTGATCACCGATCGGATCACGACGCTCGGCCGGTTGTGATCGCGCCGGACCATGCCGGCGAACGTCTCACGCGCGCGGCGACGTGAGGCGTCCGTCAGGAACAGCCAGTTCGGGATCTCCTCCCACACGAGGATGCCGATCTCGTCGGCCGCGCGGACGTACCGGGGGTCCGGCACCTTGATGTGGCAGCGCAAGAGGTTGAGGCCCATCGCCTTGGCGGCGCGCACGTCGTCTCGGAACGTCTCGGGGGAACGCGGTCCCGCATCGTCCGGGTGGTAGTAGTTCTGGTCGAGCGCGCCGGCCAGGTACACCGGCTTCCCATTCAAGACGACGTGCCCGCCGCGCGTCTCGATCGATCGGAAGCCGAACGTGTCGGTCCACGTGTCCTCCGAGCCCGGCGCCCGAAGCGTCACCGCGATCCCGTAGAGGTTCGGCGCATCGAGGTCCCACAGGACGGGCGGACCGACCGACACCGACAGCTCCTGCGTCACGGCGCCTGCGGAGACGTGTTGCGGATCGGCACGCCAGGTCGTGAGGCCGTCGGGCGACGTGATCGTCGCATCCAGCCGTGCCGGGGCGCGCAGCGGATAGCCGAACTCGACGAGCGCCGAGACGCGCCCGTCCATCGACGGCGTCACCAGCGCATGCTCGATCGAGTCGACCGGCAGCGTCTCGAGGTAGACGTCCTGCCACAGGCCGCCGATCGGTCCGTACCAGCTCTGCTTGCCGTGCGGGATCTCCGCGAGCGGGAACCGCTGACCGGGCGGTTCATGCGTGCGGACGCTGGGCAGCGGCAACAACGACGACTCCGGCTGACCCGCCGCGGGGTCCAGGTAGTCCAACCAATCGCCCCCGCGGTCGAGCACACGCAGCACGAGCTCGTGCTCCTCGGCGGGACTGAGCGCCGCCCCGATCTCGAACGAGAACGGGAGATACCCGCCTTCGTGTTCGCCGACGGGCGCACCGTCCACCCAGCCCTCGGTGAAGTAGTCCGCCGCGCCGATACAGACGCGCACGCGACGCCGGCGCCACGACTCGGGCACACGGAACGTGATCGCGTACCAGGCGACACCGGCCCACGTGCACAGGTCGGGGAACTGGGCCTGCCAGCTCCCGGGGACGGCGATCGTGCGAGGCTCCCCCAGCGCGGCGGTCAGTGCGGCAGGGTCGACGTACTCACCGGAGGTCGTGCGGTCGTCCACGTCGGGCCAGAACGACCACGGGCCGTTCAAGGAGCGGCGTTCCCGCGTCATGCCGTTTGTGACAGGCGCCCTTCGCTGCGACGGGCGGCGTAGACGGCCAGCGCCTCGTCGAGGGAAGGCAGGATGCGGCCGTGCCGGGACACAAGCGTCGGTCCCGGCGGTGCGAGATCCGCGGCGGTGGTCGCGACGACGGCTCCGGGATCGAGTCCGAGCGCTTCGGCAGCACGCCGAGCGAGATCCAGCGGCGTGACGGCCTCGTCATGACACAGATGCCAGACCCCGCTCGCGCCGTCGATGCAGAGGTCGAGCACGGCGTCGACGAGCGCGGGGGCGAACGTTGCCGACGACGCAGCTTCCGGCATGACGGACACGCTACCGCCTCGCTCCAGCGAACGGAGCGCGCCGTCGAGCCCGTCGCCGATCAGCCCGAACAGCTCGCCGCACCGGATCACGAGCGTCGGCGGCGCCGACGCCGCGACGAGCTGCTCCATCCGCATCTTCGACCGGCCGTACGCGTCCCGCGGCTGGGGCTCGGCGTCCTCGTCCTTCACGCCCGGCGTCGCGTCGAACACGTGGTCGCTCGAGAACACGACACACCGGATGTCGGCGGCCGCGCACCGTTCGGCCACCGCCGCCGTGCCGGTCGCGTTCACGTCGTCGACCAGCGTCGGCCACGCCTCGGCGACGCGGGCGTCCGCGACGCCGGCGGCGACCACCACGGCCCACGGCCGCTCCTGCCGCAGGACGGCATCGATGGTCTCCGCATCGAGCAGGTCTAGCGTCTCTCGGCCGGGCGCAACACACGCAAGCCCGCGCGAACGACTCGCGGCGACGAACGCCGACCCAAGCCTGCCCGACCCGCCGATCACAAGGATGGGCGGAGCGGCCGCGACGCCATCCGAGGGCAGTCTCCGGAGTCGGGCGGTCGGCGTGTCCGTGCCGGCGGTCGGCACGGGGGGGTACAAGAACCGGTCGGGCCGATCCCACCATCCGGGACCGGTCACGACGGCCGGCGGCTCGCCGAGCCCGGCCAGCGCGCGCAGCTGCGTGGCGACCGCGGTCGCCCGGGGCGTCGGCCCGCGCACGTCGAAGGCGCCCGGCTCGTAGAACGAGCCCTCGACCGTCACCAGTGAATCCCAGTCGCACGCACCGAACATCGACCAGGCGGTCACGGCGCGGACGTCGATCCCCTCCTCGCGCGCCGCCACGGCGGCGTCCCACACATCCCGGAGCCACCGCACCTGGTCCTCGCGATGGCCGGCGAGGTGCGCCTCGGTGACCGCGATCGGCAACCCGTACCGGTCCCACACCTGGCGCAAGGTGCCGGCCCAGCCGCTCAGCCGCTCGCATACGCGAACCGCCTCGATGTCGACGAAGGTGTGGCGCCCGTCGTCGGCGAACCCGCGATCCGGATACCGCTCGACGCGCTCGTCGAGGAACCGTTCGCTCGTGACGTAGTAGTCGACCCCGAGCGCGTCCGGCACCCGCGGGTCCTCCGCCAGGTCGCCGAGCCCGTCGCGCTCGAGTCGCGCCATCGCCAGTCGCTCCCACATCGGATGGCTGCGGTCGACCCGGCCGCAGAGCAGGTCGTAGGTCAGCCACCGCCGTTCGTTCTGGAACGCGGCTTCGTACGCCATCGTGCGCGTGCTCTGCACCGTCGCGACGTCTTCGTTCGCGATGAGCCGAGCACCGGGGTTGACGCGCTCGATGGCCCGCATGGCGCCCGCGACGGCGACACATTGCCGCACGAGGATGTCCGTCATCGTGCGCTCGTCGCGGTCGTGCGGGTGCCAGTGTCCGTACAGCCCCGAGAACCGCGCGGTCGTGAGGGGCTCGTTGATCGGCGCGTAGTCCTCGATCCAGGGGTAGCGGTTGGCGAACGCCTCGGCGTACCGGGCGAACTTCGACGGGAACCCGGGGTCGAGCAGCGACGTGTCCGGCGGCCCGCTTCCGTGATGCAGCAGACCGACCACCGGGCGGATCCCCAGGTCGCGGAGCCGCCGCAGCCGCTCGTCGGCCCACGACCAGTCGGCGTCGTCGAGGCCGGTCGGGGCGACGCGCTCCCACAACACCGGGTAGCGCACCGCGCGCACCCCGGTGCTCGCGATCAGATCGAGGTCATCGAGCCGGTCGGCGTGCCCAGTTCGGTCGAGCTGGTCGAAGGTACGGTCGCCGACCCGGTTGCGGGTGCACTCGACGCCGCCCCAGAGCTCAAGCGGAGGTCGTGAGCTCCCGTCGTTCATCGAAGGCCGCCCTCCCCTTGGCGATGCGGCGTGCGACCGCCAACGCCTGCGCCACCACTTGGTCCATGTTGTAGTACTTGTAGGTTCCGAGCCGCCCGACCATGTGCACGCCGGGCGTCCGCTCGGCCAACGCGCGGTACTTCGCGTAGCGCGCGGCGTTGTCCGGCCGTGGGATCGGGTAGTACGGCGGGCCTTCGGCTCGCGGGTACTCGTACACGACGGTCGTTCGATCGTGCCGCTGGCCGGTCAGGTATTTGAACTCCGTGACGCGCGTGTAGTCGTGTTCGTTCGGATAGTTGATCACGGGGTAGGGCTGGAACACCTCACGATCATGCGTCTCGAACCGGAACTCGAGCGACCGATACGGGAGCTCGCCGTACCGCATGTCAAAGAACGCGTCGACCGGACCGGAGTAGACCAGTTCGTCATAGCCGATCCGTCCGACGTCGCGATGGTCCGTTTCCAGCGCAACCGTGATGTTCGGGTGCGAGAGCATCCGCTGGAACATGGCGGTGTACCCGTCGCGAGGCATCGCCTGGAACTGGTCCGTGAAGTACCGGTCGTCGTGGTCGGTGCGGGTGGGCACGCGGGCGGTGACCGACGCGTCGAGCTCCGACGGGTCGAGGCCCCACTGCTTGCGCGTGTATCCCCGGAAGAACAGCTCGTACAGCCGGCGCCCGACCGCGTTCACCACCACGTCTTCGGACGTGCGGATGTGCGATCGTGGCTCGGCGACCGTCGCGAGGAACTCCTTGACGTCGTCCTCGGACAGCGACAGGCCGTACACCGCGTTGATCGTGTCGAGATTGATCGGAACCGGAAGCAGCCGTCCGTCGATCGAGGCGCGAACACGATGCTCGTAGGGGCGCCACGCGGTGAACCGCGACAGATATCGCGCAACCTCGTGCGAGTTGGTGTGGAAGATGTGGGGGCCGTACCGATGAACCAGGACGCCCGCGTCATCGAGATGGTCGTACGCGTTGCCGCCGACGTGCGAGCGTCGGTCGACGACGAGCACGCGTGCGCCCGCGGTGCTCGCGAGCCGTTCCGCGACGACGCTCCCGGCGAACCCGGCGCCGACGACCAGCACGTCGTAGGAGGCCGTCATGTCGACACCAATCTCGCGCGCTGACCGGCGACAACGCCCTGGATCAGCGCATCCATCTCATCCCAGGTCGAGTCCCACGATGTTGCGGCCAGGACCTCATCGGCTCGCGCCATCCGGGCGACGGGGTCTTCGTTCATGGCGGCCTCGATCGCCTCGACGAACGCCTCGGGCGTGTCGGCGATCCGCACGAGCCCGCGCTCTCCCCACGGCCGCTCGACGTCGCGGATGCGGGTCGAGACCACCGGCCTGCCGCCGGCGAGATATTCAGGCGTCTTGGTCGGGCTGATGAAGCGGGTCGCCTCGTTGCGCGCGAAGGGCATGATCGCCACGTCCCACCCGCTGAGGTAGGCCGGCAGATGCTGGTAGTCCCGGCTGCCGAGGTAGTGGATGTTCGCCTCGTCGGGCAGCCGCGTCGGGTCGATCTTGACGATCGGGCCGATCACCACGAACGACCACTCGGGGCGGCGGCGCGCGAGGTCGCCCAGCAGGTCGCGATCCATCCGCTCGTCAACGACGCCGAAGAACCCGATCTTCGGGCCGGGTATCGACCGCTGATCGGATGGCTCCGCCAGGCCGTCGCGCGCACGGGCGAAGTGGGCGACGTCGACGCCGCTCGGGAACGGGTGCACCGCGGGATGCTCGTGACGCTTGTGCTCGTAGAGCGCGAGGCCGCCGGTGAACACGACATCGGCGCGCGCGAGCAGCGCGCGCTCGTTCGCGCGGAGCTCGGGCGGGGCATGGTCGAACGCCGACAGCTCGTCCATGCAGTCGTAGACCGTCGCGACGGGCTGCAGGCCCGCGGTATGCGCGACGGACATCGGGGTCTCGAACCACAGGACGAACGGCTCGAGGTCGTGCTGCGCGACCAGCGCCTCCACCATCGCCGCCAGCAGGGCATCGCGCCGGTCCGGCGCCATGTCCGGCGGCAGATGGGGCACACAAACGGTTACGCCCTGCGGCGTCGTCCGCTGTTCCCAACCGGGCGTCTCGGCGTCGTACCTCGCCTCTTCTACGTACAGCACGGTCCGGTCTTGCGCCGCCCGCGTCATCAGATGCTGGGGGCGCTGGAACACCAGATCCCACGAAAGATGCGACACTGCCAGGATCGCCGGTCGCGGCATCGGTGTCGCGTCCATCGTTCCTCCCCCCTCCCATCGGTTGAGCGTGCTGCGGACGTTCCCCGGCATCGTCTGTGTCAAACGCGTTTCGGGCATGCGCCGAAGCGAAAGGACTGCGCCATGACCCACGACCGGTCCGACCGGGAGCCCCGGACGGCGACGGCGCCGGGCCGTGTGAACCTGATGGGCGACCACACCGACTACAACGACGGCCTGGTGCTCCCGGCCGCGATCCCGCTGTCGTGCCGCGTGCGCTTCACACCCTCCGGCGACGAGCGGATCGGGGTGCGCACCGACGCCGACCCCGGTCGCGAGGTCACGATCCGACCTGGCGACGCGCCCGACGGTGGCCGAGGGTGGGCGGCGCTCGTCGCGTCCCTCGTCGCGTTGCTGGCTGCGCGGGGACGCCCGGCGCGAGGGATGGCCGCGCACGTCTCCTCGGACGTGCCGCTCGGCGCGGGCCTGTCGTCGAGCGCGTCGTTCGAGGTCGCGCTCGCCCTGGCGCTCTGCGCCGCCGCGGGCTGGTCGCTCGAGCCCGCCGAACTCGCCGCCGCGTGCCGCGAGGCGGAGGAGGCCGCGACGGGCGTGCCGTGCGGTCCGATGGATCAGCTCGCCAGCCTGTTCGGGAAACGCGGTCACGC
>JBJMLQ010000208.1:0-10884 GCA_045805225.1 Actinomycetota bacterium | reverse complement strand
CGCGGCCCTGCGCGCGATCGCGTCGTTGTCGGACGCCGAACGCCGCCTGGTCCTTCGTACGTATTTCCGAGGGATGACCGCGCGAGAGATCTCCGAGGACGATGGGATCCCCTTGGGGACGGTTAAGACGCGCCTTCGGTCCGCCCTGATCAAGGTGCGTCTGGCGAACCAGCAGAAGGAGCTGTCGTGAACTGCGCCGCGGTTCGCGACGTGTTGCCGGAGTTCGCCCTCGGCGTCGCCCCGGTCGAGGACCGGAACGCCGTCGAACTCCATGTCGAGCGGTGCGCCGCCTGCCGGAAGGAGGCCGTCGACCTGCAGCGTGCGGCGGCGTCGTTCGGGTACGCGGTCGCGGGGGACGGCGCACCGCCCGAGGCGCTGGAGCAGACCGTGGTCGACGCCGTGCACGAGGTCGCGCGGCCGGCCAAGCACTCACACTCGCGTGGACGACGCACCGGCATCGCGCTGCTGGTCGCGGCGATCCTCGTCGCGAGCATCGGCATCGGCTCGGTGTTCGCCGGCCGTGAGGAGCGGATCAGGCTCGAGGCGCAGCGCGCGGCGAGCGCGCAGAACGACACGCTCCAACGGTTCGGCGGTATCACGCAGTTCCTGAGCGGCCACGACACGAAGGTGCTCATCGGGACGCTGTCCGCATCGTCCGACGGGGGAACGGGTTCGGCGCTGACGATCTTGACCAAGGATGCCGACGACCAGGTGGTCGTGATCGTGAACGATCTCGCCGGCCGCGCCTTGCCGCTAGATGTGTCTATCTCGGACACGAAGGGGCACACGGTCGACGTGGGCAAGATCCGCACGCTCGACAACGGCGGCGGAGCAACGATGGCCCGAGAGATCCAGAGTTCCCTCAGTGGTTTTGTCGACGTCACGGTCCGCGACGCGCACGGCAGGGCTGTGCTTCGGGGGACGCTGCAGGCGCAGACCGCGGTTGCGTCGCCATCGCCGTAGCTCCCGGCTGCTGCGTATCCTGCCCCGATGCGCATCGGGCTGGCCGTTCCTCAGTACGGGTTCTCCCTCCCGACCGGCGAGATCCGGGCGGCGGACACGATCGAGTGGGGGCGGCGCGCGGAGGCGCTCGGGTTCGACAGCGTCTGGCTCTCGGACCACTTCTTCTACTCGTTCGCGCGGTACGGGGCCGGCGATGAGCCGATCGCGGCGCTTGAGGCGGAGACCACGCTCGCAGCCATCGCCGCCACCACATCGCGTGTGCGCCTCGGCATCTTGGTGGAGTGCGCCACCTTCCGACATCCCGCGCTGGTCGCCAAGGCGGCCGCCACCACGGATCAGCTGTCCGATGGGCGCGTCGATGTCGGGCTCGGCGCGGGGTGGTTCGGACAGGAGTTCGACGCCTTCGGGTACCGGTTCGGCACGGTCGGGGAGCGGTTCGACGCGCTCGAGGACGCGCTCGCGATCACGTCGGGTCTGTTCGGCGGCGCTGATCGGCTGACCCATGAGGGACGCGTGTGGTCGCTGCACGACGGCCGGCTGACGCCGCCGCCGGTGCAACGACCCATCCCGATCTGGGCCGGAGGCAAGGGCGGCCCGCGACTCCTCGCGGCGGCGGCTCGCTGGGCCGCCGGGTGGAACACGGTGTGGCGGATGGCACCCGAGCCGTACGCCGAGGCGCGGGTCGCCGTCGACGCGGCGTGCACCGCGGTCGGCCGCGATCCCGCGACGTTCGGTCTCTCGCTCGGGCTCTACGGCACGATCGGGCGAACGGAGGCCGATGCAGAGGCAGCCTTCGAGCGAGCGCGCGCCGCGTTCCCCGGCGACGCGATGCGCGACGAGACGTGGACGTCGTGGCGGACCGACACGCTGAGCGGTTCGGCGGAGCAGGTGCGTGCGCGCGCCGACGCGTTCGCGGCGCTCGGTGTCACGGATCTGATCGTGTCGCCGTGGGCGCTTCCGTTCACGATCGCCGAGCCCGAACAGGTGGAGCTGTTCGCCGAGGCCCTGGTCGACCGATGAGCCCCGCGGAGGCCGTCGTCGCGGTGCTCCGTGACGCCGACGAGCCGCTGCACTGGACCGTGATCCAAGACCGCGCGCTCCGCGCGGGCTACCTCGATCCGTTCGAGACGCCCGACGTCCGCGGAGCGGTGCTGACCGCGGTGCGTTCGCTCGTCGCGGACGGCCGGGCGGTGAGGACGGCGACCGGCGTGTACGCCCTGGCCGGCTAGGGCCGGTATTCGATCGCGGAGAACCGCTCGAGCTTCTCGAACCGGTGGTCGGACTTCACGGACCGGATGGTGCCCGATCGCGCCCGCATCACCGTCGAGTACGTCGTCGCGCCATCGGGCCAGTACTCGACACCTTCGAGGAGATACCCGTCGGTGATGCCCGTCGCTGCGAAGAACACGTCGTCGCCGGCGACGAGGTCGTCGGTTCTCAGCACCCGGTCGAGGTCGTAGCCCTCCTCGATCAGAGCCTGCCGCTCGGCGTCGTCGCGCGGATAGAGCTTGCCCTGGATCGAGCCACCCAAGCATTTCATCGCGGCGGCAGCGATCACACCCTCGGGCGTTCCCCCGATCCCCAGCAGCAGGTCGACCTCGGTGCGCGGCAACGCGGCCACGATCGCCCCAGCGACGTCGCCGTCAGTGATCAGCAACACCCGCGCGCCGGCCTCCCGGATCTCGGCGATCAAAGCGTCGTGGCGCGGCCGCGCGAGGACCGTCACCGAGACCTCTTCCGGGCGCTTGCCCTTGGCCTTCGCCACCTGGCGGATGTTCTCGGCCACAGGCGCGTCGATGTCGATCACCTCGGCGGCTTCGGGCCCGGTCGCGATCTTGTGCATGTACATCGCGGATCCCGGGAAGAACATCGCGCCGCGCGGCGCGAGCGCGATCACCGACAGCGCGTTCGGCTGCCCGACGCTCGTGAGCGTCGTTCCGTCGATCGGGTCGACGGCCACGTCGGTCTGCGGGCCGCTGCCGGAGCCGACCTGCTCGCCGTTGAACAGCATCGGCGCGGCGTCCTTCTCGCCTTCGCCGATCACGACGACGCCGTCCATCGACACCGAGTCGATCATGAGCCGCATCGCGTCGACGGCGGCGGCGTCGGCGGTGTTCTTGTCGCCGCGCCCCACCCACCGGCCGGCGGCGAGCGCGGCCGCCTCGGTCACGCGGACCAGCTCCATCGCCAGGTTGCGGTCGGGTCGCTCCTTGGTTCGCTCGCTCATCGAAGCACCTCCAAGATGTCTCGGGCGTCGGCGCCGTCGAACAGCACGCGGTGGACGGCGGCATGGTACGGCAGGTTCAGGTTGAGCTCACCGGCCAGACGGGCCACGTCGCGGGTCGAGTCGACGCCCTCGACCGTGAGCCCGCGCGCCTCGAGGTCGCGCAGCGTCGCGTCGGGCGCCTCGCCCGCGCCCACGAGCTCGCCGTACAACCGGTTACGGCCGCCGAGCGACGTGACGAGCTGGTCGCCGATCCCGGCGAGCCCGAACGCCGTTTCGGCACGGCCGCCGCTCGCGCCCACGAGGTCGACGATCTCGTGGGCGGCCTTGGTGAACAGGGCGGCCTTCGCGTTCTTGAAGTCCTCGCCGGTTGGCTTGCCGAGCCCATCGAGCATCCCGAGTCCGATCGCCGCCACGTTCTTCATCATGGCGCAGAGCTCGACGCCGATCACATCGTCGGTGTAGGTGAGCTGGTAGGACGCCGTGTCGAACGGTTCGCCTGCGCGACGCGCGGCCTCGAGGGTGGAGGCGGCCCAGACCCCGGCGGTGGGCAGCCCCTGCGCGAGTTCGGTCGCCAGGCACGGGCCGCCCACGCTCACGATCGGCGTCCGCGTGAGCTCCCCCCCGTAGACCTGCGACATCCGCAACCCGCTCCCAGGTTCGAGGCCCTTGGCGACGCTTACCGCAACCGTCGCGTCGACGACGTGCGGCGCGATCTCGCGTGCGAGCGACCGGGCGCCGTGGGAGTTCGCGCCGAGGATGACGATCTCCGCGCCCGCGCTCGCGTCGGCGAGCTCGCCCGCGCCGAACAGCCGCACCTCCGCGGGAAGATGCTCGGGTAACGACGGGTGTTTGCGGTCGGCCCGGAGCCGTTGGAGCGCGCGGGCGTCGTGAGCAGACGCCCACAGGGTGACGTCGTGGCCCCGGCGGGCGGCGTGCATCGCGACGGCCGTTCCCATCGCGCCTGCGCCGTAGACCGCGGTCCTGGTCACCGCCGCACGATAATCGGGCGATGCAGCGCCGGCACGTCGTCTGGCTCGTCGTCTCGGTCACCGCGGTGTCCACGTCGGCGGTCCTGATCCGCGCCGCGGACGATCTGGGCGTTCCGGCCCTCACCATCGCCTTCTACCGGTGCGCGCTCGCAAGCGTGGTGTTGCTGCCGTTGGTGTGGTTCGGGCACCGGGACGAGCTCAAGGCGCTGTCGCCCGCTTCGCGGTGGCTGTTGCTCGGATCGGGGCTCGCCCTCGGGTGTCACTTCGCCGCCTGGGTCTCGTCGCTGTCGTACACGTCGATCGCGGCCAGCTCCGTCCTCGTGCAGACGATGCCGGTCTGGGTCGCGCTCGCCGGTCCGCTGGTCGGAGAGCACACGTCGAGACGCGGCTGGGTCGGCATCTTCATCGCGCTGGCAGGGACGGCGGTGATCGCCGGCGCCTCCACGGGCGGCGGGCTGACCGATCCAGCGCTCGGCGATGCGCTCGCCATCGCCGGCGCGATCTTCGCCGCGGTCTACGTCTTGATCGGGCGGAAGGTCCGCCAGGAGCTGTCGCTCGTGGGCTACGCGGGCTCCGTCTACGCGGTCGCCGCCGCGGCGCTCGCCGCCGCGATGCTCGTGTCGGGAACGCCGTTCGTGGGATTCCCGGCCGAGGCGTGGGTGTTGTTCGCGGCGATGACGGCGGGCCCGCAGTTCCTCGGGCACACGGTGTTCAACCACCTGCTGGGCGAGGTGAAGGCCTCCGTGGTGTCCGTCGCGTTGCTCGCCGAGCCCATCGGCGCGACGCTGCTCGGGCTGCTGATCTATCACGAGCGGCCGGGGCCGCAGGTCGTCGTCGGTGCCGTCGTCGTTCTCGCGGGGGTCGCCGTGACGGTGCTCGCGGAGTCGAGCGCGCGCCCGGAGGTGCTGTCGACCGGCGAAGGGTAGGGTGCGCGCACGATGTCCGACGCGCCGCCGGTGACGCTCGACGAGTGGGAGTCTGCCGCGCGCGCGATCTTGCCGCCCGGCGTCTTCCACTACATCGCCGGAGGCGCCGGCGCCGAACGGACGCTCGCCGCCAACGAGACGGCGTTCGACCGATGGACGATCTGGCCGTCCATGCTTCGCGCGTCGGGTGGCCCCGATCCATCCACGTCGATCCTCGGGACCCCGTTCGCGTTCCCGGTCGGGATCGCGCCGTGGGCGTTCCAGTGGCAGGTGCACCCCGACGGCGAGGCCGGAACGGCGCACGCGGCGGCCGCGCTCGGCGTGCCGATGTGCGTGTCGTCGACGGTTCTGGAGGGTCTCGAAGACGTCACGGCGAGCGGCGCCGCGCTGTGGTGGCAGCTCTACATCTGGCGTAACCGCGATGCGACCGCCGACCTGCTGCGACGGGCCGAGGCGGCCGCGTACCGGGCGCTCGTTTGGACCGTCGACGTTCCAGCCTTGGGACGGCGGCACCGGGACACGCGCACGGGCTTCGCGCTGCCGCTTGGGCCCGCCGGGACGCCCCAGGAGTTCGACCCGGATCTCTCGTGGGACGACCTCACGTGGATCCGCGCGCAGGCGCCGTCATTGCCCGTGATGGTCAAAGGGATCTTGCGACCCGACGACGCGCGCGCCGCGATCGACCACGGCGCCGACGCGATCGTCGTGTCGAACCACGGCGGCCGTCAGCTGGACCGCGCTCCGGCGTCGATCGACGCGTTGCCAGGCGTGGTCGAGGCGGCCGCGGGCCGGGTGCCGGTGCTCGTGGACGGCGGCGTCCGTGACGGCGCGGACGTCCTGATCGCGCTGGCGCTCGGCGCGGCGGGCGTCCTGGTGGGTCGTCCGACCGCGTGGGGGCTCGCCGTCGGCGGCCGATCCGGGGTGGAGGCGGTGCTCACGTTCTTTCGGGACGGGTTCCGCAGTGCGATGGCGAATGCCGGCTGTCGCACCGTCGGTGACATCACCCGCGATCTCGTCCGCCCGGGGTGACGCCGGCTGCGGCCGTCTGCGACCCTGCTCGTCATGCCCGGCATCGACCTGCACACGCACTCCGTCCGCTCCGACGGCACCAACACGGTCACGGAGAACGTGGCGCTCGCGCGGGAACGGCGCCTCGTGGGCATCGCGATCACCGACCACGACACCACGGCGGGGCTCGAGGAAGCCGACGCCGCGGCGGCCGGGACGGATCTGCGGATCGTGCCCGGCATCGAGTTCTCGGCCGAACACGACGGTGCCTCGTTGCACGTGCTCGCGTACTGGATCGACCCCGCGCATCCGCAGCTCGTCGCCGAGCTCCGGCGGCTCACCGACACGCGCTTCCGGCGGGGCGAGCTGATGGTCGAGAAGCTCCAGGCGCTCGGCTACGACATCTCCTTCGACCGCGTGCGTGCGATCGCCGGAGACGAGCTCGTGGCACGCCCCCACATCGCGCAGGCGATGGTCGAGGCGGGGATCGTTCCGACCGAGAAGGACGCGTTCGATCGGTTCATCTCCGACGGGGGACCGGCCTACGTGCCGAAGCACGCGCTCGCGCCGATGGACGCGCTCGCCTTGATCCGCGGGGCCGGCGGCGTCTGTGTGCTCGCGCACCCCGCGATGTGGAAGGGCAACGGCGCGGTGCCCGACGAGCTGATCGAGGAGATGGCCGCCGCCGGTATGGGCGGGCTCGAGGTGGATCATCCCGATCACGACCCGGCGCAGCGGGCGCACTACCGTGCGCTTGCGGAAGGCCTCGACCTCGTGCCGACGGGCGCATCCGATTGCCACGGCGCTCGGTACGGCTATCGACTCGGCGCCGAGACGACGCCCGTCGAGCTCGTCGACGAGCTCCGGTCGCGCGCGCCGGCCTGATGCGCCGCGTCGCGGTCGACGATCCGGGCGACCCTCGGCTGTCGCCGTTCCTGAACCTTCGCGACACGTCGATGCGCGCCGCGCGCGAGCCGGCCGAGGGGTTCTTCCTTGCCGAGGGCGCGCTGACGATCCGGCGAGCGCTCGCCGGGGGCTACGAGCCGCGTGCGGTCCTCGCGACGGAGCGGATGCTCGTGGAGCTCGCCGACCTCGATGTCACCGCCTATGTCGTGTCCGACCGGGTGCTCGAGTCGACCACCGGCTTCCCGGTGCATCGGGGCGCGTTGGCGAGCTTCTCGCGCCGGCCGGTGCCGGATCCAGAAGCGCTCCTCGCCGGCGCGGCGCGCGTGGTCGTCCTCGAGGACCTGGTCGATACGACGAACGTCGGCGCGATCTTCCGTGCCGCGGCGGCGCTCGGCTGGGACGCGGTCGTCCTGTCGGCGCGGTGCGGGGACCCGTTGTACCGTCGCGCGGTTCGCACGTCGATGGGCGCCGTCTTCTCGGTGCCGTGGACGAGGGTCGCGCATCGGACGGGCATCGACCTGCTGCATCGCGCGGGCTTCACCGTCATCGCGCTCACGCCGTCGGGATCGGTCGAGATCGGGTCGGTCGAGCTGCTGTCGCGCCGGGCATTGCTCGTGGGCAGCGAGGGCCCGGGCGTCTCGCGCCGATGGCTCGACGCCGCCGACATCGCGGCTCGCATCCCGATGCATCATGAGATCGACTCGCTGAACGTCGCGGCCGCCGCGGCCATCGGCCTGTACGCGCTTGCCTGAGCGGCTGGGGTCGGCCGTTACTATCCCCGCGTGCCCGGGGACATCGATCACGTCTTCCTCGACATCGGCGGCGTGCTCTACGACGATCGCGTGTACGCGGAGGCTTGGCGGCGAGCGCTTCGGGAGTCCGGCGCGACGTTCACGGACGCCGCGTTCGACACCGAGTATGCGGCCTGCCGCGCCTCACAGGATCGATCCTTCCGTGTGCACCTCGCGAAGACGTTCCTTGGTCCGGAGGCCGACGTCCGCAACGTGGGATCGCGCGCGGCGCGCTACTGGCAGTACCCGCCCTCGGCGCTGCACGCCGACGTCGTGCCGACGCTCACGAACCTGCGCGACGGCGGCTATCGGCTCGGCGTCATCGCCAACCAACCGTCGCAGATCCGCGCCGCGATGCAACGCGACGGGTTGGTGCCGTTCTTCGAGGTCTGGGGCGTCTCGGACGATCTCGGGCTGCACAAGCCGGATCCCGCCCTGTTCCGGCGGACGCTCGAGCTCGCGGGTGTCGACGGGGCGCGAACCGTGATGGTCGGAGATCGCCTGGACTACGACATGCGTCCGGCCCGCGCCGCCGGCATGCGCACGGTCTGGCTCTTGCGCGGCGAGGCGCCGGACGATCCGACACCCGAGCAGCTGGCGGAGCCCGACGTCGCGATCGAGGAGCTGCAGCAGCTGCTCGACGTCCTGGACGAACTCAGCTGAGCTGGCGCTGCTTCTGAAGCTCGCTCGCCGCCTTCAGCGCGGTCTGCGAACGGGCGATGTCGGGCATCTCGTGGCCGCCGGCGAGCTCTTCGGCCGCCCACTTCGTCAGGTCGCGGATCGACAGGATGCCGACGACGCGGTCCTTGTCGAGGACCGGCAGGTGCCGGATGTTGAGGGACACCATCTGCTCGGCTGCCTCCGCGATGTCGGCCTTGGGACCGATCGTCTCGAGATGCCGGCGGGTCATGCCGTGGGCGACCTCCACGGAATGCGGGTCGCCGCCGGCGGCGACGAGGTTCACGATGTCGCGCTCCGTGACGATGCCGGCGAGCGCGCCGTCCTTCGCGAGGACCACCACCGACGAGATCCCGTTCGCGCGCATCTGCTTGGCCACGTCGGCGAACGTGTCGCCCGCATCAGCGGTCTTCACGTCGCCTCGCATGATGTCGCCGACCAACATCGGGCACCTCCTCAGGGGTTGCTCCGTGGGGCCGGAAGCCTACCGCAGGCCGGGCGGCGGCCGGTGGGCGCTCGCGCGGGCGGGTGCGATGATGCCGCCCCAGCCGCGGAAGGAGCCGACATGCCGATCGAACGCGCCGCCGACCATCCGACCTTCGAGCTCGGCGGCAACGCGATCACGTCGCTTGCCGCACCTGCCCGCGGTTCCGACGAGACGGCGTTGTTCCGGATCGACCTGCCGGCCGGCGGGTCACTGCCGGCGCACCACCACGATCATTTCGATGTGTTCACCGTGACGGCGGGGTCGGCGACGATGCACATCGGCGACGACACGAGCGAGGTCGCCGTCGGAGACGCGGTCGTCGTTCCACCGGAGGCGGTGCACTGGCTCAGCGCCGGTGACGCGGGCGTGTCGATCGTCGTGACGATGCTCGCGCACACGAAGCTCTTCCGAGCCGACGACGGCAGCGTGGTGGTGCCCCCGTGGGTGGGCTAGCGGCTCGCGCTCCGCTTATGTCTCGGCCCGTCCGCGGCTGACGCGCTCGATCAGCTCGGCGCCGCGTCGGATCGCGGCGAGTTCGTCGGCCGTGAGCGACGCCAGCCCGGTGGCGAGCGTCTGAACCCGTTGTGCGCGGCCGCGCGCGAGGGTTCGCCTGCCCGCCGTTGTCGCCTCGACGAGCACGCCGCGCGCGTCGGCGGGATCGCGGCGCCGGCGAACGAAACCGTCGCGCTCGAGGCCGTCCACGAGGCGGGTCATGGTGGGTGCGGCGACGCCCTCTGCGGCAGCCAGAGCGCCGATCGCGAGCGGTCCGGCGAACACGACGACGGAGAGCGCCGAGAGCCGGGGAGGGGAGACGCCCAGGACGTCGTCCTCGATGCGCAGGCGACGCAAGAGGTGCAGGGCCGCCGAGTGGAGCCGGTCGGCGACGTCCTGCACCTCTCGCGTTGGGGAAGTCCGCTTCGAGGCGGTCATGCGGGTCGATCGACGCTGTAGTTGTTTAGCCTAAGCAAATACAGAGCCTACTGAGAGGATGGCGCGATGGCAAGCACCCATGACGACGTCTTCGGGCTGATCGGCGCAGGCGACGTCGCAGCGGTCCGCGCCCTGCTCGGCGAGCAGCCGTGGCTGGCGGCCGAGCGCGACGACGAGGGCGTCTCGCCGTTGCTCCGCGCCCGCTATCGGATGGATAGGGGGATGGTCGAGGCCGTTCGTCCCCACGTCGACCGGCTGAACGTGTTCGAGGCGGCCGCCTTCGGCGATCTCGACCGGCTGACCGAACTCCTCGCGGAGGACGCGGAACTCGTCGACGCGATGAGCGGCGACGGGTTCAGCGCGCTGCACCTGGCGGCGTTCTTCGGACAGACCGACGCGGTACGGCTGCTCCTCGCGCGGGGCGCGACCGTCGACCGCAACGGGACCGGGTGGATGACGGGGACGCCGTTACACGCCGGCGCCTCGGGTTCGCACGCGGGCGTCGTGCGCGTGCTCCTCGAGGCCGGCGCCGACCCCAACAACCGGCAGCGGCACGGCTATACGCCGCTGCACTCGGCCGCCGCCAACGGCGATCTCGCAAGCGTCGAGCTGCTGCTGGACGCCGGTGCCGATCCGGCGGCCGCGAACGACGCCGGCCAGACGGCGTTGGCGCTCGCCGAACAGGAAGACGATCTCGTGATCGTCGAGCGGCTGCGCGAGGCAACCAGCTGACGGTCAGCTCGAGAAGCGGAACTCCTGCAGCACCGAGTCGCACGGATTGCCGCGACCGAAGCGGATGGTTCCGTCGGTGACATCGGCCACGGACCAGAAGGCCGTGACCGTCTCGCGGCCCTCGGCCTCGTGCCGGCAGAGCGAGTCGGGCGCGTTCTCGTGGTCCTGTAGGAACCCCTGGAGCGTGTCCATCGTGATCGACCCAGCGGGCGCGTTCGCCAGGAGTTCGGCGGCGCGGTTGTAGCGG
>JBJMLQ010000207.1:0-14820 GCA_045805225.1 Actinomycetota bacterium | reverse complement strand
GGCACGACGCCGCCCGCCGATCCGGTCAAGGGCGGCATCAGCGTCATCTCGCAGTCCGGCACGGTCGCCTGGACGATGAACCAGATCGCGTCGGACCGTGCCGTGGGCCTGCGGATCATCCTCGGCGTCGGGAACGAGGCGGTGCTCGGGCTCGGCGATCTCTTGACCTGGGCGGCGGGCGACGCCAAGACCAAGGTCGTCACGAGCTACATCGAGACGATGCGGGACGTCGACGGGATCGGCCGGGGGCTCGACGCGCTGCTCGCGGCGCGGAAGCCCGTCGTGATCTGTGCGCCCGAGGGCCGGTCGGAGGCCGCACTGCGCTCGATCATCGCGCACACCGGGGCGCTGGCCGGCAACACCGGCCTGCGCGACGCGTGGCTCCGCGGTCACGGGGTCGTGCTGGTCGAGGACCCGGTGACGATGTTCGAGACCGCGCTGCTGTTGTCCCACGTGAAGAAGCTGCGGACCGATGGCGTGGCCGCGGCGCTGCAGTCCGGCGGGGCGTGCACGCTGTTCGCCGAGGCCGCCGGCTCGGCCGAGCTGCCGCTGCCCGAGTTCACGACGCCGACGAAGAAGGCGCTGCGCAAGGCGCTGCCATCGTTCGCGTCGCAGAACAATCCGTTGGACGTGACGGGCCAGGCCGCGGTCGAGACGGACATGTTCGTCGACGCGCTCGCAGCGCTCGCGAACGACCCGGGCGTCGGGCTCGTCGCGTTCGACGCGTTCCCGCCCAGGCTCGAGGGCGAGACCCCCTGGGCCGACCCGGTGCTCACCAAGGCGATCGAGCTGCAGCGCGCGACCGGCGTCGCGTTCGTCTCGGTCTGTATGAGTCCCCTCGCGTACACCGACGAGGCCAAGGCCTTCACGAAGAAGTGGAAGCAGCTGCCGTTCCTGCAAGGTCACCGCGCGTCGGCGAACGCGATCGCGGCGGTGCTCGAGTACCAGCGGGTGCGGGTGCGCGCCGTGCCACCGCTGCCGCCGCACGAGAACCGCGGCAAGGCGCTCCGCGTGTTGCGTGGCGCGTCGGGGCCGGTGGACGAGGCGACCGCGGCGGCGGTGCTCGAGCTGTACGGCGTCCGCAGGCCGAAGGAGGCCGTCGTCGCGACGCCGGCCAAGGCGGCTGCGGCCGCGGCGAAGATCCGCGCGGCTGTGGCCGTCAAGGCGCTGGCGCCCGAGCTGCCGCACAAGGCGAAGCTCGGTGGCGTCCGGCTCGGGCTGCGCGGCCAAGCCGAGGTCGAGGTGGCGGCGGCGGAGGTGCTCGCGGCGGCCGGGCGGGCCGGCGCGAACGCGCCCAAGGTGCTGGTCCAGGAGATGGTGCACGGCCACGAGGTGTTGGTCGGCGCCATCGTCGACGAGCAGTTCGGCGCGACGATCACGATCCGCCTGGGAGGCGCGCTCGCCGAGGCGGGCGCCGCGACGTTCGTCGCGGCGCCACTGACCACCGCACAAGCCCGGGCCTACGTGGAGACGCAAGCGGAGCGGTGCGGGCTGGACGCCGAGGAGCACGACCTCGGCGCGCTCGCGCGCGCGGTGGCATCGATCGCCCGCGCGGCTCACGACCTGCGCGACCGCCTCACGTCGCTCGAGGCCAACCCGTTGTTGGTCGGCCCTCGCGGCGCCGTCGCCGTCGACGCGCTGGCCGAAGCGAAGCCGCCCGCGTGATCTTCGGGCTCCTCGCCGCGATCGGCTGGGGCACGACCGACTTCCTCGGCGCGGTGGCCGGCCGGCGGATGGGGTCGCTGCCGGCCCTCGCCGTCAGCCAGCTCGTCGGCATCATCGGCGCGACCGCCCTGTTCTTTGCCCACGGCGGCGGGCTCGCCGCCATGCACGGCCTCGTGTGGTTCCTGATCGCGAACGGCGTCATCGCGATGATCGCGTATTCGGTGCACTACCGGGCGCTCGAGCTCGGGCCGGTCGCGGTGGTGTCGCCGGTCGGCGCGGGCTACGCGGTGGTCGGGTTCTCGCTCGCGGTGCTCCTGCTCAATGAGCAGCCCGGACCGGTCTCGATCCTCGGAGGGTTGATCACGATCGGCGGCGTGTTCCTCGTGTCGGCGAACCTGCCGCTACTGCGCGCCGGCCTGCACGAGCGGCCACCCGGGCTGTGGTGGGCCGTCGGCTCGGCGGTCGGGTTCGGCGTCGCCGGGCTCATCCTCGGCGTGATCGCCAGGGATTCCCACGACTGGGTCGCGACCCTGTTCACGACCCGGGTGGTGCTGTGCCTCGCCTATCTGCCGCTGCTCGTCGCGCGCCGCAAGACCTTCCACAAGATCGCGGGCGCGACCGCGATCGCGTACGTGGCGGCGGCGGTTGCCGGCGCGTTCGACCTGATGGGCGTCGCGTCGTACTCCGCAGGCGCGACGCAGGGGTACCTGTCGGTCGTGCTCGCGGCGAGCGCTATCTTCCCGATGATCGCCGTCGCGTTGTCGGTCGCGTTCCTGCACGAGCGGCTGGTGTTCAACCAGTACGTGGGCGTCGTCGTCGTCGTGGTCGGCCTGCTGTTGCTCGGCCTCGGGTAGGTGGCGCGCCGGCTACCCGAAGACGGGTGGTTGTCACCGCGTCGCTCAAGCGGCCGAGCCCCACGGCCGAAGCGCCGGGTATGGCACTTCGTGATGCCCCCGCCAACCATGCCTCCGCCCCGTCGGCGGACGCGCTGGCGCTGCAGGCATCGACTGCGGATCGTCGCCGCGCCAGCGATGGATGGTTGGACCGATGGGTGGCCGCGGTCTCGGACCTGACGCGCCTCACCAGCACCCATCCCATGATGGACGCGGTGATCGACGAGCAGGTCGGTCGCCGGATCAGGATCGGCGACCACTGGCTGTCGGACTTCGCGTCGTGCAACTACCTCGGACTGGACTTCGACCCGGAGGTCATCGCCGCGGTGCCCGAGTACATCGCTCGGTGGGGCACGCACCCCTCGTGGTCGCGGTTGCTCGGGAGCCCCAAGCCCTACATCGAGATCGAAGAGCAGATGACCGAGCTGCTGGGCTGCGAGGACGTGCTGCTGCTCGCCACGATCACGCATATCCACATGTCGGTGATCCCGGTGCTCGCCGGCGAGGGCACGATCTTCCTCGACAGCCGCGCGCACAAGACCATCTTCGACGGCGCGATGCTCGCCGCGGGACGAGGCGCCACCGTCGTTCGGTTCCGCCACGACGACCACGAACACCTCGAGCAGCTCTTGCGCGAGAACCCCGGCGCCCCCCGCATCGTCGCCATGGACGGGGTCAACTCGATGACCGGCAACGCGCCGGACGTGGCCCGGTTCCAGCAGCTCGCGGTGGCCTACGACGCGTTGCTCTACATCGACGACGCCCACGGCTTCGGGGTGATCGGCGAGCGCACGCCCGACGAGACCTCGGAGTACGGACACCTGGGCAACAGCATCATGCGCCATCACGACGTTCCCTACGACAACGTGGTGATGGTCGCGGGGTTCTCGAAGGCGTACTCGTCGCTGCTCGCGTTCCTGGCGCTGCCGACGAAGCTGAAGGAAGCGTTGAAGGTGCTCGCCCCGCCGTACCTCTTCTCGGGTCCGTCGCCGGTCGCCTCGCTCGCGACGACACTGGCCGGCCTGGAAGTCAACCGGACGCGCGGCGACCTGTATCGGCGCGATCTGTGGGACAAGACCCACCGGGTCTTGCAGGCGCTGGATGCCCTGGAGATCTGGACGCCGAACGTTTCCGGCTACCCCATCATCGAGATCCCCCTCGCCGATCACGACGAGATCGACGAGGTCGGCCGGTTCCTGTTCGACCACGGCATCTACGTGACGATGGCGGCCTACCCCCTGGTCCCGAAGAACGAGGTCGGTTTCCGCGTGCAGGTGACGGCCGCCAACACCGACGAAGAGGTCGACCACCTGATCGACGTGCTGACCTCCGTGCGGGAGCGGTTCCGGCTGCGGGCCCGCGATCTCCACCTCTAGCGCCCCTCAGAAACGTTCCGACGAAGCAGATATCGGACTTCTCTCTAGGACTCCAGACCCCCCTCCGGCGTGCCGATGGAATACGTCGTGAGAGGACGGATCTGGCTTCTGTACGTCGCCGCCGCGCTGGCCACCACAGTGGGCTACTACGCGTCGGGCCAGACGGTGTGGATCTTCCACGTGATCGGTGGATCGGCCGCGGCCGCGATCCTCATCGGCGTCGCGATCCACCGCCCCCAGCACAAGGCGCCGTGGATCCTGTTCGCCCTGGGGCAGGTCTTCTTCGTCGCTGGTGACGTGATCTCCTACAACTACGAGAAGTTCTTCGGCACTGAGCTTCCGTACCCCGCGATCAGTGACGCGCTGTATCTGGCCGTCTACCCCTGTTTGATCGCCGGCATCCTGCTGATCGTGCGGCGGCGGAGCGCCGGCCGCGACCGCGGCGGCCTGATCGACGCCGCGATGATCGCGATCGGCATCGGCGTGGTCTCGTGGGTGTTCCTGATCTCGCCGTACGTGTACGACAGCACCCTTCTGTGGCTGGAGAAGGCCACGGCGATGGCGTACCCGCTGATGGACCTGCTGCTGATAGCAGTGACCGCGCGGCTGTTCGCCGGCGGCGGCCGCAAGCCCGTCAGCTTCTATCTGCTGGGCGTCGCCGTCGCGGCGTTGTTCGTCACCGACGCGATCTACGGATGGCTGCTCTTGCACCAGGGGTATGTGCCCGGCAGCGGTCCGCTCGAGGCAGGGTGGGCGTGCTTCTACATCTTGCTCGGCGCGGCGGCGCTGCACCCCTCGATGCGAACGGTGTCGGACCGCCAGCCGGAGGTCGACGCCCCGGTGAGCGTCGTGCGCCTCGCGTTGCTGGCCGGCGCCTGCCTTCTCGCCCCGGCGACCCAGGCGGTCGCGGCGGCGCGAGGCCAGGAGACAGACCTCACGGTGGTGCTGTCGGCGACGATCGTCCTGTTCATCCTCGCGGTCGTGCGGATGGGCGGGCTGGTCCGCCAGCAGGCGCAGTCGACCCTTCGCGAGCGGGCGCTGCGCGAGGCCGGGTCGGCGCTCGTGACGGCGACGAGCCGCGAGCAGATCTTCGAGGCGACCCTCCAGGCGGTCGGTACCGCGGCCGGAGATCGTTCCGTCGTGCGGTTCCTGACGCTGGACGAGAGCGAGCTCCGGGTGGTCGCCGCTGAGGGCGGGCCGGACGTGCTCGGGGTGACCGTCGCGTACGAGGACTTGGACCGATCCAAGCGTTCGCGGCTGGAGTCCGGGGAGCCGTACCACCTGACGACCGCCGACGCGGTCCACAGAGAGCAGCTGGGCCTCCTGGATGTCGAGAGCACCGCGCTGATCGCGCCGTTGATCGTGCGCGACTCGCTGTACGCCGTCATGGTCGTCGCGGTGCCGGGCGACGCGGTCGCGCCTGCGACCACGCGAACGGTTGAGGCCTTGTCCGCCCAGGCCGCCCTCGCGCTCGAGAGCGCGACGCTGACCGAGGAGTTGTTGTTGAAGCAGAGCGAGGCGCGGTTCGCCTCGCTCGTGCGCAACGCGAGCGACGTCGTCACGCTCGTGGAGATCGACACGACGATCACGTACGTCAGCCCGTCCTCGTTGCGGACGCTCGGCTACACGAGCGGAGACCTCGAGGGCACGCGGTTCCTCGACCTCGTGCACGACGAGGACAAGACCCGCGCGCACTCGTTCCTGACCGGCGGGGGCGAGGGCGACGACGGGGTCGCGACGCTCGAGTTCCGGATCCGCCGGCGCGACGGCAGCATGATCCATGCGGAGACGCTGCGCACGAACCTGCTCCACGACGCCAACGTCCGCGGGATCGTGCTCACGACCCGCGACGTCAGCGAGCGCAAGGCGTTCGAGGAGCAGCTGTCGCACCAGGCGTTCCACGACTCGCTGACCGGCCTGGCGAACCGGGTCCTGTTCGCCGATCGCGTGACCCACTCCCTCGAGCGGCAGGAGCGCGATCAGCTTCCGGTCTCGGTCCTGTTCATGGACCTCGACGACTTCAAGACGATCAACGACTCGCTCGGGCACGCGGCCGGCGACGTGCTGCTCGGCGAGGTGGGCGAACGGATCCGCCACGTCCTTCGAGCTCCCGACACCGCCGCGCGTCTGGGTGGCGACGAGTTCGCGGTGCTGCTCGAGGACAGCGGCGACCCCATCGGCGCCGCCGACGTGGCCGAGCGGCTGATCCGGGCGCTCGACGCGCCGTTCCACCTCGAGGACAAAGAGGTGTTCGTTCGGGCGAGCATCGGGATCGCGGTCGCGCAGCCGCAGGACAACGAGATCGACGGCGTCGAGGCGTTGATGCGCAACGCCGACGTCGCGATGTACATGGCCAAGGAGCAGGGCAAGAACCGGTATCAGATGTTCGAGCCGGCGATGCACGAGACGGCGCTGCGCCGCCTAGAGCTCAAGGCTGACCTCCAGCGCGCCCTCGAGCACGACGAATTCATCCTGAACTACCAGCCGGTGATCGAGCTCGAGACCGGCCGCATCTCGGGCGTGGAGGCGCTGATCCGGTGGAACCACCCCGAGCGCGGTCTGATCCCGCCGCTGGACTTCATCCCGCTGGCGGAAGAGACCGGCTTGATCGTGCCGATCGGGCGGTGGGTGCTCGAGGCGGCGTGCCGCTACGGCGCGATGCTGCACGAGCGGTTCCCGACCGAGCCTCGGCTGCACATGGCGGTCAACCTGTCGGCGAAACAGCTGGCGCGCGCCGAGATCATCGACGACATCCGCGGGATCGTTTCCGAGACCGGCCTGGACCCGAGCACCCTGATCATCGAGATCACCGAGTCGGTGATGATGGCCGACATGGAGCTCTCGATCGCGCGGCTCACCGAGCTCAAGAGCCTCGGCGTGCAGATCGCGATCGACGACTTCGGGACCGGCTACTCGTCGCTGAACTACGTACGCCGGTTCCCCGTCGACATCTTGAAGGTGGACAAGTCGTTCATCGACGGCGTCTCGGAGGACGGCGAGTCCTCGGCGCTCACGGCCGCCGTGATCGAGCTCGCGGGCATCTTGAACCTGACGCCCGTCGCCGAGGGGATCGAGCGGCTCGACCAGCTCGAACGCCTGATGGAGCTGCACTGCTCGCTCGGGCAGGGCTACTACTTCGCGAAGCCGCTGGAGGGGTCGAACCTGGAGGCCATGCTCGCCGAGCGGCTCTCGATGGAGGCCGAGGCCGGGCTCCGTCCGAACGTCTGACGACTCGGTCTGACGTCTCAGGCGGTGTGCCGGTAGAACGGCTCGACGTCGGGCTCGAGCGGCGTGTTCCCCAAGATCAGGTCTGCGGCCTTCTCGGCGGTCATCATCACCGGCGCGTAGATGTTGCCGTTCGTGACGTACGGGAAGACGCTCGCATCGACGACCCGCAGGCCCTCGACGCCGTGCACGCCCATCGTCGTGGGATCGATCACGGCCATCTCGCCGACGCCCATCTTGGCGGTGCACGACGGGTGCAAGGCGGTTTCGCCGTCACGCTTGACCCACTCGAGGATCTCGTCGTCCGTCGACACGCTCGGCCCCGGTGAGATCTCGCCGCCGTTGAACGGCGCCATCGCCGGCTGGTTCAGGATGTCGCGCGCGACGTGGATGCCTTCGACCCACTCGCGGCGGTCCTGGTCGGTCGACAGGTAATTGAACGTCATCGCCGGGTGCACGCGCGGGTCGGCGCTCTTCAGCTGGATCGTGCCGCGCGCGTCGGAGTACATCGGGCCGATGTGCACCTGGTAGCCGTGGTCGCTCGCGGGCGCGGAGCCGTCGTAGCGGATCGCGATCGGCAGGAAGTGGAACATCAGGTTGGGGTAGGCGACGTCGTCGTTGCTCCGCGCGAACCCGCCGGCTTCGAAGTGATTCGTCGCGCCGGGGCCCTTCTTGAAGAAGAGCCACTCGGCGCCGACGAACGGGCGGCGCCACATCTTCATGTAGGGCGCGACGCTCACCGGTTGGGTGCACGCGTACTGGACGTAGACCTCGAGGTGGTCCTGGAGGTTCTCGCCGACGCCGGGGAGGTCGGCGACCACGTCGATCCCGTGTTCCTTGAGGTGGGCGGCGGGGCCGATCCCGGACAGCATCAACGTCTGCGGCGAGTTGATCGCGCCGCCGCTCAGGACGATCTCGCCGGCACGGATGCGGTGCGGCGTGGCGCCGCGACCGGTCGTGTACTCGACGCCGACCGCGCGCGAGCCCTCGAACAGGATCTTCGTGACGAACGCGCGGGTGCGAACCTCGAGGTTCTTGCGGTGCATCACGGGATGCAGGTAGGCGCGCGCGGCCGACAGGCGCTTGCCGTCGTGGACGTTTCGGTCGAACGGGGCGAACCCCTCCTGGCGGAAGCCGTTCACGTCGTCGGTCAGGTGGTAGCCGGCCTGGCGGCACGCCTCGAAGAACGCACCGAACAACGGGTTGGTCGCCGGGCCCCGTTCGAGGACGAGCGGGCCGGAGTGGCCTCGCCAGGGATCGTCGCGGTCGGCGGCGAGGCACGTTTCCATCCGCTTGAAGTACGGCAGGCAGTGCGCGTAGTCCCAGGTCTCCATGCCCGCGTCGGCGCCCCACCGTTCGTAGTCGAGCGGGTTGCCACGCTGGAAGATCATCCCGTTGATGCTCGAGGAACCGCCGAGCACCTTGCCGCGGGCGTGGTAGATGCGCCGTCCGTTCATGAACGGCTCGGGCTCTGACTCGTACTTCCAGTCGTAGAACCGGCTGCCGATCGGGAACGCGAGCGCCGCCGGCATGTGGATGAAGAGGTCCCACGGGTAGTCGGATCGGCCCGCTTCGAGGACTAGAACGCGGTTCCCACGGTCCGACGAGAGTCGGTTGCCGAGGCAGCTGCCCGCCGACCCGCCACCGATGATCACGAAGTCGAACGTCTCGGTCACGTGATGCACCCCCCTCGTTCTCCGGAGTGTGCCACGAGGGTGGCGCGCCCTGCGCGCCGGGCGTTGTCCACTCGGCAACTGCCGTGTTGCAGCTTTGGCGCCGGTGGCCCACCATCGCCCGGTCGGCTCGAGGTGAGGGGGTCACGTGAGCGACGACGCGCAGGCCACGGTGTCATGCCGCAACGTCTGGAAGATCTACGGCCCCGATGCCGACAAGATCGTCGGCACCCCCACGGCCGACCTCCCGCGCGGCGAGCTGCTGGAGAAGACCGGCTGTGTCGCCGCCGTGCGCGACGTCTCGTTCGACGTCTCCGAGGGCGAGGTTTTCGTGGTGATGGGCCTGTCCGGGTCGGGGAAGTCGACCCTGGTTCGGATGCTGAACCGGATCCACGACCCGACGGCGGGCGAGGTCCTGGTCGACGGCGACGACATCATGAAGCTCGACGAGGACCGGTTGCGCGAGGTGCGACGCACGAAGATCTCGATGGTCTTCCAGCACTTCGGGCTGCTGCCGCATCGGCGGATCGTCGACAACGTCGCGTTCGGGCTCGAGATCCGCGGCATCGAGAAGGAATCGCGTGAGGCGAAGGCCAACGAAGTGCTCGAGACGGTCGGCCTCGGTGGGTGGGGCAACTCGTATCCGGACGAGCTTTCCGGCGGCATGCAACAGCGCGTCGGGCTGGCGCGCGCCCTCGCGACGGACCCCGAGATCATGCTGTTCGACGAGCCGTTCAGCGCGCTCGACCCGTTGATCCGCCGCGACATGCAGGACGAGGTGATCCGACTGCAGCGCGATGTGCGTAAGACCATGATCTTCATCACCCACGACCTGGCCGAGGCGCTGAAGCTCGGCGACCGGATCGCGATCATGAAGGACGGCAAGTTCGTTCAGGTGGGGACGCCGGAGGAGGTCGTCGCGCACCCGGCCGACGATTACGTCGCGGACTTCACGCGTGACGTGCCGCGCGCGCACGTCCTGACGGTGCGGTCGATCATGCGAAGCGCCAACGGCGACGGCGAGTACGCGGGCGACGTCGCCGCCGCGACCATCGTGCAGGATCTCCTGCCCCGCGTGGTCAACGAGCACCGCGCGTACCGCGTGGTCGACGGCGACCAGCAGGTCGGCGTCGTCGACCGGACCGCCGTGCTCGAGGCCATGATCGAGGCGCGCTAGTGGCGATCGTCCGTGACGACGAGCGCCTGCTCGAACTTTCTGCCGGAGCTGGGACGGTCCGCCAGGCGGAGCATCCGTGGCGTCGGCGTGCGATCTGGTCCGCGGCGATCGTCGCGATCATCGCCGCCGGGATCGCGCTGTTCCCGAGCGGCTTCCCCGAACGGCTGGTGTTCGATGCGGTCAAGCCGCTCAACCATGCCAACGACTGGGTGACCACGCATCAGCGCACCAACCCCGTGTTCGTGGACTTCTTCGTGCCGATCAAGAACGCGATCAACAAGACGGTCGACCAGCTGACGAAGGGTCTCGCCCGCTTGACGTGGATCGGGTTGCTCGCCCTGATCGTCGCGGTCGCGGGATACGTGGCGGGGTGGCGCAAAGCGGTGCTCGCGGGTGTCGGGTTCGGCCTGATCGCGCTGCTCGGATTCTGGGCGGACAGCCTCGCGACGCTGTCGCTGATCCTCGTGTCGGTGACGGTTGCGCTCGCGATCGGGATCCCCGTCGGCATCCTGTGCGCGCGCCACCCTGCGCTTGAAAAGGGGCTCCGCCCGGTCCTTGACGCGATGCAGACGGTGCCCGCGTTCTCCTACATCATCATCGTGCTGTTGCTGTTCAACATCGGGACGACCACGGCGATGGTCGCGACGGTGATCTTCGCGCTCCCGCCGGCGATCCGGTTGACGAGTCTCGGGATCCGGCAGGTGCCGAACGATGCGATCGAGGCGGGCCTCGCGTTCGGCGTCACGAAGCGGCAGCTCCTGCGCAAGGTGCAGCTCCCGTTGGCGAAGCCGGCCATCATGGTCGGCGTCAACCAGACCATCATGATGGCGCTCGGCATCATCGTGATCGCCGCCACGGTCGGGTACCCGGGGTTGGGCCTCAAGGTGCTCCTCGCGCTGGAGGGACTGCACGTCGGCGCTGCCCTGGCAGCAGGGATCGCGCTCGTCGCGATGGCGATCGTGTTGGACCGGGTCACCTTCGGGTGGAGCGAGGCGGAGCGGACGCGGCGCGGGTCGACCTCCGCGGAGATCTTCGGCTGGAGGATCTCCCGTCGGATGCTGCTCGTGGTGCTCGGCGTCGTCGTCGTGCTGGCCGTCGTCATCGGCAGGCAGGTTCTCCGGCAGCAGGAATTCCCCAGCACCTATGTGGTCTCGATCGCGCCGACGTTCGACCGCGTCGATCAGTCCGTGATCCGCGGTATCGGTCAGTACACGAGGAGCCTGTCCGACGTGGCGACGATCCGGGTGTTGACGCCGCTCACGGACCTGTTGAAGGCGATGCCGTGGTGGATGGTCTGCTTCGGGGCCGCGGCGGCGGCCTACGCGGCGGCGCGGCGGTGGACACTCGCCCTCGTGTCGTTCGTCTGCATCGCCGCGATCGGGTTCCTGGGTCTCTGGGACGACGCGATGGTGACCCTGGCGCAGGTCATCGTGGGTGTCGTCTTCAGCGTCGCGATCGGGATCCCGGTCGGCATCTGGTCGGCGCGCAACGATCGTGTCCAGCGCGCGCTCAAGCCGATCCTGGACGGCATGCAGACGCTGCCACAGTTCGTCTACCTCGTTCCCGTCATCGCCCTGTTCCACGTCGGCCCGATCCCCGGGATCATCGCGGCGCTCATCTACGCGCTCCCACCGTGCATCCGTCTGACGGATCTCGGGATCAGACAAGTGCCCCACGATCGCGTGGAGGCCGCCGTGTCGTTCGGCGCGGACGACGGGCAGCTCCTGCGCAAGGTGCAGCTGCCGCTCGCGAAGCCGTCGATCATGCTCGGCGTCAACCAGACCATCATGATGGTGCTGTCGGTCGTGATCATCGCGGGCCTCGTCGGCGGGGCCGGTCTCGGCTACGACGTCATCAACGGGCTGTCGCACGACTTCGGCACGGCGATGGTTGCGGGCCTCTGCATCCTGCTGCTCGCGGTCGTCATCGACCGCATCACGCAGGCGATGGGCCAGCCCGGCGGGCGGCCGATCGGCGGGCCGCACGCGATCGGATGGTTCTTCGGGACGTCCCGAGCGCGCCGTGCGGCCGTAGAAGTAGGAGGAGAAGAGATCCCGGGAGTGATCCCGGCAGGGAAGGGGGAAGTATGAGGTCTCGCAGACGGGCGGTCTTCAGTTGCGCCGCCGTCTCGCTCGCCCTCGTTGCCGTTGCGTGCAGCGATGTGTCGAGCAGCTCGTCGGGTGCGAGCGGCGGCTCGGTGCCCGACAACTCGGGCACGACGGTCAACTTCGCGATCAACCCGTGGGACGGCTCGACGGCCAACGTTGCGATCGCGGAGTATCTGCTGAAGAACCAGCTCGGGTATTCCTTCAGCGACCAGCACGTGAACGAGTTCGCGCAGTTCAAGGCGCTGTCGACCGGCGACCTGGACGCGACCATGGAGGTGTGGCCGTCCGGACACGCCGACGACTACAAGAACTACATCGCGAACGGCAACGGGGTGGTCGATGGTGGATTGCTCGGGGTCACCGGACAGATCGGCTGGTGGTTCCCCACGTACCTGCTGCAGGATCACCCCGAGCTGAAGACCTGGGAAGGGCTGAAGCAGGACTGGCAGATGTTCCAGACCGCGGACTCCGGGAGCGCCGGCCAGATCCTTGACGGCGACCCGAGCTACGTGACCTTTGATCAGGCGATCGCGGACAACCTCGGGCTCAACATGAAGGCCGTCTACTCCGGATCGGAATCGGCCGAGCTGACCGAGCTCGATACGGCGTACTCCGCGCAGAAGCCCATCCTGCTGTACTTCTGGACGCCCCATTGGGCACAGGCGAAGTATCAGCTGACGATGATGCAACTGCCGAAGGTCACGCCGGCATGCACCGACGCTGCGGCGAACGATCCATCCGCCTACGCGTGCGCATACCCGACGGACCACCTGTACAAGGCATTCAGCGATCAGCTCGCCACGAAGGCGCCCGCTGCGTTCGCGTTCCTCTCGGCGATGCAGTGGACGAACGACGAGCAGAACAGCGTCGCGGCGGACATCCACGATGGGATGGATCCACAGGCTGCGGCGCAGAAGTGGGTCGACGCGAACCAGTCGACGTGGCAACCGTGGGTAGACGCCGGCATGGCGGCTCAGAACGGAAGCCCGGTGGCGAACCCGTCACCGTCGCCGGCCGGGTAGCGCACCCGCTGCAGGACCGACCGTTGCGAGGGGCGGGCCGCGAAGCGGCCCGCCCCTCACGCGTGCGTAGGCTGAGCGGCATGCCGACCGACGGCGACCCCGACGCGGATCTGCTCTCCGAGCAGATCCGCTACTACGAGGCGCGGGCGCCGGTCTACGAGCAGCTCTACTTCCGCCAAGGCGCCTACGCCATCGAGGACGAGGCGTGGACGCGCAACTGGGAGCGCGAGACCGGCGAGCTGGAGCGGTTCGTTTCGTCGCTGCCCGCGGAGGGGTCCGTGCTTGAGCTCGCGTGCGGCAACGGGTTGTGGACGCGGTTCCTCGCACCGCGGGCCGAACCGTTGGTCGCGGTCGACGCCTCGCCGACGATGCTCGCGCGGAACCGCGCCTGGATCGACGACGATCGCGTGCGCTACGTCCGGGCCGATCTGTTCGACTGGACGCAGGACGAGACGTTCGGCCTGATCTTCGGCGGGTTCTTCCTCTCGCACATCCCGCCGGACCGATGGGCGTCGTTCTGGGGGAAGGTGCGGGGGTGGCTCGCGCCCGGCGGCACGCTCGCGTTCGTGGACGACTGCTGGGGTCCGGACCGGCCGAGGTCGAGCGACCGGGTGGTCGACGGCCCCGACCACGCGCACGTCCGGCGGCTCGAGGGCCAGGCCTTCACGATCGTGAAGCGGTTCTTCCGGCCGCACGAGCTCGAGGCCGCGTTCGCGGAGGTTGGGTTCACCGCTGACGTCCGTTCCACCGGCGAGCACTTCCTGTATGGAACCGCGTCCGTGTAGCGTTGTCCGTCGCGCAACCCCGGCGTTGCGTCGGCAACGCGGTGCGGCATCATCGTGACGTGGCCGACCTGCCCGCCCGCGCGCAGACCGTGATCGTCGGCGCCGGCATCGTCGGCGCCTCCGCTGCGTATCACCTGGCCGACCTCGCCGTGACCGACGTGCTGGTGATCGACCAGGGCCCGTTGTTCGCGACGGGCGGCTCGACGTCGCACGCGCCCGGGCTCGTGTTCCAGACCAACGGTTCGCGCACGATGTGTCGCATCGCGCAGGACTCGGTCGCGCTGTACGACACGCTCGACGTCGATGGCGAGCCGGTCTGGTACGGCGTCGGCGGGCTCGAGCTCGCGACGACGCCCGAACGGATGCAAGAGCTGAAACGCAGGCAGGGCTTCGCGCGTTCGTGGGGCATCGACGGCACGGAGTTGCTGTCGCCGGCGGAGTGCGTCGAACGGTCGCCGCTGCTCGACCCCTCGACGGTGCTCGGCGGGTATTGGATCCCGAGCGACGGCGCGGGCAAGGGCATCAAGATCGTCGAAGCGCTCGCGCGGCGCGCGCAGGGCGCCGGCATCCGCTTCGAGGGTGGCGTCACCGTCACCGGCTTCGACACGACCGACAGCCGGGTTCACGCGGTCGAGACCGCCCGCGGCCGGATCGAGTGCGAGCGTGTGCTGCTCTGCGCCGGCCTGTGGGGGCCGACCGTCGGCGCGATGGCCGGCGTGCCGATCCCGCTCGTCGCGGTGCAACACCAACTCGTGTGGACCGACCCGGTGCCGGAGCTCGCCGGCCTGCGGGGCGACACGTGGGCGCAGCATCCGATCGTCCGCCACCAGGACGTGTCGCTGTACTTCCGCCAGCGCCAGGATCACTACGGGGTCGGCAACTATCGGCACGAGCCG
>JBJMLQ010000206.1:0-21502 GCA_045805225.1 Actinomycetota bacterium | reverse complement strand
GAACGGACCCGGCGGCGGTTCCTCGGCGCGGCCGTGCACGAACACGATCGCGGCGCCCGCCTCGTCGGCCTTCGATCGCGCACGCTCCAGCATGCCTTCGGACAGGTCGAGGCCCGTGACCGCGTGTCCCAGCTCCGCGATCAGAAGCGCGAGGGAGCCCGTGCCCGTGCCGACGTCGAGGATCCGCGACACCGGATCGGGAAGCGTGACCTCGAGTGCGCGGCGCCATGCCGCGGCCTCGACGGGGTCGGAGATCGCATGGCCGGCGCTGTCGTCATAGACCGGCGCGTCGTCGTCCCACCATCGCTGGATCGTCTCGTGCGGCTCCATGCGCGTTCAGAACAGCGCGGCGGCGAGCCGGCGGCGGTATTCCGGCACGAGCGGATCGTCGTCACCAAGGGCAGCGAACGAGGTCACCAGGGCTTGCCGGGCGTCGTCTCGTTGGTCGGCGAGCGCCGCGATCATGCCGTCCAACGCGATGCGCCAGTCACCGCGCGCGGCGGCCTGACGTGCGTGGCCGAGGCTGCCGTCCGCCGGCATCGTCGCCCACTCGGCCACCTCGATCCTGGCGTGGAGGTGCTCCGCCTCGGGGTCGGGCAGGTGCGGCATGATCAGCGGCCGCGCCTCGTCGATCGACCCGCGCTCGAGCAAGATCTTCGCAAGCCCGAGCGCGGCGTCCTTGTTGGTCGGCTCCTTGTCCAACGCCTCTCGGAACCCCTGCTCGGCCTCGGCAACGTCGCCGGTGGCGAGCTCCTCGGCGGCCACCCTCGCCTCGACCTCCGCCTCGCTCGGCAGGATCGAATCGAGGAAGCGATCGATCTCGGTCTGCGGGATCGCGCCGATGAACATGCTCACCGGCTGGCCGTCGCGGAAGGCCACGACCGTCGGGATGCTCTGCGACTGCACCGCCTGCAGCAGGGCGTTGCCGACGCCGGCGGCGTCCACATCGATCTTCGCAAGCGTGAAGGCGCCGGCGCGCTTCGTCGCCGCCTCCTCGAGCATGGGGCCGAGGGTCCTGCACGGCCCGCACCACGCGGCCCACAGGTCGACCACGACGGGGGCGGTCTTGGACCCCTCGACGACGACCTGCTCGAAGGTCTCGTCGGTGACCTCGATGACGTGTTCCATCGTGTCCATGCTACGGGACCCGTCGCGGTACGAAACGCCGAAGCCGCAGGGCGTTGGCCACGACGCTGACGCTCGAGGCGGCCATCGCCGCCGCGGCCCACATCGGCTCGATCACGCCGACGACCGCAAGGGGGATCATGACGACGTTGTAGGCGAACGCCCAGAACAGGTTCTGCTGGATGACGCGGTAGGTCCGGCGGGATAGCTCGAGCGCAAGCGGAACGCCGGCGAGCGAGGGCCCGAGCAGGTTGACGTCGGCCGCCGCCAGCGCCACGTCGGTCCCGGTGCCGATCGCGATGCCGACCGAGGCGGCCGCGAGGGCGGGCGCGTCGTTCAGCCCATCGCCGACGAACGCCACCCCACCGCTGGAGGCGGCTGCGCGGGTGACCGCGTCAACCTTCTCGACGGGGTCGACCTCGGCCGTCACGTCGCCGATGCCCACGGCGTGTGCGACCGCGGCGGCCGTCGCGGATCGGTCGCCCGTCACCATCGATACGTGGATGCCCATCGCGCGCAGACGGTCGATCGCCGCCGGCGCCTCAGGCTTGATCCCGTCGACGACGCCGATGATGCCGATCGGCTCGCCATTGCGGCGCACCACGAACGGTGTCGCACCTGCGCTCGAGAGCTCCTCGACGATCGGGCGAGCGCGGTCGTCGAGGCCGTCCGGTCGGCCCACCTCGATGATCGCGTCGTCGACGCGGGCGCGGGCGCCCGCACCGGGCGTGACCCGATGCTCGCGCGCCGCGGGCATCGAGAGGTTCCGTCCGCGTGCACCCGCGATGACCGCCCGCGCGATCGGGTGCTCGGAGCCCGCCTCCACGGCCGCCGCGAGCGCGAGCAGATCGTCGGCCGGCGTCGAGCCGAGGGATCGCACATCGGCGAGCGTCATCGCGCCGTGTGTGATGGTGCCCGTCTTGTCCAGCACCACGCTGTCGACGCGGCTCGCCGCTTCCACCGTCGCCCCGCCCTTGAGCAGAACGCCCAGCTCGGCGGCCCGGCCCGTGCCGGTCACGATCGCGGCCGGCGTGGCGAGCCCGAGGGCGCACGGGCACGCGATCAGCACGACGGCGGTCGCGTGGACCAGCGCGCCGCCGGGCGAGGCGCTCGCGAAGACGATCCACCCGACGAACGTCGCGACCGCGAGACCGAGCACGATCGGCACGAAGATCGCGGAGATCCGGTCGGCCAACCGCTGCACCGGCGCCTTCGTGGCCTGCGCGGCCTGCAACGCGCGCACGATGGCGCCGAACCGTGTCTGGCCGCCCACGGTCGACACGAACACCAGCAGCCGACCCTGCCCGTTCACCGAGGCACCGACCACCTCGCTGCCGGGAGCGACGTCGACCGGCGCCGCTTCGCCGGTCAGCAACGAGAGATCCACGGAGGACGCGCCGTCCAGGACGACCCCGTCCGCGGGGACCGTCGCCCCCGGGTAGACGACCACATGCATCCCCGGCCGCAGGTCCTCGAGCGCGATCCGACGCTCGCCGTCGTCATCGCTGATCACCGCCTCGGCCGGCATCCGCGCCAACAGGGCGCGGGACGCATCGCCTGCGCTCGCCCGCGCGCGGGCCTCGATCGTCTTGCCGACCAGGATGAACGTCACGATGACGGCGGCGGTGTCGAAGTACGCCGTCGGGGTCGTCCCCGCAGGGGCGGATAGGACGGTCCACACCGAATAGCCGTACGCCGCGGACGCACCGAGGGCGATGAGCGTGTCCATCGAGGTGGTGCCGTGCCTGGCCGCGCGGAACGCGTGCACGAAGAACGGCGAGCCCGCCCACGCTATTACCGGCGTTGCGAGCGCCCACGCCGCGAGCACCGCCCACCACGAGCCGGAGAAGCCGGACGCGAGGACCAACGTCGCCACCGTGCACGGGGCCGCGACCGCGAGTCGGCGCCGCCACGATCGTTCCTCCTGCGTTGGGTCGCGGTGGTCGTCGTGAGGCCGCGCCCCGTAGCCGGCGCCGATCACCGCGCCGACCAGTGGCGCCGTGTCGCCGACCTGTCCGTGGACCGTCGCCGTCCGGGTTGCGAGGTTCACCGCGACCATGTCGACGCCCGGCACGTGGTCGAGGGCGCGCTCGACCTTCGCCACACACGAGGCGCAGGTCATCCCCTCGATGTCGAGGACGAGCTCGGCCATCTCGCTCACCGGCTCGCGAACCGCCCAACGGCCGCCATGAGCTCCTCGATCTTCTCGTCGCCCTCGCCGGTTGCGATGCTCTCGGCGACGCAGTGCCGCACGTGGTCATCGAGCAACCCCATGGCCACGGCCCGCAAGGCGGCGGTCACGGAGTTCACCTGCGTCAGGATGTCGATGCAGTACTTGTCCTCATCGACCATCCGCTGCAAGCCGCGCACCTGGCCCTCGATCTTGCGCAGTCGCGACTGGAGGTCGTCCTTCTTGGATGCATAGCCGTGCATGCTCAGCCTCCCGTGCCGGGGTTCATCGTTCGATCGCCGGGCGGCACCGCGAGCGCGGCAGCCGGGTCAGCCTTGAAGCGCTCGAGGCAGGCCGGCGAGCAGAAGTAGTACGTCACCCCGTCGTGCGGCCAGGCACCGGCCGCCGTCGACGGATCAACGTCCATACCGCAGATCGGATCGGTCTCCATGCCCGACAGCATACCCCTACCGGGTATAGGTTCAACTGGTCTGTTCGCATCGGACGGGATGGGTACACTCGCGCAAGGGTGCGAAGAAGGTGGACGTGTCCACAGAGGTGACCCAGGCGCCGCACGAAACCCTCGGGCTTTCGCCCGACCACCTCCTCCGGATGCACCGGTCCATGGTCACCGCCCGTCTGATCGACGAAGCCGCGCTGCGCCAGAACCGGATGGGCCGAGCGCCGTTCGTCGTGCCGGTGTCGGGGCACGAGGGCTGCCAGATCGGGACCGCCGCCGCGCTCGTTCCCGGCGCCGACGTGTGGGTCCCGTACTACCGCGATCTCGGCGTGGTGCTGGTCGCGGGTCTCACGCCGTACGAGGTGTTCCTCGGTGTGTTCTCGAAAGCGGACGACCCGTCCTCGGGCGGTCGCCAGATGCCGAGCCACTGGGGCGCGAGACGGCTCCAGATCGTGAGCCACTCCTCCCCTATCGCGACGCAGGTCCCCCACGCCGCCGGGATCGCCTATGCCATGCGGTACCGGAACGAAGAGGCCGTCGTCGGGTGCTGGTTCGGGGAAGGCGCGACGAGCGAGGGCGACTGGCACGAGGGTCTGAACTTCGCCGCCATCCACAAGCTCCCGGTCCTGTTCGTCTGCGAGAACAACGAGTACGCGATCAGCGTCCGCCAGGACAAGCAGATGGCGGTGCGCGACGTGGCGAGCCGGGCTGCAGGCTACGGGATGCCGGGTGTCGTCGTCGACGGGAGCGACGTGCTCGCGTGCTTCGCGGCGATGCGGGCGGCGCGTGACCGTGCGATCGCGGGCGAAGGCCCGACCCTCATCGAGTGCAAGACCTACCGGTTCCTGCCCCACACGTCCGACGACGACGATAAGACGTACCGGCCGCGCAGCGAGGTCGACGAGCACCGGCACTCCGACCCGATCGACCGGTTCGCGGCGTACCTGCTCGAACACGGGCTCACGGACGACGCGGCGCTCGAGACGATGCGGGCCGAGGTGATCGCCGAGGTCGAGGTAGCGATCACCACTGCCTGGGACGCGCCCGACCCGGATCCGGCGACGGCGATGCGGAACGTCTTCGCCGACCCACACGACTCGGCGGGCTCGTGACCGAGGTCAACCTCGTCACCGCGATCCGCGACACGCTGCACGACGAGATGGCGGCCGACGACCGACTGGTCCTGCTGGGGGAAGATGTGGGCGCGCGCGGCGGCGTCTTCAAGGTGTCGCAAGGGTTCCTCGACGAGTTCGGCGAGCAGCGCGTCATCGACACGCCGCTGGCCGAATCCGGCCTCGTCGGCGTCGCGATCGGCATGGCGATGCACGGCTTGCGTCCGATCGCGGAGATCGAGTTCGCGGACTTCATCCATCCCGCGTTCGATCAGATCCTGTCCGAGGCGGCGCGGATGCGCTACCGGACGAACGCCGACTGGACGTGTCCGATGGTGATCCGCGCACCCTGCGGCGGTGGGATCCACGGCGCGCTGTATCACTCGCAATCGATCGAGGCGTTCTACGCGCACATCCCGGGCGTGAAGGTCGTCATGCCGTCGACCCCTGCCGACGCCGCCGGGCTGTTGCGGGCCGCGATCCGCGATCCCGATCCCGTGCTGTTCCTCGAACACAAGCGGTGCTACCGGGCGATCACCGGCGACGTGCCCGACGGCGATCACGTCGAGGCGATCGGGACCGCCACCATCGCGAGAGCCGGCACGGATCTCACGGTGGTGACGTACGGGTACGAGCGGCACCGCTGCGTCGAGGCCGCCGACCGGCTCTGGGAGGACGAGGGGGTGCAGGCGGAGGTCGTCGACGTCCGATCGCTCGCGCCGCTCGACACCGACACGTTCCTCGCGTCCGTCCGCAAGACGTCCCGCGCGATGGTCGTCTACGAGGACAACCGCACCTACGGCGCGGGGGCCGAGATCGCGGCGACGATCGCCGAGGAGGCGATGTTCGATCTCGACGCGCCGCTCGTGCGGATCGGCGGCCCGGACATCCCCGCCATGCCCTACGCCGCTGCGCTGGAGCACTTCTACACGGAGCCGGAACCCGATCACATCTATCGAGCGATGCGGGACCTCGCCCGGTTCTGACCACCTCGGCCGACACCGACCGGCGCTGAGCCGTCCGGCCGCCGTGGACGCGCGAAGGCCTGGATGGGCGAGTACAGCCGGCCGACCCGATTCCGATACTTCGAAGACACGTGGGGGAACCGGCACAGACCCGCAGGCCGCCGAGCCGATCGGGCCGCCGCGACGCGTTCGTCGTCGCCGTGGCCTGCCTCGGCGTGTTCCTGATCGGCGCGATCACGGGAGCGTTCGACCGCCTCGAGCCGGTCATCGCGCGGACCGACGTCGGCGACGAGGTCGTCGCCTTCTCCTTCTTGGGGGTGATCGGCGTCGCCGTCCTCGCCCTGCGAGGCTCACGTCGCGCCGCGCATGAGGCCGCGCTCCGCGCCGACGCCGATGAGCAGATCCGCGCATTGGTCGCGGAGTCCCCCGTGGTGTCGTTCACGTGGCTCCCCCAGGAGCACCGGTACCGGTACGTGAGCCCGCAGATCGAGACCCTGTTCGGAGTCTCCGCCGACGATCACGCCGACGACTGGTCGGCGCAGATCCACCCCGATGACAAGGATCGCGTCGCCGAGATCTCGCGGACGGCGGACAGTGACGGTTCCACCTATGTCGCCGAGTACCGGATCATCCGACCCGACGGCGAGATCCGGTGGATCCACGACGAGTCGGCGTACTACGAGCTCGACGACGACGGCCGTCCGCGGCTCGCGCAGGGCGTCATGTTCGACATCACGGAACGCAAGCGCGCGGAGGAGCGCGCCGCCGCCGCGGAGGAGCGGTACCGCACGCTCGTGGAGAAGGTGCCGGCGATCTCCTACGTGTGCGACTCGACGTTCGCGCAGGGAACGGCGCCGGCGCTGTACATCAGCCCGCAGATCGAACAGATGCTCGGCGTGCCGGCCGAGAGCTGGATCGACGACCCGATGGCCTGGTCCACCCACGCGCACCCGGACGACGAGGCCCGCGTGACCGCCGCGTGGAGCGACGCCACCGACTCCGGCACGCCGTTCTCGGCCGAGTACCGACTGCGCACGACCGCGGGCGAATGGCGCTGGGTGCGCGACGAAGCCAACCCCGTCGGGCAAGGACCCGGCGGCGGCCATCTGTACCAAGGGGTGATCGTCGACATCACCGAACGCCACGATGCGGAGGAGGCCGCGCGCATGGCCGAGCAGCGATGGCGCCTGCTGTTGGAGCATCTCCCCCTCGTCGCCTATCAGATCTCCGTCGGCGACGACGACACGGTCATCGATCGCTGGGTGGCCTCCGGCGTGGAGCGCCTGTTCGGCATCACCGTCGACGAGTGGCTCGGCGACCTCGATGCGTGGAACAACGCCATCCATCTCGAGGACCGGGCGGGCGTGCTGTCGGCGTGGGAACGGATGCAAGACGGGGACGAGCCGTTCGATCGGCAGTACCGGATCGTCCACCGCGACGGGCGGGTCCTGTGGGTCCACGACCGGGCCACCTGCACGTCGCGTGAAGGCACACGCGTCGTCGAAGGGGCGTTCGTCGACATCACGGGCCGGCGCGCCGCCGAGGCCGCCCGCGACGAGGCCGAGGGCCGGTTCCGCACGCTGGTCGAGCAGCTCCCGGCGATCACGTTCATCGAGGACGCCGTGACGGGCGAGGACCTCTACATCAGTCCGCAGATCGAAACGATGTACGGCTACACCGCCGAGGAGTGGACGGGCGACCCTCACCTGTGGGAAACGCGGTTGCACCCCGACGACCGCGATCGGATCGTCGCCTCGAACGCGGCGGACGACGGGAAGGACGTGTGGAGCGTCGACTACCGCTCGTTCACGCGCGGGGACCGGATGCTCTGGGTGCACAACGAATCGCGCCTCATCCGGGACACCGACGGAACGCCTGTGTACTGGCTCGGCGTTGTGTATGACATCACCGAGCGCAAGATGGCGGAGGACCGCCTCCGCGACGCGGAGGAGCGCTATCGCACGCTCGTCGAACAGCTTCCGGTCGCGATCTATACCGACGCCGTCGATGAGATCGCCACGCCGCTGTACATCAGCCCCCAATACGAAGCGCTCACGGGGTACACACCGAAGGAGCGGATGCGCAACCCTGAACTCTGGGTGCAGATGCTCCACCCGGATGACCGCGAGCGTGTGCTCGCGGAATCCGATGCGACGAACGAGACGGGCGACCCGTTCGACGTCGAGTACCGGATCGTCGCGGCCGACGGGAGGATCGTCTGGCTGCACGACCACGCGATGCAGGTCACGGACGGACAGGGGCGCGGGCGCTGGCACGGCGTCCTGCAGGACGTGACCGACGCGCACCTGGCGGCCGACGCGGTCGCGCGCCGCGACGCGATCTTGGAGGCGACGAGTGTCGCCGCGGCCCGGTTCCTGCGATCCGCCGACTGGCAGACGCATCTGCTCGAGGTGCTCGAACGCCTCGGCCGAGCCGGCGAGGCGCAGCGCTGCAGCGTCTACCGGAACGACTCCATGCCCGACGGGTCTCCGGGCGTTCGGCTGGTCCAGGCCTGGGACGTCGGCGGCATCCTTGCCGACGACGAGCCCTTCCCCTGGCACGGGGCTGGCTTCGAACGCTGGGCCGTCGAGATGGCGGCCGGCCGCCCGATCCACGGCAACGTCGACACCTTTCCCGCCTCCGAGCGCGACATCCTCGGGACCGAACCCTTTCCGATCCGGTCGCTGATCGCGGTGCCGATCTTCGTCGACGACGCGTGGTGGGGCTACGTCGCCTTCGACCACACCGACGCTCACGAGCGGTTCGACACCGAGATCGAGGCGCTCACCGTGACGGCGAGCACGCTCGGCGCGGCGATCGAGCGCGAGCTGGCAGTCGGGCGACTCGACGAGGCCGAGACGCTGTACCGCTCACTGATCGAACACCTCCCCGCCGTCACGTACATCGAGGACCCGGTCACCGGCGACAACATCTACATGAGCCCGCAGGTGCACTCGTTCCTCGGCTACGACGACGACGAGTGGGGCACGTTCGCCCAGTGGCTGCAAACGGTCCACCCCGACGACCGCGACCGTGCGCTCGCGCGCGATGACGCCGCGACCGAGGACGGAACGCCGTTCCGGTGCGAATACCGTCTCCACCGGAAGGCCGGCGACACCGTGTGGGTCCGCGACGAGGCGTACCTCGTCCGCAACGCCGACGGCACCGAGCGGTACTGGCAGGGCGTGCTGTTCGACATCACGGCCGAGAAGGAGGCCGAGCTGCAGATCCGGCAGGCCGAGGAGCGCTATCGCCTGCTCGTCGAGGAGATGCCGGCGATCAGCTACCTCTCGGAGCGAGCGCCCGAACCGGAGCCCTGGCCGACGCGATACATCAGCCCTCAGGTCGAACGGATCCTCGGCTTCACCCCCGAGGAGTGGCTCGGCGATCCGACCCTGTGGACGCGGCTGCTGCACCCCGACGACCGCGAGCGCGCCGCGGCGGCCGACACGGCACACTACGAGACCGGCGAGCCGCTGGATATCGAGCTCCGGGTCCACGACAAGGATGGGAACGTCCTGTGGCTCCGTGACCAAGCCGTGATCACCCGCGATCACGATGGCACGGCGTTGTTCAGCCAGGGGATCATGTTCGACGTCACGGAACGCAAGCTCGCGGAGGAGCGGCTGGCCGACGCCGAGCGGCGGTACCGCGCGATCGTCGAGCACGTCCCGGCCGCGATCTACCTCCACCGCCCCACGGACGCGATGGACACGGTCTATATGAGCCCTCAGGTCTTTGAGATCGTCGGCGTCCCGGCCGAGGCGTGGATCGCCGACCCCGACCTGTGGTATCGCCTGGTGGTGCCCGAGGACCGCGACCGGGCGCTCGCGTCGTTCCTGGACGCCGTCGCCGCGGGCGAGAACTGGCGCGCCGAGTACCGGATGCGCACGCCCGACGGCCGCGTGGTCTGGATCCACGACGAGACGACATTCCTCACCGACGAACACGGCGAGCCGATGCTCGTGCAGGGCGTGATGTTCGACGTCACGGAACGCAAGCTCGCGGAGCAGGCGCTACGCGAGAGCGAGCAACGCGAGCGCGAGGCCGCCGAACGCCTCCGTGCGCTCGACGAGATGAAGAACACGTTCCTGGCCGCGGTGTCCCACGAGCTGCGGAGCCCGCTGACGTCGATCCTGGGGCTCGCGCTCACGCTCGAGCGTGCGCCGGACATCCAGGGGCCTGACCGCGACGACCTGCTGTCGCGTCTGGCGGTCAACGCGAGGAAGCTCGACCGCTTGTTGAAGGACCTGCTCGACATCGACCGCCTGAACCGCGGGATCGTCGAGCCGCAGTACCGGGTGAGCGATGTCGCGGCGATCGGCCGTCGGACGGTCGAGCACCTGGAGGCGCTCGCAGGACGCGAGGTCATCGTGCAGACCGACCCGGTGGTCATCCCCGTCGATCCGCCGAAGATCGAGCGGATCGTCGAGAACCTGCTGATGAACGCGGCACGCCACACGCAGGACGATCGACGGATCTGGCTCATCGTCGGACCGCACGAGGGTGGGGTTCGCATCACGGTCGAGGACGACGGGCCCGGCGTGCCGCCTGAGCTCCGCGGAGAGATCTTCGAGCCGTTCCGGCAGGGGCCGACCCGATCGCCGCACTCCCCCGGAACGGGCATCGGCCTGTCGCTCGTCGCCCGCTTCGCCGAGCTGCACGGCGGCCGCGCCTGGGTCGACGAGCGGGCGGGCGGCGGCGCCGCGTTCCATGTGGTGATCCCCGGCAAGGTGCCCGACGCCGCCGTCGTCGGCAACACGGCCCGGCCGCTCCGCGCGCCGCACGCCGACGCGGGCTGACCGATCAGCCCGGCGCAAGCGTCGCCGGGCACGCCAGCCGCTGCCTCACCACCTCGTAGTCGTGCAGCAGCGCTTGTCCGATCGACGACGTTGCAGGGATCGTCGGCGCGAACGGCGTGTCATCGCCGAGATCCGCGATCTGATCGCGATAGGCCTGCTGCGCGTCCAGCAACGCGTCATCCTCGGAGTCCGGGACGTTGTTGTCGTCGTGCACGGCCTGGAACGTCGGGTCGAGCTTGTCCAGCGAACCTCGCACCTCGCCGACGTTCGCGGACGGATCCGGCGCGGCCAGGAACTCGACCGTCGCCTGCAGGTTCACCAGGTCCTGGCAGAGCGCGGTGCTGTCCGCGGCGGACGAGCGGCCGCACGCGCCGAGCACGAGCGCCGCGACGACGAGCCAGGCGGGCCCACGCATCGGCCGAGCGTACACTCGAGATCGATGCCCGAACGTGCGCACAACCCGTCCGGCCGGCGACTCCACCTCCCCATCGTCGGCGTGACGAACGGACCCGGCGTGAACCGATCCGGCGTGCGCAAGCCGCCCTGGCTCAAGGTCAAGCTTCCGGGCGGTCCGGTCTATCGCGAGCTGCAGGATCTGATGCGCGATGCCGACCTGCACACCGTCTGCGAAGAGGCGATGTGTCCCAACATCGGCGAGTGTTGGGAGGCGCGCGAGGCGACGTTCCTCCTGCTCGGGATGAAGTGCACGCGGCGCTGCGGATTCTGCGACGTGATGACCGCCAAGCCCGACGCGGTGGATGAGGGCGAGCCGGCTCGGATCGCGGAGACGGCGGCGCGCATGGGCCTGCGGTACGTCGTCATCACCGGCGTCGCGCGCGACGATCTGCACGACGGCGGCGCACGGGTCTGGGCGGAGACGATCCGCGCGTGCGCGACGGCGGTGCCCGGGATCGACGTCGAGGTGCTGCCCAGCGACTTCAAAGGTGGTGAGCGCGACCTCGCCACCGTCCTGGACGCCCGTCCGACGGTCTTCGCGCACAACCTCGAGACGGTCCCACGTCTGCACGCTCGCATAAGGCCCGCGTTCGGCTACGCGCGGTCGCTCGACGTCCTGCGGTTCGCGAAGCGCCACCGGCCGGGGCAGATCACGAAGTCGAACCTGATCCTCGGGATGGGCGAGCGGCCCGACGAGGTCGCACCCGCCCTGGCCGATCTTCGTGCGGCCGGCGTCGACATCGTGACGATGGGCCAGTACCTGCAGCCGACGCCGGCGCATCTGCCGGTCGACCGGTGGGTCACGCCCGAGGAGTTCGCCGAGCACGCCGAGGCTGGCAGATCGCTCGGCCTGGCCCACGTCGAGGCGGGTCCGTTGGTCCGGTCGAGTTACCACGCTGGCACGCAGCTGCGGCGGGCCGTGGAGGCCGGTCGGCTGGCGAGCGCGGGCGCGTAGCCGAGCGACATCCGATGGAGGAGCCGGCCTGTAAGCCGGATCCTGTGCGCGGGTTGCCCCGCCGGCGACCATCTCTCTCGCCGACGCATCGCATCGACGGCAGCCCGTTCGCCGAGCCGCTGCGGTCCACCCGGAAGCTCGGGCGGGCCACCCTCGAACGCTTCCTATTCGACCTTGCTCCGGACGGGGGTTGCCGAGCCGCGCCGGTCGCCCGACGCGCTGGTGGGCTCTTACCCCACCGTTGCACCCTTACCGCGCGCGTCGCCGCGGGCGGCGGTGTCCTTTCTGTTGCCCCTTCGCGAGGTCGCCCCCGCCTGGCTCACGCCAGCGTCCTGCCCTGTGGAGTCCGGACTTTCCTCGAGCGCCGAAGCGCCCGCGGCCGCCCGGCCGGCTCCTCCGGCGGGCAACGCTACCGGCTGCGGCCCTGGTCGGCCAGCCAGGTGTCCACGCCGAGGTTGGCGAGCCGGTCGGCCTCGACGTTTCGCTCGCGCGGGACGTGCTCGTAGATCACGCGGTCGAACCCCGAGGCGAGGCGGCGCACCTGGCGGTGCAGCGGTTGAAGATGGTCGGACTTGACCCGGTAGCGGCCGGTGAGCTGTTGGACGAGCAACAGGCTGTCGGAGCGCAGGACCACCTCGCGCGCCCCGAGCGCGTCGGCGGCCTCGAGCCCACGGATCGCGGCCGTGTACTCCGCCACGTTGTTCGTGGTCTCGCCGAGCCCGACGGCGACCTCGGCGAGCACCGTCCCGGCGGGGTCGACGACGACCGCGCCGGCGCCCGCCGGACCGGGGTTGCCGCGGGCCGCGCCGTCGCAGTTCACGATGACGCGAACCGGTGCGTCGGTCACAGGACCAAGATCCTGCGGCAGTGCTCGCACCGCGGGATGTCGGTGGAACGCACGTGCGACAGCTCGACGGACGACAGCTGCTCGTGACATCCCTGGCACACGCCGTCGACGAGCGCGGCGGCCGCGACACCCTTCTTGAGCGGACGAAGCTCCTCGTAGAGCTCGAGCGTCTCCGGGTCCACCGCCGCGAGCGCCGCGGGACGTTCAGCCTCGCGCGCGGCCAGATCGGCTTCGGCGGTCGTGAGCTCGTCGCCCGCAGCGGCCCGGAGCCGGTCGGCGGCCTCGCGGAGGTTCGTGGCGGTCTCGCCGGCGTCCTTCTCGGCGGCCGCGAGCGTCTCGCGCCGCTCCATGATCGCGAGCTCCTCGTCCTCGCGGTCGGCGATCCGGCGCCGGAGGTTGGTCACCTCGTGGCTGATCGCCTCGAGCTCGCGGGCGTTCGCGACCGCGCCGCTCGCCATTCGCTGTTCCTCGGCGACGGCCTTCTGGCGCAGGGAATCGACGTCGTGCTCCAGTCGGCTCGTGTCGCGGTCGAGCGCGTCGAGCTGGAGCTTGATCTCGCCGAGCTGCGCCTCGGCGGCGTCCGCGTCGCGCACGGCAGCCGCGAGCTCCGAGCCGGCGCTCAGCGTCGCGATGCGCGAACGGAGGCGGTCGATCGCGGTGTCGAGCCGTTGCAGCTCGAGGAGATGTGCCGTCGCCCCCATCGGCGGGGAAGCGTAGCCGATGGGGGCGCAGGCAGCGGGTGCTACGTCACGACGGGCGGCGGTGGCGGCGGTGCGGCGACCATCCCACCGGCGGCCGGCGCCGACGGTCCGCGGTACGTCGAGCTTCCCCACGCGAGGATCGCAAGGAAGATCCAGCTGAGGAAGATCAGTCCCAAGGTGAAGCCGACACCGTGCCCGAAGCTCTTCGACAGATCGTTCAACACGATGATGTACACGATGTAGTTGGCGATCGGGATGAAGATCCAGATCAGCCACCATCCCGGCCTGCCCACGACCTTCAGCAAGATGTAGAAGCCGTAGATCGGGACGAATGCTCCCCATGCGGGGTCGCCGTTCGGGCCGGCCTTCTTGAAGATGAAGTACGTCGGCAGGCCGATCACGACCCACAGAACGACGAAGTAGATGAGCGCCACGCCCCAACTCATGCCGCCGCCGCTCGTCGTCGAGCTCGCTTGTGCAAGGAGCATCGAGGTCCCCCCTTCCAAAGGTTCGAGGGAACCCTGGCACGCGGCCGAGGCAGGCGCAACGACCTACGGCGAGAACGACACGCTGTTGAACGCGTTGCTCGTCGACTGCCCAAGGAACTGCACCGCAACGAACACGACCATCGCGATCAGCGCCAGCATCAGCGCGTACTCGATCGCCGTGGCCCCGCGTTCGTCACCCAGCGGGGCCAGCACGTCGCGGATACGCGTGCGAACACGCTGCACCACCATCACCTCCATCCCCCGAGCCCACCATGGGCGACCGCCCGTTTCACCGGACGAACGAGCCCACGGCGCCGTCTTACCACGAACATCGGCGCTGGGCGGCATCCGGCTTGAGCGGGCCCGGATGTGCCGCGCGGCCCCGATAGGCTGCGGCGGATGCGCGCGGAGACTGCCGGCAAGGTGGCGCTGATCACCGGGGCCGGCTCGCCGACGGGTATCGGCTACGCCACCGCCCGGGTCCTGGGCCGCGAGGGTGCGATCCTCGCGATCGGCTCGACCACGGATCGGATCCACGACCGCGCGCGAGAGCTCCGGGGCGAGGGATACGTCGTGGAGGGGTACCCCGCCGACCTGACCGACAGAGCCGCCGTCGACGAGCTGCTCGCCCGCGTGCTCGATCGCTTCGGGCGGATCGACATCCTCGTGAACAACGCCGGCATGGTGTCGATCGGCGATGACGACGAGGAGGAGGTTCCGTTCGTCGCGCTGGACCCCCACCGCTGGGATGCGCAGCTCGACCGGACGCTCGGCACGGCGTTCAACGTCACGCGGGCCGTCGCCCCTTCGATGGTCGAGCAGGGGTGGGGGCGGATCGTGATGGTGTCCTCGGTCACCGGGCCGCTCGTGGCCGCGCCCGGATCGGCCGCCTACGCCGCCGCCAAGGCGGGGATGGACGGCCTGATGCGCACGCTCGCGATCGAGCTCGGCTCGGCCGGCGTCACCGTGAACGCGGTCCAGCCCGGATGGATCGCGACGGCCTCGCAACTTGCGCACGAGGCCGAGGCCGGACTCCACACGCCCGTCGGGAGATCGGGGACGCCCGCGGAAGTCGCGGAGGTCATCGCGTTCGTCGCGAGCGATCGTGCGAGCTACCTCACCGGCGCGACGCTCGTGGTCGACGGCGGCAACACGATCCAGGAGATCAAGAGCTAGCGGCGAACGCGCGGCCGAGGAACGCGACCTGTGCCGGCGCCACGACGCGCCACGAATCACCGTTGTGACAGCCGCGGAACCACGACCCCTCCGGCGCGCTCGGCAGCGCGGCGACGAACGCGCGGTCGTTGTCGTAGAACGGGTCCGCCGTGCCGCAGTCGACGCGGACCGGCACGTGCGCGAGCCGCGCGGCGCCCGCGATCACATCGTGCGCCGCGAAGTCCTCTGCCGAGTCGAACGCATCCCCCGGTCCGGCGCGCATCTCGTCGTAGCTCTGGAAGATCGCCGGGCTCGCCGCGGCGACCGCAACGATCCGCGTCGGATGCTCTTCGGCCGCGAGCAGCGCGCCGTAGCCGCCCATGGACCACCCGACGAGCGCAACCGGGCCGCGCGCGAGGCCGTAGCGCCGCGCGAGCAGGGGCAGGAAGTCGTGGAACAACATCGCCATGCGGTCTTCGCCGGTCACGCGCGGATGCCAATACGAGGCGCCCCCGTCGACCGCCGCGAGCGCGAACGGCGCCACGGAGCCGGCCGCAACGGCCTGCGCTTGGAAGTCGGGGAAGGACGTCGACAACATCGTGTCCGCGGCCGAGCCGCTGCGGCCGGGGAGCAAGATCGCCACGGGTGCGTCGCGTGAGGCGACGACCGGCGGCCGCACGACCGCGTATCCGACCGGCACCGACACGGTCGCCGATCGGAACGACCCCCGAACCACGGGCCACCCCGCCGCCGGCGGTATCGGGCCCGGATCGCCACAACCGCCGGTCACGTCGTTCCACAGCGTTCGCGCCGGGATCCGGCCGCTCCGCACGCCGACCGCGGCCGCGATGGCCGCAGCGCCGACACCGCCGGCGCCGACGAGGAACACCCGTCGTGGGATCGGCCGTTCCATCGACCGGGACCGTATCCCTCGTCGCTATCCTCCGACCGTGTCCGTGCGGAACCGTCACATCATCCTCATCGCGATCGCGGCGATCGTGGCGTTCACGTGCGTGCGTCTGGGGTTCTGGCAGCTGAACCGGCTCCATGGGCGTCGCGACGTCAACGCGATGCTCGAAGCGCGCGGAACCCAGGCGGCGACGCCGATCGCGGCGCTCCAACCCGACGCGATGCCGTACCGCCACGTCACGGTGACCGGCACGTACGACCCGGCGCACGAACAGATCCTGTCGGGCCGCACGAGCGAGCACGGCGATCCCGGCAACCATGTCCTCACGCCGCTCGTCCTGGGCGACGGAGCCGCGGTGATCGTTGACCGAGGATGGGTGCCGCTCCAGACGCAGACGCCACCGGTCGGCGGGATCGCCGCGGCACCGACCGGCCGCGTCACGGTCACCGGGCTCGCGCTGCCCCCGGATCAGGTCTCGGATCCGCCCGTGAACCCCTCACCGCCGCTCGTCACCCGGATCGACCTCGGTCGCGGCGACCTCCCCTACACGTTGCTGCCCGTCTACGTCTTGCTGCAGGATCAGCAACCGGCGCAGCCCGCACCGGAGATCGTGGCGCCGCCCGGCTTCGACGACGGACCGCACCTTTCGTATGCGATCCAGTGGTTCTCGTTCGCGACGATCGCGGTCGTCGGCTGCGTCGTGCTCCTCGTTCGCGATCGCCGTGGGAATAGCGACGCGCCCGCGCCCGTTGGGTGAGCCGTGCCCGCGATCACGCCTGCAGACGCCACCATCCTTCGGCGGGTCGACGCCGCCGAGGACGCGCCGACGCGTCCGGTGCTCCAGGTCGTCGACGCGCCGTCGTTCCTCGAGGGCGAAGGGTTCAAGGTGCGCCGCGCGACCGCCGGGCTCGACCTTTCCTGGGCCGACCCGTTCCTGCTGCTGGACCACATGGGCGCCGTGGAGTACGCGCCGGGCGAGGCCAAGGGCGCGCCGGATCACCCCCACCGTGGGTTCGAGACCGTGACGTACATGCTCGACGGCCGGTTGCGGCACGTCGACTCCCACGGCGGCGGCGGCGTGATCACCGACGGCGCCACGCAGTGGATGACCGCCGGGTCCGGCGTCGTGCACTCCGAGATGCCGACGCAGGATCTGCTCGACGGTGGCGGGCTGTTCCACGGGTTCCAGCTCTGGGTGAACCTCCCCGCGGAGCAGAAATGGCTCGCCCCTCGCTATCAGGACCTCGAGGCGAACGACCTCGGTCTGGTCGCCTCGAAGGACGCGGGGGCGATCGTGCGGCTGATCGCCGGATCGCTCGGCGGCGTGCGCGGACCGGGCGACACGAAGACCCCGATCACGTACGCGCACGCGACGCTCGCTCCCGGCGCGCGCTTGCGCACCGCATGGCGCCCGGAGTTCAACGCGCTCGTGTACGTGGTGTCGGGCCGCGGGTCGATCGGCACCGAACGCCGCCCGATCCACGAGGGCCAGATCGCCGTGCTGGGTTCGGGCGAAGCGGTCGAGGTGCGCGCCGACGCCACCCAGGACGCGCCGAGCGCCGGTGGCATGGACGTGTTGCTGCTCGGCGGCCTTCCGATCCGCGAGCAGATCGCGTGGTACGGCCCGTTCGTCATGAATACGCGCGACGAGCTGATCCAGGCGGTCGAGGATTACCGGACCGGCCGGATGGGCGAGATCCCGCCGGAGCTCAGCCGCACCTGAGGCTCAGTCCTCGTTACGCATCGACTCCGCCGCGAACGCGAAGTACTCGTCGAACCGCGCCCGGAGCTCCGCCGGTGGATCGAGCGAATCGAGCGCCGCGCGCATGTGCGTGAGCCATCGGTCACGCGCGTCGGGCCCGACCGCGAACGGCGCATGTCGCATCCGCAGCCGAGGGTGGCCGCGTTCCCGACTGTAGGTGTCCGGTCCGCCCCAGTACTGCGCGAGGAACAAGGTAAGCCGGTGACGCGCGCCGCTCAGGTCGTCCGGCTCCGGATACAGCGCGAGGAGGTCGGGATCCGACGCAACGCCGTCGTAGAACCGGTCGACCAGCGCCTCGAAGAACGGCATACCGCCGGCGGCCTCGTAGACGGTCTGCTCCTGCACGACGCGCAGTGTACGGAGGGTCAGTCGTCGGGCTCGGTCGCCGCCATCGTCTTCTGCGCCGGCGAGAGCTTCGGGCACGTGCGGGTGGGCAGGATGAGCTTGGTCTTCGGCGGCGACCCCGAGAAGTCGAAGAAGTCGCGCAGGTTCCCCGGCTTCGGCTCGCTCGCCGTGTAGGTCGACAGGTCGTCGGCCGCACCGAGTGTCGGCAGGTTGAACGCCCACTCGATGAACCGCGCGAGCGACGCGTGGGAGTAGAAGACGTGGCTCGCGTACCCGCCGGCCCGAAGCGGGCCGTTGTTGACCCACGGACTGATCACGAGCAGCGGCACGCGGAAGCCGTAGGAGATCAGGGAGTTCAGCCCCGTGACGCCACCGTTCGTACCGTCGGCCGTCGGGGGCGGCACGTGGTCGTAGAAGCCGCCCCACTCGTCCCACCACACGACGATCGCCGTGGAGCGCCATTGCGGGCCGCGCATGATGGCGTTCACGGCCTTCACCGTTGCGTTCTCGCCGGCGCACGCGGTCCGCGGGGGATGCTCCGTCTCCTTCGGCAGGTACCAGGCGACCGAAGGCAGCGACCCCGCTGCGGCGTCGGTGAGCAGGTTCGGCGCGTCCACGACGTGCCTGTCCCAGTACGGGTTGTCTCGCGTGCACGGCGGCGTATCGCCCTGAGCGCACCGGATCGACCGGATCGCTGCGATCCCCGAGTGGACGAAGTGCGAGCCGTTCTGGTCGCTGTAGTAGCGCCAGCTGAGGCCCGCGTCGTCCAGGAGGTTCGGCATGCTCGGGAATCCGAAGCACGGGAACATGTCGCTCAGACCGCCATTCAGGTCCATCATCGAGACCGTCGTGCCGGCGCTGTTCGTGCAGCCCCACGTGTGCAAGCCGCCGACCGGGTCTTGCGGGTTGCCGAAGATCGCGCGCCGACCGATCGACGTGTCGTAGCGCCCGGTTTGCGACGCGACGGCGAAGACGTTGTTCGCGAAGCTCGCACCGCGCCACGAGGCGAACATGTTGTCGCCGATCCCGTAGTGGCGCGCGTAGGACCAGTAGTTCGGGATGTCGCCGGCCTGCATCTGCGTGTCGGCGATGTCTCGGCCGGTGCTCTTCACGATCGCGCCCTTCTCATGACAGAACCCGTCCATCGCCCCCTTGTGGAACGCCTGATAGAAGGTGGAGTTCGCGTGGCTCACGTCCTGCGGCATCGGGTCCGGCGCCGTGCCCATCGTGAACGTGGTGACGTTCGAGGGGTTCTGCGGGTCGTAGCACGACGCCGTCGTCGACTGGTTCACGTTGTCGCCCGGATCGGGCATCGCGCCGAAATACGTGTCGAAGCTGCGGTTCTCCTTCGCGATGAACACGATGTGCTTGATCGGCGAGCGCGGCGTGCCCGGAGCCGTCGAACGCGCACGAGCGGCGCGGGCGGGCGCCTGCCCGGGTGTGACGGGCAGGCCTGCGATCACCGCGGCGAGCACGAGCCCGCCCACGCCGGCCACGGTGATGAACCTGCGTGTCGATCGTGTGCCGCGCACTCTGAGCCTCTCCCCGGGGTGAAGGCCGGAGCCTAGCGACTCGTCCGCTCGAGGGGAATCCGTCGTCGGTCGGCGGCGCAGGCACCCGACCGAGGATGTAGGTCCTTTCCACACGGAACTGACCCAAGGATGTCGGGACGATAGAACCCGGTCGTCGTACCGTGGAGCGATGCGGATCCGTCGGTCTCTCATCGCCGTCCTCGTCACCTCGCTCACCGCCGTGTCCTGGGGCGCGTTCGCCCCGCCGGCCCGGGCGGTGAATGTCCCGCAGGACACCGTCGTGTCCGACAACCCGGCCGACTGGACGCCCTGGGTCAACAACGGCCGCGTCTACGCCCTGGTCACGATGGGGAACACGATGTACGTGGGCGGCACGTTCACCGACGTGCAGGAGCCGAACGCCGCGACGTATCCGCGCCACTACCTCTTCGCGTTCGATCTCACGACCGGGGCGATCTCCAAGACCTTCAAGCCCGCGCTCGACGGCGAAGTGCACTCGCTCGCGACCGACGGGACCAACCTGTTCGTCGGCGGAACGTTCTCGACGGTGAACGGCAGCTCGCATCCGCGCCTCGTCGCGCTGGACGCGTCCGGCGCGGTCGTTTCCGGGTTCAACGCGTCGATCACCACCGGCTCCGAGGTGGACGACCTCACTCTCGCGGACGGCCTGCTGTTCGTGGCCGGCGCGTTCACCGGCGTGAACGGGTCCTCGCGCAGCGGCCTCGCGGCCGTCGACCCCGGCACCGGGGCGCTGGCCTCGGGTGTGAACGTGCCGTTCACCGGCCTGCACAACAACGGGGTCTCGCACGTCGCGAAGATCGACGTCACGCCCGACGGATCGATCCTCGTCGCGGTCGGTAACTTCACGACGGTCGGTGGGCAGCCGCGCGAGCAGATGGCGTTGCTCAACATCTCGAACCAGACCGCGAGCCTGTCGAGTTGGTCGACGTCGCGGTTCGTGATGCAGTGCTCGGCGAAGTTCGACACGTACATCCGCGATGTCGACATCGATCCGACGGGCACCTACGTCGCGGTCTCGACCACCGGCGCGTTCAACGGCGGCGTGAACGCGAACACCCTGTGCGACACGACCTCGCGGTGGGAGCTCAACAAGACGGGCAGCGGCCAGAACCCGACGTGGGTCGACTACGCCGGTGGCGACACGACGTGGAGCGTCACGGTGACCGGCGCCGCCATCTACGTGGGCGGCCATTTCCGCTGGTACAACAACCCCTACCGCGGCGACCACGTCGGCCCGGGCACGATCAAGCGCCGCGCGATCGCCGCACTCGATCCGATCAACGGGATGCCTCTGGCCTGGAACCCGGGCCGCTCGCCCGGCGAGGGCGTCTTCATCATGATCTCGACGCCCGACGGCCTGTGGGTCGGGGACGACACCAACACGATCGCGAACGAGTTCCACCCGAGGCTCGCATTCTTCCCGCTCGCGGGCGGGCACGCCGTCGTGCAGAACACGCCGGCGACGCTTCCGGGTCAGCTGTACACGTTGCCGAGCGGCGCCTGCCCGGGGGTCGATCCGGCGGTCCTGTACCGCGTCAACGCGGGCGGCCCGTCGTTGCCGAGCGCCGACTGTGGTCCGGATTGGGCAGACGACTCCGGGTCGAGCAGCCCGTATCACAACACCGGCAGCTCCACCGCGACCTACAACCCCGTGCCCACGATCGACTCGACCGTACCGGTGACGACGCCCGGTGCT
>JBJMLQ010000205.1:0-5916 GCA_045805225.1 Actinomycetota bacterium | reverse complement strand
GCTTCGGCATGCCGTCGATGGTAGAGACTGCACGGAACCACGGAGCACGGAGACGACATGGACGAACAGCCGATCGACATGGACACCTGGCTCGGGACCCTCGCGATCACCCTGGGGGTGGATCCGCTCAGCGACGACCAGGTGATGGAGCTCCTCGGCGTTGCGCGTGACGTCGCGCACGGTGTCGAGCGCCGGGCCACGCCCCTCGCGACGTTCCTGCTCGGAGCCGCCGCACAACGGCGTATCGGACACGGCGCCACGGCGACGGACGCGTTCGCGGACGCGCTGACCGAGCTCAGAACGATCCTGCCGGCGCCCTCGTAGGGGTGACACGTTCGCGGAGACATCCGGTCCCTTGACCGCTCCGCGGTTCGAACCGTAGCTTCGCGTGTGTTCTATTCCCGGAACGTCCCGACGAAGGGGTATCGCGTGGGCTGCCGAACCAAACGACTGCTCGTTGTGACCATCGCTGCGGCGGCCGTTCTCTTGATCGGGGGCGACGCACTCGCGACCGGTGCGGGCTCGCCTGATCCAACGTTCGGGACCGGTGGGTTCACGGTGACGCCGTTCGGGTCGCCCGACTTCCCGATGCTGGCGCACGCGGCAGCGGTGGCGGTCGACGCGAACGGTGGGTCGGTCGTGCTCGGCGTGAGCGCTCCCTCGAGCGTGGGCGCGCCTACCTATGAACTCGCGGTGCTGCGCTATCTGCCCACCGGGACGCTCGACCCGGACTTCGGGACCGGAGGCGTCACCTCCGTCGCCCTGGACGCAAGCGCGACCGCAGGTGGGATCGCCATCGACTCACAGGGTCGGATCGTCGCCGACGGGTTCTCCACGGGGACGGGAGCGGTGCTCCGCCTCCTGCCCGATGGATCGCGAGATCCTTCGTTCGGCGTTGACGGCGTCACCCAGTTCGCGGCGCCAGGCCATGCCTCGCTTGAAGTGAGATCGCTGGTGCTCGGCGCGAACGACCGGCCCGTCGTCGTCGGCGACGCGGTCGATCCGGGCGACGGCGACGGCGACGCGATGCTTGCGCGCTTGGGTACCGACGGAACGCTCGATGCCACGTTCGGGTCCGGCGGGTTCGCGTTCTTGTCCCGCGATGCTCGTTCCTTCGCGCTCTTCGTCGCGGCGCGAGGCGGCGGCGCCAAGATCGCCGCCGCAGGATGGATCACGAAGGACGGTGGCTCCCCGCGCGCCGCGGTGTTCCGCTTCGGTCGCGACGGCTCTCCCGACGGCACGTTCTCGCAGGACGGATCGGCGACCTATCGCCTTGAACGGAACACGACCGTCGAGCCGACCGGGATCGCCGTTCGAAGGAGCGATGGAGAGGTCTACGTCGCGTCCTGGGACACCGGCCAGACATGGACCGTCGGCCTTGCGGCGTTCTCGGGGAACGGCCTGCCCGACGCCGGATTCGGCGGCGGCGACGGCAGACGCGCGTACGATCCGACCGGGTTCGGTGACGTTCCGATGGACCTCGCACGCGCATCGGATGGCGGCCTCGTCGTGTCGGGCGGCGTCGCCGAGGGATCGTCGCTTCTGATGCGCGTGACGTCCACCGGCGAGCCGGACGCGAGCTTCGGCACCGGCGGGGTCGCGCTGAACGCGAGCCCCGGCGGTTCGCTGGCCGCCGTCACGTTCGATCCGAAGGGCCGCATCGTCGGCGTGGGCTCTATCGGATCGGACATCCTGATCGGACGTTTCCGCAGCTGATCGAGCTGCTGCCGTTCGGAGCGCGACCCGCTTTCGACGTCCGAGGCGAGCGGTAGGATGGCCGTTCGCGCAGGCAGATGACCTGCGGCGCCGGGGGGAGACGATCATGCCGCGAGCCATGTGGAAGGGGGCCATCAGCTTCGGCCTCGTGACGATCCCGGTCGCCGTGTACCCGGCGACCGAGGAGAAGACGCTCCGTTTCAATCAGCTGCATGACGAGGACGGCGGCCGCATCCGCTACAAGCGTGTGTGCGAGAAGGACGGCGAAGAGGTCAGCTTCGAGCACATCGTGAAGGGCTACGAGGTCGAGAAGGACCGCTACGTCGTCCTCACCGACGACGACTTCGACGCCGTGCCCGTCGCGTCCTCGCGCGCGATCGACATCGTCCAGTTCGTCGAGATCGACGAGATCGACCCGATCCTGTTCAAGAAGAGCTATTACCTCGTGCCCGAGGAGACCGGCGCCAAGGCGTACGCCCTCTTGCGCGAGGCGATGCGCGAGGACGACCGCGTGGGGATCGCGAAGGTCAGCTTCCGCGACAAGGAGCACATCGCGGCGCTGCGGTTCAAGGACGACGCGTTCGTCCTCGAGACGATGTTCTGGCCCGACGAGGTCCGCCAGGCCGACTTCGGCGGCGTCGACGTGAAGACCGACGTGCGTGACCAGGAGCTCACGATGGCGCGCCAACTGATCGATTCGCTTACCAGCGAATGGTCGCCCGAGCAGTTCAGCGATGCCTACCGCGACGCGTTGGTTCAGATCGTCGAAGCCAAGCTCAACGGTCAGGAGATCGAGGTCGTAGAGCCGGAGCCGGCCGCGACCGTGGTCGATCTGATGGAGGCGCTGAAGGCGAGCGTCGCGGCCGCCAAGAAGGGCGCCGACGATGAGGGGCCGCCCGCCGAGAAGACCGCGTCCAAGAAGAAGGCGTCGGCCAAAAAGCCCGCGGCGAAGAAACCCGCCGCGCGCAAGAAGGCGGTCGGTGAGTAGCGCCGTTCGCGTGCCTTGAACCGGTCGGCGGGGATCGACCCGCTTCGCGGATGCGGCAGCTTCGCGCGGATGCGATCGTGAACCTTCCGCACGGATTCCGGGTTCGTGATGTCGACCCTGCGGCCGATCTCTCGCGCGTGGTCCACCTCCTTCGCACATGCGATGAGCACGACGCCGGCGTGACCGACGCGTCGGAGGCGTGGCTCCGCGACGACTGGCGATCCTCGAGCATCAAGGGCGCGATCGTGCTCGAGAACGACGCCGGCCAGACCGTCGGCTACCTCTCACTCGAGGCGCTCGATCCCGCCGCGAGCGTCACGATGTTCTTCCCACTCGCCCCGTCGGTCCGCTCGCTGCTCCGCGACCCGTGGACCGCCTACGCCGCCGAACGGTTGGAGCAGCTGGCCGGGCCGAAGGCCATCCGCTACGCGGTCGTCGCGGCCGAGGAAGGAGCGGGACCGGCGCTCGAGCGCACGGGCTACCGCTTCGCCCGCGTGTTCTGGCACATGGAGCGGTCGATCGACGAAACCTATCGGCCCAACGTGCTGCCGCCCGACGTCACGATCCGGGCCTACGACGCCGACGCCGACGACCGGTTGGTGTGGCGCCTCGTCGAGGACTCCTTCGCGGAGCACTACGGCCAGGACCCGCAGTCGTGGGAGTCATGGCAAGAGGACATGCTCGGCGCGTCCACCTGGGACCCCGATCTCGTGTGGATCGCAGACGTGGAGGGCGAGCCCGCTGGGGTCGTGATCTGCCAGGACATCGACGGCGTCGGTTGGATCGGCGACCTGGGCGTCCTGAAGCCCGTGCGCGGGCGAGGCGTGGGCCGCGCGTTGCTCGAGCACGGGTTCTCGATCCTTGCCGCGCGCGGGCGAACGCTCGTGCGGCTGAACGTGGACAGCGACAACGAGACCGGCGCCGCGGGCCTGTACGAGCGCGCCGGGATGCACGTCTTGCGAGCGTTCCACTGCTACGAGCGGCCCGGACCGGGGGAGTAAGCTCCGGCGCGATGAAGCTCGTGACCGCGGTCGTGAAGCCGCACCGGATCGAAGAGGTGAAGGACGCCCTGCGCGGGATCGGTGTGAGCGGGCTCACGACGAGCGACGTCGAAGGGTTCGGCCGCCAGCGCGGCCACACCGAGGTCTATCGCGGCGCGGAATACCAGGTGGACTTCGTGCCGAAGGTGCGGCTCGAGGTCGTCGTGGACGACGAGGACCTCGACGGCGTGGTCGACGCGATCACGAAGGCCGCGCGGACCGGCAAGATCGGCGACGGCAAGCTCTGGGTCACCGAGGTCGATCGCGTGTTGCGGATCCGCACCGGCGAGATGGGGCCGGACGCCCTCTAGGGCGATGGCGGACGCGGCCGCGCTTCGCACGCGGTTCGACGCCCTCGCGCGCGCGTATCCGTCCGGGCAGCACGGTCGCTGGGCGGCACGCGAACGCGCCGACGCGCTCGACGGGTGGTTCGCGGGTGCGATCGAGCGGGCGCCGGACGGCGTCGCGATCCTCGCGCTCGGCGGGTACGGCCGGCGCCTGCAGCTCCCCGGCTCCGACGTCGACGTGTTGGTCGTCCACGACGGGCTCGAGGCCGCCGCGTTGACCGACCTCGGCGAGCGCCTCTGGTACCCGCTGTGGGACGCGGGTTGGACCGTGACGCCGTTGGTCCGAACGCCTCTCGAATGCCTGGAGGCGGCGCGCGCTCGGCTCGACTCGTGCACCGCGATGCTCGACGCCCGGGTCGTTGCTGGAGTGACTGCGCTTGGTGACGCTGCGATGGACGCGGTGGTTGCTGAAGCTGCGCGGGATCCAGGGGCGTTCGCCTGGGCGGTCATCGAGGACCGCGTGCGGCGAGGGGAGCGCTCGGGCTCGTGCGCGGCCGACCTGTCGCCGGATCTCAAGGAGGGCCTCGGCGGGTTACGCGACATCGCGATCGTTGGGTGGCTCACCCGTGTCCTCGGCGAGCCGCTCGACGCGGCAGGTGTCGCGCGGAGCGCCGACCTTGCCGCGGTCGACCAGGCCGAGGAGTTCCTCGTGCGCGCGCGGAGCGCCATCCAGCTCGAGACCGGCAAGCGCGTCGACCGGCTCTCCGCGGACCTGCAGCCCGAGGTGGCCTCGACCATGGGGTTCGCGGACGAGGCCGGCCTCGCTGCGATCGACGGCCTGATGCGGCAGGTGTTCGGGCACGCGAGAGCGGTCGACGCCGTGGTCCGCGACGCCCTCGCGCGGATCGTCGCCGGGCCGACCGCGGTGACCCAGCCGCCGCTCGACGGCCCCGCGGATGTGCTCGACGCGCTGGCGACCGCCGGCGGGGCGGTCTCGCCGACGCTCGTCGACGCCGTCGCGGCTGCACCGATCCCCGATCCGGTCGTGTGGGATCAGCGGACGCGAGATGCGTTCCTGGCGCTGCTTCGCCGAGGCGACGCGGCGGTGCCGGCCCTCGAGGTGCTCGACCGGGTCGGCGCGCTGGAGCGGTTCGTTCCGGGATGGCCCGACGTGCGCAGTCGGCCGCAGCGCGACCCGTATCACCGGTTCACGGTCGACGGGCATCTGCTGCGAACGATGAGCGCGCTCGACCACCTGCTCGACGATCCTGAGACCGATCCGCTCGCCGCGGAGCTGGTCTCGAGCATCACCGCCCCGGCGGCGGTCGCGCTCGGCGCCCTCTTGCACGACATCGGCAAGGTTGGCCGAGGCGAGCATGTGCCGGTCGGCGCCGACGTCGCGCGGGTGCAGGTGCGCCTGATGGGCCTCGAGGAACATGCCGCCGACCTCGCGGCGTTCATGGTCGCGGAGCATCTGCTTCTGCCGGACACGGCCACGCGCCGCGACCTGACCGACGAGAACCTGATCCTCGACGTCGCCGCGACCGTCGGCTCGCTGGAACGTCTCGCCGCCCTGTACCTGCTTGCTGTTGCCGACGCCGCCGCGACCGGCCCCGCCGCGTGGACGCCGTGGCGGCAGGCCCTGGTCCGCGAGCTCGTGACGAAGGTCCGGCACGTGTTGGAGCGCGGGACGATGGGCGAAGAGCTCGCGGCGAGCCTCACCGAGCGGATCGGCGCCGTCCGCACGCTGCACGCCGCCGAGCCGGATCGCGACGTCGACGACTTCGTCCTGCGGATGCCGCGGGGCTACTTCCTGTCGGTCGAGGCGGAACGCGCGGCCGCGCACTTCCACACGATCGCCCCATACCTGACGTCGGACGAGGTG
>JBJMLQ010000204.1:0-5074 GCA_045805225.1 Actinomycetota bacterium | reverse complement strand
TGGCCCGCGGGATGGCGGCCGCCCTCCCGAGCGTCGACGTGTTCCTGTCGGGGCACAACCTCGAGAGCCTCGAGGCGCTCGCGGCGGCCCTGGCTCCCTAGCGCGCAGCGGCGGTACGCTGAGCGTGTGCCGGTTGATGACATCCTGGAACTCGACGAGCTGACCGACGACGGCGCGCCGATGCCGCGCCGCCGCGGCCGGAGCGCCTGGATCGTCTTCGCGGCGCTCGGGTTCGCGTGTGTGTTCGTGGTGGTCGAGATCTTCGCGAACCTCGGGATCAAGGACTCGATCGGACACGCCGAGCAGACGCTCACGGTCGCGCAGGCTGCCGCCGGCCGCGTCGATGCCGCCGACGGCAACCTGAACGGCGCGGACCACACCCGGATGGACGCCGTGGAGCCGTCGCTGCAGTGGATCGCCGGCGGAGACCAGGCGACGGGCCTCAACGAGGTCAGCGTGGCGACCGACAACGGCGACTGGGGAGCGGCCGTCGAGGCGCGGCCGGGCGCCTGCTTCTACCTGCATCTGACCAGCGAGGGCGGCACGTTCTACGGCGTCGGCACCTCCTGCACGGGCCAGGAAGCGCTCCGAGCCACCGACCCTCGCTGGTAGTCGCGAACGGCGTACGCCGTCCTACCGACATTCAAGTATCGGCCATGTAGATGCCGACACCTCACCCATGCGTACGACGCGGGTGTGGCGGAACCGAGGAACGGCGGCAGTGGCGGCGGCGAGTCTCCTCGTCGGGCTGGGCATGCAGGGCGCCCAGGCGGCGGGACGGAGCGTGACGAAGAAGACCCTCGCGCCGGGCGTGGTGTTCGAGCAGATCACCGACACCTCCTACCCGGTACGCGAGTACGTCTTGCTCTACAACGGCAGCGTGGCCAGCGCGGCGATCGACCAGGTGCTGTCGGCGCCGCAGGTCGGCACGTTCCAGAGGACGAGCGTGATGTCGGCCAACGCGGGCGGCATCGCGGGCGTGAACGGCGACCTGAACGACTGGCCGGCCCGCCCGACCCATCAGTACGTGAGCAACGGGATGCCGATCCAGACCTCGACGCCGCCCGGTGTGTCGCTCGGGTTCCGTCAGGACAAGCACGGCGCCACGATCAACCGGGCCCCGCTGAAGATCTCGGCGACCAACGCCGCCGCGAAGACGACGTTCCCGGTCTCGAGCTGGAACGAGGGGCTCCCGACGACCGATCAGGTCGTGGGCTACAGCTGGTACGGCGGCAGGTACGACAAGCCGCAGGCGAACCAATGCAGCGCGCGCCTGAGCTCCCCCGGCCAGGTCAGGTGGAACACCGGCAAGGACGGCACCGGACGCGACTACACCGTCGACGCCGTGAAGTGCAGCACCTCGACGGCGATGACGGTGACGTCGACGAGCACCGTGGTGTTGAGCTCGAAGCTCGTGGGCAAGGGCGCGACCTGGATCAAGTCGCTCAAGGTCGGTTCGACGGTCCACGTCGGGTGGTCGGACGGCACACCGGACGCCGTCGACGTCGTCAGCGGGAGCGCCGACATCCTCGACAACGGGGTGATCCAGTACGCGGCGAACTGCAACGACGACCTGTGCATGAAGAACCCACGCACCGCCGTCGGCATCACCGCCACCGGCGGGATCATCATCATGGTCGTCGACGGGCGCTCCGCGGGCTCGTACGGGCTGACGCTCTATCAACTCGGCAAAGAGATGAAGGCGCTCGGCGCGGTGAACGCGGTGAACCTCGACGGCGGTGGGTCGGCCACCATGTGGATCAAGGGCCTCGGAGTGGTGAACCACCCGACCGACTCGACCGGCGAGCGTCCGGTGTCCAACGCGATCGTGATCTTGCCTCGAGCGAACCCGACCGAGCCGGTCCCGGCCGCGCCGCGCTAGCAGCTCCGGTCGCCCGCGCGCTCAGTCCGCGAGCGCGCGGTCGAGCAGCTCCACCGGATGCACGATCTCGATCCGGGCGTCGCCGAGGTGCTGCGCCAGCTGGACGGAGCAGCCCGGGTTCGCGGACGCGACGACCGTCGCGCCGGTCGTGACGATCGCCGTCGCCTTCTGCGCGCCGAGCGGTTCGGCGAGCGCCGGCTGGCTCGCCGCGTAGATCCCGGCGGCGCCGCAGCACCGGTCGCCGTCCGCGATCTCGACGACGCTGAGCCCCGGGATCCGGCGAAGGAGCGCGCGCGGCGCGTCGTGGATGTGCTGTGCCCGCAGCGCGTGACACGCGTCGTGGTACGCGACGGTGATCGGGAGCGGCTGCAGGTTCACGTCGCCGAGCCCGTGATCCCCGAGGAAGGCCATGACGTCGACGACGGGGACCCCGGTTCCCGTCCGGAGCTCCTCGTAGGTCTCCATGTGCGCGCTGCAGCCCGCCGCGTTGGCGACCACGGTGTCGGCCGACCGGAAGGCGTGGTGCGCGCGTCCCGCCAGCCGCCGCGCCACGCCGAGCCGGCCGTTGTGCGCGGCAAGAGCGCCGCAGCACGCTTGCCCGCGCGGCACGGTGACCCGCCACCCGGCCCGGGTGAGAACGCGGATCGTTGCCTCGTTGACCTGGTGGAACCACCGGTCCTGCACGCAGCCGGCCAAGAGCGCGACGGTTCCCCTCGTCGCCGCGCCGGGCGGAGGATCGCTCACGGTCGGCAGCGTGGCGAACGGTCGACCGCGCGGCGGCACCATCGCCCGGACGCGGCGCGGCAGCATCGGCCGCACCACCGGCTGGACGAACGTCGCCGCTCGGATCAGCGAGGGGTGCGGCAGCAGCCAATGGAACCCGAGCCAGTGCAGGAACCGGGTCCTGCGAGATCGCGTGGGTTCCACCTGCTCGCGGGCGGCCTCCATCATCCGGCCGAACGGCACGTGGGACGGACAGACGTCCTCACACGCCCGGCACACCAGGCACCGGTCCATGAACGCGGTGAAGGACGCGTCCACATCGGCGCCGTCCGTCACGGCTCGCATCGCCGCGATCCGGCCGCGGGGCGAGGCGGACTCCTCACCGGTGAGCCGGTACGTCGGGCAATGCGGGAGGCACAGACCGCACGCCACGCACGCCGAGAGGTCTTCCGCTGTCGGGGCGTCACGGTCGGCGCTCCACCCCGTCTCGGCGGAGGCGGTGGCGCGCACGAACCGCGCGCCTTCGGGAAGATCCGTCCCGAGCGGGAGGCGGTCGATGGGCATACCGCGGATGCTACGTCGCCTCGTCGCGCAACCGGCTCTCTCGTGATAGAACCGCGTCGCCGATCGAGGGGGAGAGGCCCGATGGACGAGTTGCCGCCGCCGCCCGTCGCGCCGCAGCGCCTGCCGGGATCGCCCGAGGCGGGGCCGTCGCCGGCGAGTGGCGTGGCCGCGCCCGCCGCGCCCCCGCCGCGCCGCCGGTGGCCGATCGTCCTGATCGTCGTCGGCGCGTTGATCCTCGTCCTCGGTGGCATCGGCGCCGTCGTGGCCTCGACCGGCGGCTCCTCGGCCTCCGCGGGTCCGTCCGCGGCGGCGCCCACCCCGACGGTCGCGCCGCCCGGTGCCCCGACGAACCTGCGTGCCGCCGCCGAGGCGTTCCACGTCGCACTCAGGTGGGATCCCGCGAGCGAGGGCTCGCCGGTGGCCCGGTACGACATCCGTCGCAACGGAACCTTCGTCGGCCAGGCCAAGGCGTCGGCGTCGTCCTTCACGGATGCGGGCGCGGTGCCCGGACAGCGCTACACGTACACGGTGACGGCCGTCGGCGCGGACGAGCAGCGAGCCGTCGCGCGCGTCGACGTCAGAACCAAGGACGCGCCGCCGGGAACCGCCGCGCTCGTCGGCACGTTCAACGTCCATCTCCACAACACGTCGCACTCGGGCTTCTCGTCGTTCCGCAACAGCGACTTCAACAACGGGTGGCGGTTCGCGCCGCAGTGCAACCATCCGCCGTGCAACACGCAGCTGCGGAACATCAACGACAAGAAGATGACGGTGGTGCTGAAGCAGAGGGGCGGCTCGTACACCGGGTCGACGTCGGTCGGGGGCCTCGTTACCTGCGAGGGTCATGACCTGTCGGTGTCCATGTCGGTGGCGATCCACGTGACGCGGGCCGACGCGGTCCACGACACGTGGCAGGTGACGAAGTTCACCGGGACGATGTCGCAGTACGCGAGCGCGCAGCTCGGGTGCACGTCATCCAGCGCACGATTCACCGTCGTCGGCACGTCGCTCAAGCACTGAGCGCGGCTACGCTGCGGGCATGGATCTCGCCTCGCGTCTTCGCGCCTCGCGCGCCGCCTCATCGTTCACCGAGTCGGTGATCCGCGAGATGACGCGGCTCGCGAACGCGCACGGCGCGATCAACCTCGGGCAGGGGTTCCCCGACTTCCCCGCGCCCGCGGAGGTGAAGGAGGCCGCGGCCCGCGCGATCGCCGAGGACCACAACCAGTACCCGATCACGTGGGGCGTGCCGGCGTTCCGCGACGCGATCGCGTCGGTGTACGCACGCGACTACGGCATGGCCGTCGATCCGGAGACCGAGATCTGCGTGACCTGCGGGGCGACGGAGGCGATGTCGTCGGCGTTCCTCGGCCTCCTCGATCCGGGTGACGAGGTCGTGGTGTTCGAGCCGTTCTACGAGAGCTACGGGCCGGACGCGATCTTGTCCGGCGCGCGTTTGCGCTACGTGACGTTGCGCCCGCCGGACTGGAGGTTCGACCCAGAGGAGCTTGCGGCGGCGTTCGGCTCCGGCACGCGGGCGATCGTCATCGGGTCGCCGCACAACCCGACCGGGAAGGTCTTCTCGCGCGAGGAGCTCGAACAGATCGCCGAGCTCTGCGTTCGCCACGATGCGATCGCGATCACCGACGAGATCTACGAGCACATCACCTACAACGGCGCGACGCACGTGCCGATCGCCACGCTCCCGGGGATGGCCGAGCGCACGGTCACGATCAGCGCGCTGTCCAAGACGTATGCGGTGACCGGGTGGCGGGTCGGCTGGGCGATCGCCGCTCCGAAGCTGATGGCGGGGATCCGCGCGACGCACGACTTCCTGACCGTCGCGGCCGCGACGCCGCTGCAACTCGCAGGCGTCGCGGCGCTTGCCCTGCCGCCGGAGTACTA
>JBJMLQ010000203.1:0-5637 GCA_045805225.1 Actinomycetota bacterium | reverse complement strand
TGCTCCCGGTGCTCGAGAAGATCATGCAGGCCGGCAAGCCGGTGCTCGTGATCGCCGAGGACATCGAGGGCGAAGCACTCGCCACGCTGGTGGTGAACAAGATCCGCGGCACGTTCCACTCGGCGGCCGTGAAGGCCCCCGGGTTCGGTGATCGCCGCAAGGCCATGCTGCAGGACATCGCGATCCTCACCGGCGCGACGGTCGTCTCCGAGGAGGTCGGTCTCAAGCTCGAGAACGCGACCATGGACCTGCTCGGCACCGCTCGCAAGGTCGTCGTGACGAAGGACGAGACGACGGTCGTCGAGGGCGCGGGCAAGTCCGAGGACGTCACCGGCCGGATCAACCAGATCAAGGCCGAGATCGAGAAGACCGACTCCGACTACGACCGCGAGAAGCTCCAGGAGCGGCTGGCCAAGCTCTCCGGCGGCGTCGCGGTGATCAAGGTCGGCGCGGCCACGGAGGTCGAGCTCAAGGAGAAGAAGCACCGCATCGAGGACGCTGTGCAGTCGACGAAGGCTGCGGTCGAGGAAGGCATCGTCCCCGGCGGCGGCGTGGCCCTGTTGAACGCGCAGGCCGGCCTCGACAAGGTCGACCTCGAGGGCGACGAGCTCACCGGCGCCCACATCGTGCGTCGCGCGCTCGAGGAGCCCATCAAGCAGATCGCCGCGAACGCCGGCCTCGAAGGCGGCGTGGTGGTCGAGAAGGTCCGTGCCATGAACGAGGGCGAGGGCCTGAACGCGGCCACCGGCGAGTACGGCGACATGATCAAGTACGGCGTCGTCGACCCGGCGAAGGTCACGCGCTCCGCGTTGCAGAACGCGGCGTCGATCGGCGCGCTGTTCCTCACCACCGAGGCGATCGTCGCTGAGAAGCCCGAGAAGCAGCCGGCCATGCCGGCGGGCGGCGGGATGCCGGGCGGCGACATGGACTTCTGATCGCTGTCGTCACACGCACGACGCTCGAACGGGGCCCGCTTCGCGGGCCCCGTTCGTTCGTTCAGGCGGCCCACGCCCCCAGCGTTTGCTGACGTTCGCGTTCCCTGTCACCATCGGTTTCGCGATGCGCATCGGCAGTGGGGAAACGTCGAGGAACATCGCCGCCGCGTTCCAGAACCGGTCACTCCGCCGCGCCCTCATCGCCTTCGCGGCGTTCCGCCCGACCGAGTCCGCGCAGTGGATCGCGATCTTGGTGTACGCCTACGGACACGGAGGCAACCGCGAGATCGGGATCGTCGCCGTCGGCATGCTGGTACCGACCGCGCTCCTGGCGCCGTTCCTCGCTCAGGTGGGCGATCGGATGTCTCGAGAGCGTGCACTCGCGCTCGCGTACCTGGCGATCGGGTTCGCTTCGTCGGTGACCGGGGTCGCCGCCGCGATGTCGCTCCCGTCGGTTGTGTTCTACAGCTTCGCGGCGATCTCAACGATCGCGATCTCGATGGTGCGCCCGACGCATCTGTCGACGCTTCCCGAATTGGCGGAGACGCCGGCGCAACTCACCGCGTCGAACGCGGTGACGAGCACGATCGAGGCGATCGCGATCTTCGTCGGGCCGCTGTTCGCAGGAGTGATGATCGCGATCTCGGGCCCCGATGCGGTCTTCATGGCAACGGGGGTGCTGATGTTGATCGTGGGCCTCTTGACGCTCGCGATCCACGCTCGCGCTCGCATGACGGAGACGAAAGATCCGGTCGGCGACGCGCTCGAAGGGTTCCGGGAGCTCAAGCGACGTCCGGGTGCACGGCTCCTTCTCGGCTTCGTCGCGGGCCAGACGATGGTCATCGGTGCGCTGGACGTCCTGACCGTCGTGCTCGCCTACTCGGTTCTCGCGATGGGACCGTCCGGGCCGGCCATGCTGTCCGCCGCCATCGGCGTTGGGGGGTTGATCGGCGCAGCCGCGACTGTGACGCTGATCGGCCGTGAGCGGCTCGCGCCCGCGTTCTTCCTCGGCGTGGTGGTCGTCGGGCTCCCGATCGCCCTCGTGGCGTTCGCGAACGGCCCCGGCGCCGCCATCGTCTTGCTCGGCGTCGCTGGTATCGGCAAGAGCTTCTTCGACGTCACGTCGAGGACGCTCCTTCAACGCAGCGTCGACGACGACGTGCTGGCGCGCGTGTTCGGCGTGCAGGAAGGGCTCGCGATGGGAGCGCTCGCCGTTGGATCGGTGGCCGCTCCGATCCTCGTTGATCAGCTGGGCGTCGAGGTGACATTCATCTTGGCAGGGCTTGCGTTGCCGATCGTTGCCGCCGTCGCCTTCGAGCGGATCCGGGCGGTCGATCGAGGAGCAGCGCTCGCGGACCCCCGGGATATCGAATTGTTGCGCCGCACCCCGATCTTCGGACCGCTCGGTCCGGCGAACCTCGAGCGGGTGGCGCGAAACCTGGTTCCCGTCGAGGTCGCCGATGGGGACGTGGTGATCCGCGAGGGAGACCCCGGTGATCGGTTCTACGTGATCGAGCAAGGAAAGGTCCTGGTCAGCAGAGGTGGTGTTGAACTCGCAACGCTCGGCCCCGGTGACTTCTTCGGGGAGATCGCCTTGCTGCGCGACGTGCCTCGGACGGCGACGGTCACGACGTACGGACCCGCATCGCTCCGGGCGCTCGATCGGAACACGTTCCTTGCGGCCGTCACGGGGTCGCCGGCCGGCGCCGTTGCGCTCGGAGACGTCATGGACCGTCGGATCGCGGAGCATGACGACTGACACATCATCGCAACAACGTTGGGTGAACCCCTCGGGCGGGCCGGTCGAAAGACCGGGTGGAGCCCCTCTCTCCGGTCTTGAGCCCCGGCCGCCTCGCGGCCGGGGCTCTCGACCATCTAGGCTCGGCGCCGCATGGTCGAGGTCACGATCCCGATCCGGTGGCGCGACGTGGACAACTACGGTCACGTCAACAACGCCGTCTACCTCACCTATCTGGAAGAGGCGCGCGATCGCTGGGCGCACGAGACGCTCGGCCCGCAGGTCGACTTCGTCATCGTCCGGATCGCGATCGATTACCGCCGCGAGCTCTCCCAGGACGACGAGGCCGTGACGGTCGCGTGTCGCCCCGTCGGGTACGGCACGTCGTCGATCCGCACGGCCGAGCGCATCGTGGCGAAGGCGGGGTGGGTCGCGGCCGAGTCGTCGTCGGTGATCGTCGCGCACGATCCCGAGGCCCGAACGTCACGACCGCTGAGCGACGACGAGCGCGCGACGCTGGATCGGGCGATCGCCGCAGGCTAATGCGGGAGGACCCGCCGGCCCCACATGAAGTGCTCGGCGTACCAGTCGGCGTGTGTGCCCGGTTCGCGGGCCACCCACATGATCGACACGCCGCCGGGTGTGCTCGACGAGTCGAGTGCGTATCCGTTGCCTATGTAGGTGTCGACGTGGTCGACGACACCGTCACCGTCGCCGTCGTAGAACATGATGTCGCCGGGCCGCAGGTCGTCGTACTTGATCCGCGTCGGCGCCATCGCAGCCATGTCGGTCGAGGTTCGCTGCGGCAACGACCATCCCTTGTAGGGACGCGGCGGGCTGATGTTCCACGCGGTGCCGTCGTCGCGGCGCAGCAGCCACCACGTGAGCCCTGAGCAGTCGAACCCGCTCCGTGGCTGGCCGCCGAGCGCCGAGGGCTCCGGACGGTTGAACCCCCATTCGCCGCCCCACACGTACGGGTAGCCCGCGTAGTGGATCCCCCAGCGAACGATCCTCTGCATCCGCTGACCGAGGTGCGGGAGCTGCACGTTCTTGTACTGCGCCAGCAGGTCGGGAACCTCATACGAGGGGAGCGTCGTCGCGCGCGCGAGCGAGTACGCGACCTGTGCGCGTGGAAGATCGTCGGCCGGCGCGACGTCCATCGACTCCGAGCCGGTCGGCGCGTTGTACCGGAGATCGAGCCGCATGCCGAGCACGGTCGTCCCGAAGTTCGGCGCCACCTTGAAGTGCACGCCGTCGCGCGTATGGATGTCGTTGAGCGCCTTGGCCGCGGGACCGAGCCCGACGGCACGGACCAGCGCCCGGTGCAGCATCGCCATCGTCACCGGCCCGTCGGGGTCGAACACACCGTTGCGGGCCGTCATCCATCCGTGCTGCACCGCGACGGCCGCCCACCGATACCACGAGGTCGAGGCGTCGACGTCGGAGAAGACGACCGAGCCGTCGGGCTGCTCGCCGCGCGCGAAGGCGCGAACGATCGACCGCGCGAGGTACTTCCGCGTTTCGATCGCGGCGGGGCGGAAGTTGTACGTGCCGTTCGGATTCGGCGCGAAGTCGAGCATCCACGAGTTATCGCTCGCGACCCAGCGGATCGCGTTGCGCGCCCACGAGTCGTCGCTGTCGAGATCCGCGAAGGTCACGCCCGTTGTCTTGGTCCCCGCGCGCGCGGTGTCCAGGCCGGCGAGTTGCCTGCGCGACGTCGGGTAGACGATCGGGAGCGCGGGTTCACCGGAGCCGGCCTCGCCCGCCGTTATGCGATCGGTCCGCAGGTGCGGCGCGGCGTGGACGGGCGCACCCGTCAAGGCCAGACACATCGACGTCGACGCCGCTACAGCGACGACCATCGTGCGCACGCGACGTCGGAACGCGCATCCCCCCGGAGGCATGTAGTTCCGTCGGCCGCCGCGCAGGCGAGCTTGAGCACGGGATAGGCTCACGGGGTGCTTGGCGAGCGTACCGCCGTCGTCGCGAGCGTGCAGCCCTACGAGGTCCACGGGTCGCCGCACGTGACCGTCGCCCTCGCGTTCGCCGACGGCACCTTCGCGCAAGCGCAACTCGGCGCCGAAAGTGTCCCCGAGGGGCTCCAGCAAGGCGACCCCGTGCTGGTGAAGTACGCGATGAGCGTGGTGATCGCCGTCGAGCGATCACCGACGCCGTCCGATTAGCTGGTCGGTCCTTCCCGGCGGACCGCCTCGACGCTCTCGAGCGCCTTGCGCAGGTCGCCGAGCCACTCGTCCTGCTTATCCGCCACCAGCCGCACGCACCAGGCCAGCGCGTGACTCCGCGATCGCGCCACGCCGGCGTCGACCAGGGTGTCGAGCACCCGGCGCTCCGGCATGCGAAGCCGCGTCATGGCCGGCGTCGCAACCGTGGTGAACAGGACCCGCTTGTCGCCGGACCGCGCGCCCCAGCTGACCTTGCGGCCGAACCGCCGCTCGGCCTCGTCCGCGATCCGCATCCGGTGGCCGCGCGTGTCCTCGCGGAACCCCTGGATCCGAGCCTCCGTGGCAGCCTTCCGGGTCTCCGGGCCGGCATCGGCCGGGAGGTCGGGGTCGGGCAAGGTGCCCACGATCAAGATCTCGTCCCGGTCGAACGTGACCTCGGGTGCGACGGTGAACCATTCGCCGGGGAGTCGGCCCACGAACCAACCTTCAAGGTGCTCCTGGAAGTCGCTCTTCTCACTCATGAGTACGAGATTACATGCTTACTCGTATACGTCAATAATACCCTCCGTGCCCGGCGGGTGTACCTTCGGGCGCGTGGATCCGGACCGCCCGGCCGAGGGCTCGTTCATCAAAGGGCTGGTCCGGGTGACATGACCGGGTTGTGCTGGGCGCTCGGAGCAGCCCTCGTGATCTTCGCGGCGCGCGCGCTCGTCGACGCCGTCCGGCGTCGCGATCGGGCCGATGCTCGCCATCCGGGGGCCGAACCCGAGCCGCCGGACCT
>JBJMLQ010000202.1:0-9736 GCA_045805225.1 Actinomycetota bacterium | reverse complement strand
GCCCGAGGTCGACGATGGCTGAGCCGATCACGCGCCGTGGCTTCGTCACGCGGGCCTCAGGCCTGGCGCTCACCGGGCTCGGGCTCGCCGCGGGGCTCGGGAGAGATCGTGCGTCGGCGCACGTGCGCCCCACACCGTGCCGCGTGCGGTGCGAACCGATCAGCAAGACCGGGTGCTTATGCGGCGGCAATCTCTACCGGTGCGCGGGGTGCGGCAACACGTTCCACGCGTGCATGCATCGGTCGCGGTTCGGGTGGTTCTGTCTGCGCCGATCATGTTGACGCTCAGCGCGACGAGCGCATCCAGACGTCGTATCGGCTGAACGACCGCTCGTACCGGTCGTACGACACGCGTTGGGTCGAACCCGTGACGGCGAGCGACGGCTCGTCGTTCACGCGATACGGCGGATGGCTGCCCGCGCTCGTGAGCCGCACCGCACCATCCCAGGACGCGCCGTCGGGACTGTGGCGGTAGAGGATGTCGATCCGCGCGCCGCGGGCGAGCGGCCGGCAGGGCCGCGCTCGCGGGTTCCGCCGGCAGCCGGCGATCGCGACCGCGACCTGCGACGTCCCGAACGGCAGCACCGCGGGGCCGTAGCCATCCAGGTAGCCGGCGCCGCCGACGACGTCTCGCCACGAGAAGACCGTCGTGGGCGCCGACAGCGTCGATCCGTCGAAGATGCGGACGTCGAGGCCGCTGTTCGTCGAGTAGGCGATCGCCACCCGCGGGTCGCCGGCCTGCACGGCGCCCCCAACGGCCGGATAGTGCTGTCCGTCGTTGGGGCTCGGTCCGGTGAGCGCGATCGGCGTCGCCGTTGAGAGGTCGTCGCCCCTCGTGTTCGACGTCAACGCGTCTTGTGCACCTCCGCGGGTAGCGAACCACGCGACCGCGACGTCGTTGCCGCTCGCGCCGATATCCGGCAGGCCGCGGAAGCCCTCGCTCTTCGAGGATCGCGATGTCGTGGAGCCGATCGTCGCCGTGGACCAGTGGTGTCCGCGGTCGTCGCTCGTCGCCATCCGGATCGAGCCGGAGTCTGCCTGCGTCCACACCGCGAACATCCGCCCACCGCCGACGGCCACCCGCGGGTAGTCGACCCTGCCGGTACGCGTTGAGACTCGGACGGGCTTGTGCCATGTCCGTCCCTGATCGAGGCTGACGCGGATCCACAACACGCGCGGCGCCGACGGCCTGTAGTGCAGGTAGCTCCGTTGTGTGACGTAGCTCGCGATCACCGTCTTCCCGTGCGTCGCGATGGACGGCCGCTCGGCTTGGACCGACGCCGGGCTGATCCGAACGGGTTTGCCCCAGTCGCCCGCCTGTGCCGAGGCAGGAGACCGGCGGACGAACACGCCCATGCGTGGCCCGTTGTCGTCGGCGCATCGTCCGGACGGCGGCGGGCAGTCCGACGCGAAGATCGTGAGCAGCTTGTGCGATGTCGCGGCGAGCGACTTGCCGGGATTCCATGCGTACGGCGACGAGATCCGATGAGAATGGCCGAAGCTGGTCGCCGACCGCGCCGGCGCGGCGAGGGTAACCACGGCGACCAACGCGAAGAGTGCCGCGGGTCCCCGGCCACGCATGCCGGGCATCCTAGCCGGGGTAGCATCCGGGCTGGCCCGGGTGCCGGAACCGGTAGACGGAGGCGGCTTAAACCCGCCGGCCCCCTCGGGGCGTGTGGGTTCGAGTCCCACCCCGGGCACCGAGCGCCTAACCGCATCAGCCTTGATGGCTGGTCGTTTCCAGTCGGTGTCTTATGGCCGAATCGTATCCGTGCTAACCAGCTGCTAACGGAGGATGTAGTTAGCGACGTTCTGAGCGCTCTCGCGTGCCATATCCACCGGCATGTGCTGGTACAGGTTCATCGTCGTCGCGACATTCTCACGACCCAGCCGGACTGAGAGATCCTTGACGTCCATCCCGCCTACAGGTTTCTCATCCTCGTGCTCCTATAGGGGGCGTGCGGGAGTCCGGGATCGACGAAGTGGTTGGGCGCATCGAGGCGCTCTATCGAACCGACGGCAAGAAGATGTGGCGATCCGTCTTCGCGTTCACAGGCGATCCGGAGGTCACCGACGACGCTATCGGCGAAGCCTTCGCCCAGGCACTCGCCCGAGGCGATGAGATCGGCGACCCGGCAGCATGGGTCTGGCGGGTGGCATTCCTCGCCGCGGGTCGTGAACGCAAACGGCGCGCCTCGCTCGTTGCCCTCGGCGAGTCGGGTTCCTACGAGATGCCGGAGCCGATCTCGGAGGTCATGACGGCGTTGGCGTCCCTGTCACCGAACCAACGTCTGGCGATCGTGATGCATGACTTCGCCGATCGTCCAACCGACGAGATCGCGCGGTTGATCGGAGCCTCACGCGCAACGGTGCACGTGCACTTGAGTAAGGGCCGCAAGCGTCTGAGGGAACTGCTAGGAGATGACGATGGATCGAACCCATGAACGCCTGAGCCAGCTTGACGATCTGGAAGCGCCACGGCCTACGTGGGCGCAGATCACGAGCCGGAGGCCAGACTCCTCGCTCGACACCGATGGAACGCTCGAGTTCGCTGACGTCGACCGAACGACGCGAAAGGTCGACGACCGAACACCAGCCGTCCTTCGGCCACGTCGTCATCTCAGGACCGTCGCGATCCTGGTCGCGGCGACGATCGTCCTCGGGCTCGCCCTGTACAGCCTCCGGGGCCTCGACGGGAACGGAGCCCAGCCGATGACCGGCCCGACCGAGGCGCTGTCGACGTCGGTTGATCCGGCGAGGATCCCGATCTCGGTGCGGTACCCGGCCGAGTGGTACGCAGCCGTGGGGATGACGTCACCGGGGTTCACCGGCGTCAACCCCTGGATCGGCCTCGTGATCTCGAACGACGCTCGCGCCGTGCCAGCCGGCCGTGGCGGCAGCCGTCCGGGTTACTTCCGGGTCCATCCAGATCTTCCAACGACCTACGTCACGGTCCAGATCCTTCGTCGTGACGTTCCCGCGGTGCACGGGCCGCCTGCGCCCGCGACTCCGCTGCCGCTGTCGATGGCCGAGGCGACGACCGCTTCGGGCCGGAGGAACTTCCGCTACCTCTCGGCGCAGATCGGCGGGACACAGGTCTTCGTCAGTGTGGAGGCGGGTCCTGATGCGTCGGCGGCGGATCTAGGGAGCGCCGATGCGATCGTGGCGTCGATCCGGTCGACGGAAGGACGTTCAACGCCGCTGTCATTCGCGCCCGCCGACGGCTGGTACGACCAGACGTATACCCACAAGCCTGGGTCGAGCGACCCGAGTCAAGCGTGGACATCGAACATGCCGTTCGCAGCGGGGGTCGAGCCACCGGCCTTCCCGGACACCTCGACGCTGGCTGGCGGTCAGATCTTGGTCCTTGCGTGGGAGGTGATACAGGGACCGCCAGACCCGACCAATCCGAACTTCCCGATCATCGAGGGGCCCGTGCAGCTCGTGGATCCGACCAGTGGCTACGAAGGGATGGCTCCTGGCGCGACGCGCAGCAGGATGCTGGCGCAGATCGACGGCAGGTACATTCAGGTCGAGGTTTACTTCGGTTCGCAAGATCCCAGTTCGGATATGAAGGCCGCCGCCCAGTCCGCGCTTGACCGCCTCGTCGTCAGTAACCCGGTGACCGTACACCGAGCGGGACCCAACGCTGTGACCGTTCCAGACGTGATCGGTATGGATGAGAATGCAGCCAGACGAGCGCTGCGGAGCGCTGGCCTGACCTTCTTGGGAGTCCGGAAGTTCTGCTTCGTCGACAAGCCGGCCGGTACGGTTGTTCACCAGTCGCCGTCGGCAGGGGCGCCTCTTCACAACGGCGCGAACGAGAGCATCGACGTGGCAGTCCACGGATCGGCGCCAAGTGGGCACCCGCCTTGCACGGAAGCCGGCGGCGCGACGACCCCTTGGACGACGTCGATGGCGGCGCTTGGGGCGCCCGCCGTCGTCCACGACAACGAGGGCCAGTTATGGATCCTCGTGATGCAGGATGTGGCACCGAACGGCCAGTACGTCGCAATGAAGATGCCAGTATGCCCAGACGGGTCGACCGGAGACGCGACGATCTCTGGAGTCCACCAAAGGATCCAGCTCTCGTGCGCTCGTCGCGCCGAAGCGGATTGGTTCGGAGATGGCACGCCCGACGGATCCAACCCGCGTCAATACAGGGATGCCCTGTACTCGAATCCCTTATACGTCGCAGACGATGGCCGACTGTTCTTGTCGAGTGGCCACTAACCACTAAGCGGTGAGGGATGCAGGTGTCCCCGGGTTCCGCCGTTCCCCAACTGCTTGACGTGCAAGTATCTAAAGACGTACGACCGTCCAGCAAACCGTCGCGGCGACACATCCGCGCCCAGCGCACGTCCAGGTTCTGCTGGCTGCGGCTACTTCGTGCACCGGCTAGGTTGATGCTGTGGGAGCTACGAGTTCCACGGCAGCGTCACCGGCCAAACGCCCAGTCTGGTTGTCGGCTTTCGTGGTCTTCAACGTCCTGCTCCTTCTCGCCTTGCCTCTCGTCTCGCTCGGACCGCTTCGTGCAGCGCTTGGGGAGGCCACGGGCGTGTGGCATGAGTGCGAGATCAGTACGCCGGGCGGATCGGGCACCGATGGCTGGAACTGGCCGCTGCTACTTGCTCTCATCCCGTTTGTGGCCGGCATCGTGCTAGGCGCGCGGGCGTACGGGACCTTCGATACGCCGTTCTACAGTCGGACTCCGGCCCGCGGTGCAGCGTTTCTTCCGACGGTGTCGATCATCGGTACCGTCTTGATCGTCGTGATGTGGTTTGTTCCGATGTCCTATTGCATCGCTTAGGCCATCGCGACTCCGAGTCAGCCCTGTCACGGTTCTCGGCCGTCTAACCTTGGCCTGTGTCCGGCATCAGGTCTCCACACAGTCCCAAGAAGGTCTCTTACTGACGGTCACACGTCTGTGTTTACTCTGTTAGCCACGGGATGCCGAGACTGCGCGGACTCCGTAGCTGCCCGTACTAGCGATCTGCTAAAACGGCCTCCGTGTCATGGGGCGATATCGAGCGGTCCGAACCGCCATTCGTTCGTTCGAGCCGCCTTGCAGCGCGCCTGAGTGACACGAGCCGGCACGGCACATCAGGAACCTGGTAGGAGTTCGAGTCCCACCCCGGGCACCGAGCCGGGGCCTCACATCGGCCGTGCCGAAGGCGCGTTTCGGCCGCGGGTGGCGCGGCCGGACGCGGAGGTGTGACCCGCGTGGACGCTCCCCGACGATGTCAACGGTGCTCGTCGTCGTCGACGGGCACGACGCGAGATTGCTCCAGTGCGTCGGCCTCGGGCACGTCATCGCGATCTGTTGGCGCGTCGTCCTCGTTCGGTGACGCCGGTCGTGCCTGTTCGAGGGCGTCCGCATCGGACGCGTCGACCGCTTCGGGGCTGACATCGGCGTCAGCGCCAGACTGGAGATCCTGAGCTTGCTCCAAGGCATCAGCCTCGGGGGCCGGATCCGACGACCTGCGTGTTGACGGTCGTTGGTCGCGAGTGAACTGATCATCAGGCATGGAGACCTCCGACGGTTGAGTCACGTGGTCGCAGGAGCACCGCTGATGTCAGCGTAACGGTTCAGCGGTCGGGGTCGGGTCGGTCCTGCTCGTGCTCCGGGTGGTGGCCGGGCTGGTTGTCGGGCGGCACGGGCCCGGTCGGGCCCTGCTCCGAACGATCGTCGCGCTGCTCGCGGGCTTCCCGCCGGCCTTCCTGGGTAACGTCGCCGCGACCGCTTCGGCGCAGCTCGGGCTGTTGTGGTGAGCTCATGCGCCCCGGCGTACCCATGTCCCGCCCACTGCATGCGGCTGGCGTCGCGGGGTATAGGAGACCCATGGAAACCTCCGAAGCGTTGCCCGGCGGCGGCATCGCGCTCGCCGATCTGCAGCATGTGTTTGAAGCGCCGGGTCCGTTCCTGTCGGTGTTCCTCACGACCGAGGCGCGCGTCGAGAACGCCGCACAGCGCTCCGAGGCTCGATGGCGAACGTTGCGGGCCGAGGCCTCGTCGCTCGGAGCGCCCGAAGACGTCCTCTCCGAGATCGATCCGCTGATCGAGGACGCGCACGAGCGTGGTGAGGTGCTCGCGGCCATCGCGACGCCGACCGGTCTGGTGCATACCGAGCACGGACCTTCGCCGCTGCCGACCGATGACGTGCGATGGGGGCCACTGCCGCACCTGCTCCCGATCGTCGCCTGGCGCCAGGCCGATCCGCCCCACATCATCGTGCTGACCGACCGAACCGGCGCGGATCTGTACGCCATCCGACGCGGCGCGCCCGACGTCGAGCGTCAGGTGCAAGGCGACCACGACGAGATCCGCAAGGTCGCGCCCGGTGGCTGGTCCCAGCAGCGGTACCAATCGCGGGCCGAGGACAGCTGGCAGCACAACGCCGACGAGGTCGTCGATGCCGTCACCGGCCTTGCCGAACGCATCGAACCGCACGTCATCCTCGTGGCCGGCGACGTCCGCGCGGTATCCCTGTTCCGCGAGCGGCTGCCCGAGCGCGTCAACGCACCGGTGGTGGTCGTCGACGGCGAACGACCGTGGGACGGTTCCCAGGCGAACCTTCCTCCGGATCTACGGGCCGCGATCGATGCGACGGTTCGGTCCGAGACCGACCGACTGCTCGAGCGCCTCGCCGAGGAGCTCGGCCAACACGACAAGGCGGTCACCGGACTCGCGGCCGTCGCACGCGCGCTGTCTCGCGCGCAGGTCGCGACGTTGCTGCTGCCGGAACGCTCGATCGACCGAACGTTGTCGTTCGGCCCCGACCCGACCCTGCTGTCGACGAGTCACGACGATCTGGTCGGGATGGGCGTCGATGATCCGCAAGAGGGGTCCGCGGACGACGTGTTGCTGCGTGCAGCTGTGTCCACCGGCGCGCAGGTGCGGCTGATTCCGGCCTTCGAGGACCCGGCAGGCGACCGGGACCTTGAGGGCGACGTCGAGCGGATCGACGCGAAGCTCAAGGACGGCGTCGGGGCGCTCTTGCGGTGGGCGTGATCGCGCCGGCTGCTCCTCGACGTCGTGACATCTCGTTGATCACGTGGTGGCCACGGGGTCGGTAGCCCACCGCAACGAACGGCTGACGGCGACCCGACGGTCGCAACACGCCTTCGCTATCTCCACCCGCGACGCAGTGGTCCGGGCGTTCCCGCACACGCAGTCAACGTCCCTCTTCAAGTCAGGTTCCCGAACGATGCGGGTCGGGATCCGCCGTGCGGCGTCGGACACCGGAAGTAGCATCACCGTCAGTGGATCGCAGGACCTTCCTCCGCGAGGCCGCCCGGTGGTCCGTCGCCATCCCGGGTGTCTCTGCCCTCGCGGCCGCGTGTACAACCGTGAGCGGGTCCTCCCTCGCCGCCGACACGACCGCGCCCCCGACGAGCCTGACGCCCGCGTCCGCGGCCCGCGCGACCACGTCGGCGTGGGACCGCCTCGCCTCGAGCCTCGACGGGCAGCTGATCCGTCCGGGGTCAAGCGCCTACCCGACGGCGCGGCTCGCGTACGACCCGCTGTTCGACGACATCAGGCCACGCGCGATCGTCCGGGTCGCCTCAACACGTGACGTTGCGCGCACCATCGCGTTCGCCCGCGACCACGGATCGCGGTTCGCCGTCCGGTCGGGCGGACACAGCTACGCCGGCTACTCGCTGAGCGACGGGATCGTGATCGATGTTTCGTCACTGGATCGGGTCACCGCGGACCTCGCGGCCAAGCGCGCGACGGTCGGCTCGGGCGCATCGCTGATGCGGGTCGCGAACGCCCTCGCGCCCGACGGTCTGGTCGTCCCCGGCGGCACCTGCGCGACGGTCGGCATCGCCGGGCTGACCCTCGGCGGCGGCCAGGGTGTGACCGGCCGCCGGTTCGGCCTCACCTGCGACTCGCTCGAAGGCGCGACCGTCGTGCTGGCCGACGGCACCGTCGTGCGCTGCGACGCCGACCGGCACGCCGACCTCTTCTGGGCGCTGCGGGGCGGCGGAGGCGGGAACCTCGGCGTGGTCACGTCGTTCACGTTCGCCGCCCACCCGCTCACGCACCTCACGATCTGCTCGCTGTCGTGGGGGTGGGGATCGGCCGCGCATGTCATCCGCGCGTGGTCGGACTGGGCGCCGTCCGCGCCGCACGACCTCTGGTCCAGCCTCCGCCTCCGGTGGATCCCCGGCTCCGGGCCGCAGGTCTCGATGATCGGCACCTGGTCCGGCGCGCCCTCGGGCCTGGCGCCGGTTCTGGACGAGCTCACGTCGTCGGTGCCGCCGGTGACGCGATCGACCTCGACGCTTCCCTATCTGGACGTCGCGAAGCTGTACGCCGGCTGCTCCGGCCAGCCGGCCGACGAGTGCTCGCTGCAGATCCACGGCGGCGTCTTGCCCAGGCAGGCCTCGCTCGCGAAGTCCGACTTCTTCGACCACCGGATCTCGGCCGCGGACGTCGACGGGATGCTCGGCCGGATCGAGGCGCGGTCCACATCGGCGCTCCGCGGCAGTTCCGGCGGGGTCATCCTGGATTCCTGGGGCGGACGGATCGCGCAGCTCGGCTCGCACGCGACCGCCTTCCCCCATCGCCAGGCGCGCTTCCTGGCGCAGGAGTTCGTCACGTTCTCGACCGTCCCCGACGACCCGACGCTCACGGCGAACCGACACTGGCTCACGAGCCTGTGGCGCTCACTGCGCACGTCGGCGAGCGGTGCGGCGTACGTCAACTACATCGACCCCGAGCTCAACGGGTGGGAGCGCGCGTACTACGGCGCCAACCTCGACCGGCTGGTCGAGGTCAAGCGCCGCTACGATCCCGATGACGTCTTCCGGTTCGCCCAGAGCGTCCCGACGACGTTGTCCGCCTAACTCAACGACACGGCGTCCACGGCGTGTCGAACAGGTCGAAGGTCTTCGTGATCGCGTTGCGGTTCGCCGAGTTGGCCTGTGGGCAGAACTTCGCGAGCGACAGTTTGTACTCCACCTGGAATACGGTCTTGCCGGCGTTGACGAAGTAGGTGGTGTAGTTGCCGCACTCGTTGTACTGCTGGCATTGCTCGTTCACGGCGTAGTCGAAGTACGAGGCAAGGTCGGGCACCTGCTCGACGTCGTTCTTCATCGCGACCGTCAGGCCGTACTTGTGGGCGAGGTTCGCGAGCGAGGCGTCGTACACCAGCTGGTCGTTGGCCGTCAGCGGGAACCCGCTCCTGTTGGAGTACCCGTCGACGTTGTCCCACTCCACGCCGTCGAAGCCGGCCTGGCGGCACTTCTGCACCCGCGCGTCCATGATCGGCAACAGGACCGAGGTCTGCCGGATGTCCAGCCACTTCTCGCCCGGCCATCCGTTCTTCGAGCCCAGCACCGACGCGGGGAACTGGTTCGCGTCGACGCGCCAGTCCTCCCACGTGCCGGCGTCGACGTAGCAGATCGCCTTGCCGCCCGCCGCGTGGATCGCGTTGACCGCCGCGGTGTCCAGCGTCGTGTTGTTCCCGGAGATCGCCTGGTCGGTGTACAGGTCGATGTCGAAGACCGTCGGGTGCACGGCGGCGCCGCCTGTGTACGCGGGAGCGGAGATGCCGACGTTGATCCCGCCGGTGGAGGCGTACGTGGACACGCCCTGGAGCTGGTATTGCCACCGGGCGTTCAGCGCGGGATGCCAACAGGCTCCTTGACGGGTGTCGCATGCGACCGCCGCCGGCACGGTCGCGGCGCCGGCGGGCGCGGGAAGCGTGAGCAACGCCGCGACCACGCCG
>JBJMLQ010000201.1:0-7912 GCA_045805225.1 Actinomycetota bacterium | reverse complement strand
GCCGTCGGTCCACCACGGAGCGGGAGCAGATCAGCGCGACGCCGCACGGCGAACAACGCGTCACCGAACACGAAGGGTGGGTGGGACCATGACCGTCGCACGACAAACGTCAACAACGTCGGCGACCATGCAGAACGATGAGGGCGCGGGCCGGACGTTGATCCGGTGGAGCGCCGTCTTCGCCGGCACGCTGCTCGGCCTCGCGGCGCTCGCGCTGTTGAGCAGCCTGTGGCTCGCGCTGGCGCGAGCGTCCACGGTCGACGTGGTCGGGCGCAACATCGAGTGGTTCATCGGCGTCTCGGCCGTCGTGTGCTTGTTCCTCGCCGGCCTGCTCGCCGGATATCTCTCGGGTGTCCGCGGCGCAGGCACGGGGTTCCTGCACGGCGCGACGATCTGGGCGCTGCTGCTCGTCGTGACGCTCGGCGTCGGGGTCCCGGCGATCCTGAACGTCTTCAGCCTCGGGCAGTTGACCCGTGACGTGCAGACCACCACGACGACGACCGTGACGAACACGTCCGTCTACAACGCCCTGTGGGGCACGTTCTGGACGATCCTCGGCGGATTCATCGCCGCCGGGATCGGCGGGGCGATCGGCGGCGCCGTGACGCGTGATGCGGATCACACCGTGCGCGTCGACGGCGAGACGACCGTCCCCGCGCGCACCTTCGATGAGGAAGATGCGCGCTACAGCCGCACCTGACGAACGGTGGTGGCGGGGCCCGGCGGCGAAGCCGCCGGGCCCCGCCGTCGTCCTGTGTCGATCCGAGCCGCGGCCGTGAGCCGGCTGCATCGCAGCCGGCCCCACGGCCCCGGCATCCGCCGCCGGGTGCAGGGCCGCGGATTCAGCTACGTCGACGACCGAGGCAGACCGGTCGACGAGGACACCCGCGCGCGCATCGAAGCGCTCGCGATCCCGCCGGCGTGGACCGATGTGTGGATCTGCCCCGAGCCGGACGGCCATATCCAGGCCACCGGCGTGGACGCGGCGGGCAGGACGCAGTACCGCTACCACGACCGGTGGAGCGAACGGCGATCCGCGGCGAAGTTCCACCGGATCGAAGCGTTCGCACACGGCCTCCCGGATCTCCGCGCGCAGGTCTCACGCGACATCGCCGGCCGAGGGATGTCGCGTGAACGTGTCCTCGCGTGCACCGTGCGGCTGCTGGATGCAACGACGTTCCGCATCGGCTCCGACGCCTACGCGCGGGACAACGGCTCGTTCGGCTTGACCACGATCCGCCGTGACCATGTGAGCGTCGGGCGAACGCGCGCGGTGTTCCATTACCGAGGCAAAGGCGGGCTCGAGCGCACGCACGACGTCCGCGATCCGGACGCGCTCCGCGTGATCCGCGCGTTGCATCGCCGGGAGGGCGGCGGCCCGCGGCTGTTCGTCTCGGCAAACGACGGCCGGTACGTCCCCATCCACGCGTCCGACGTCAACGCGTACATCCGCGAAGGCGTCGGCGTGGAGTCCTCGGCCAAGGACTTCCGAACCTGGCACGCGACGGTGCTCGCGGCCGTGGGACTCGCCGGGATCGAGCTCGACCACTCGTCGCGAGCAGTCGACCGCGAGATCGCTGCGGTCGTCCGCGGTGTCGCGGCGGTGCTGGGCAACACGCCGGCGGTCTGCCGGAGCTCCTACATCGACCCGCGCGTCATCGACCGTTTCCGCGACGGATCGACGATCGCCGACGATCTCACGACGCTGCCCGACGACGTCGCGCCCGGCCGCTGGGGTGAGGCGGCGCGCCAGACCGTCGAGTCGGCCGTCCTCGCGCTGCTCGCCGGAGACCGTGCCGGCCGGCGTGCCGCCTAGAGCGGCGGCGGAACCGGGATCGGTCCAGGCCCGGGGGGTGGCGACCCCGGCTCGGGCTGCGGACCCGGCTGCGGGTCGGGCGCGGGGCCGGGCTGCGGCACCTTGCTCCTGATCCTGTTCGACATGTCGGCCGTCTACCCGGCCCGAAACGAGCGGAAACGCGGTTAGGGGCCGCGGTTCGGGGTACCACCGGCCCGCCATGGTCACCGCTCCCCCTGCCACCGATCCCCTCGGGCTTCACCCCGTGGGGACGGTGCGAGCCTCCGACGCCAAGTGGTTCGAACGGACGCTGGCCGACGGGATCGCCAGCGGTGCACCGGACGTCGAGATCGATCTCCGCGACGTCGAGTTCATGGACGGGTCGGGCGTTCGCGCGCTCGCCGCGACGGCCGAGCGCCTGCGCGCGCGCGGCCGACGGTTGATCCTGCGCGCGCCCGCCTACGTCGTCGAGGTGGCGCTCGCAGAGCTCGCCCCGCCCGGGTCGGTGAAGATCTATCGCGTCTGATCGGCGTCGTCGTCCGACACGACGGCCACGGTGAACCGCGCACCATGGTCGAACCACGTCAGGTCGGGCGCGAGCGTTCCGAGCAGGTCGCCGCGGATCGCGTTGTCCTCGGGCGCGGACGGCGCGGCGTCGGCTTGCACCGACACCGCGAGAGCGCTGTCGTCGGGCCGAACCTCGATGTGCAGCGACCGGCTGCCGCCCTCGACGAGGGCCGCACAGACCTCCGACACGACGAGCTCGAGATCGTCGCTGCGCTCGGGGGCGGCGTCGAGCGTCCGAGCGATCGAGCGAAGGAACACCCGAACCGTCGACAGCCCCGAGGCGTCCGCCGGAACCGACAGTTCGTAGGGCTCGCGCTCCGCGCGCACTCAGGCGACCCCGGCGAGCCCTGCCGGATCATCGACGATCGGGACGATCTGGTCGAGCGCGGTGATCGACAGGACCTTGCGCGGCGAGCCGTTCGGACCGACGAGCGCCAGCTCGCCACCGCGTTCGCGCGCGCGCTTCATCGCCGCGACGATGACGCCGAGCGCGGTCGAGTCCATGAACGTGACCGCGCGGAGATCGATCGCGATGCGTTCGTGGTCGGTGCCGAGCGCCATCAGCGCGTCGCGGAGCTCCGGGCTGGTCGACAGGTCGAGCTCGCCGTCGATGGCCAGGAGCCCCCAGGCCTCGTGCGTCGTCGAAGTGATCGTCATCGTCGCCATGCGAAGTGTCCCCTCCCGCGCGCCGCGTGCGGACCCTCGTCCGGGGCGGGAGCGCGTCGTGGCTAGTATAGGAGCGGTGGATACACCGACCTTCGGTCCGGTATCGGTGACGGTCCCCGCGACCCCCAACGCGATCGACGTCTTGCGATCGGTCGCCGGTGTCGTCGCGGGGCGCACACCGATGGGGTTCGATCGCGTCGACGACCTCCGCCTCGCGGTATCCGAGGCCGCCGGCCGTCTGATCCAGGCCGCCGGCGCCACGGGCACGATCCGCGAGGTTGTCGCGGTCGATGACGACGGCGTCCGCATCGATCTGACGATGCCGGCCGCGGACATCGGTCGGTGGCCGATCGGGCCGAACATCGACGCGTTCTCCTGGATCGTGATCGACACGCTCGCCGACTCCGCGGCGGAGTCGATGACGGACGACGGGCCGTGCATCGGCCTGCGCTTCGGATTCGCGACGCGATGACCGCCGAGACCGACACCGCGACCAACCGGCGCGAGCGCGACGAACGGATCGCAGCCGCGTTCGCCGATCGTCTTCCCGACCCCGAGCTGAAGACCGTGATCGCCCGCGAGTGCCATCCGCTGGTGCTGTACCTGGCGCGGCGCTACGCCGGACGAGGCGAGGCGCTCGAAGATCTCGTGCAGGTCGCCGAGGTCGGACTCCTGCACGCCACCGATCGCTTCGACCCCGAGCGCGGCGTGCAGTTCTCGACGTTCGCCGCCGCCACCATCGTCGGTGAACTGAAGCGGCACCTACGCGACAAGGCGTGGTCGGTCCGCGTGCCCCGACGGCTCCAAGAGATCGCCCTCGTGGTGAACAAGGCGCTGCCCGATCTGGCGCAGACGCTCGGCCGGTCGCCGTCGTTCGCGGAGATCGCCGAGGCGATCGGCGAATCCGAGTCCGACGTGATCGAGGCGGTCGACGCGGCCCAGGCCTTCACCGCCGCATCGTTGGACGGCAAGCCGGACGACGACGCACAGGCGCCGTCCGAGACGCTCGGCGAGATCGACGAGCGGTTCGAGCTGGCGACGGGATGGGCCGACGTGGCCCCGGCGATCCGCGAGCTCCCGGCGCGGGAACGGCGGATCCTGTATCTGCGGTTCTTCGAGAACCGCACGCAGTCCGAGATCGCTGCCGAGATCGGGATCTCCCAGATGCACGTCTCGCGGATCCTCAGCCAGACGCTCGCCACCCTCCGCGACGCGGTCTCCTCCAGCTGACCTGCGCGTTTGGACGTGCCCGTCCAGGGGAACCACTCCTGCACCAGCCAAACTGCGAGGAGGGGCCACCGATGGGCGACAGCACGCAGGACAAGACCGAAGGCAGCGTGGAGCGCACGAAGGGCAAGGCCAAGGAAGCCGCCGGCAAGGTGACGGACAACGAGGATCTCGAGCGCGAGGGTCGCAAAGACCAGGTCAAGGGCGACGCGCACAAGGCCGTCGGCCACGTGAAGGACGCGGGTTCGAAGCTCAAAGAAGGCGTCCGCGACGCGACCGACGACCATTAAGGGCTTCCTTGGACGGCCGCAGACGTCGCGACGGTGTTCGCGGGCGCCCGCTGCACCCCCTCGGTGCGGCGACCGCGCCGACCACACGGAGATCATGAGGTGAGCCTGGTCGTCGGATCGACCATCAGCCTTGCTATCACGCAGGCGGAAGCGACGCGGGAGAGAGCGGACGGAGCGTATGGGGGGACGAGGTCGGGCGTCGGCCGCCGAAGACGGCCCTAACCGCCTTCGGCGGCCGGTGGCTACTATGGGTACCGCTATGCCGCAACCACAGGCCGCGGCGTTCGAGTCCCCGCTCGTCGTGGCATCCAACCGGGGTCCGGTCTCCTTCCGTCGCGACGAGGATGGAGCGCTGGTGGCCGACCGGGGGTCCGGGGGCCTCGTCACGGCGATCGCCGGCGTCCTGTTCGAGTCCGACGCCACCTGGCTGGCGTGCGCGATGACCGACGGCGACCGCGAGATCGCCGCGAGCGGCGCCACCACCGCGGTCGAGCCGGCCGGCCGTGCCGGGTTCGTCGACATCGGACCCGAGCGCTTCGCCGGGTACTACAACGGCATCTCCAACCGGGTCCTGTGGCAGCTGCACCATCACTTGTTCGACCTGGCGTACCTGCCGTCGTGGGATGCCGAAACGCGCGAGATCTGGGACGACTACCGAGAGGTCAACCGGATGGTGGCCGCCTCGCTCGACGCCCACGCCGACCGCGACCCCGTCTATCTCGTGCAGGACTATCACCTGTCGCTCGTCCCCGCGTTCCTTCGTCAGCTCCAGCCGAACGCGCGGATCGCGCACTTCACGCACACGCCGTTCGCGGGGCAGTCGTTCTTGGGGGTGTTGCCGCACCCGATGCGCGACGAGCTCCTGCGCGGCATGCTCGGCGCCGACGTGCTCGGCTTCCAAGCGGAGCGGTGGGCCGAGAACTTCCTGTTGTGCGCGCGCGACGCGCTGCACGACGCGCACGTCGACGTCCGCCGTCGGCGGATCGAGATCGGCAACCGCACCGTGCTGGTGCGGACCTACCCCGTGTCGCTCGATCCGGAACCGCTCCGCGCGACGTCGCGCGGCAAAGAGGTCCGCGACATCCGCAAGGAACTTCTCGCATGGAAAGAGGACGCGAGCTTGTTGGTGCGGGTCGACCGTCTCGAGCTGTCGAAGAACATCGTGCGCGGCTTCCAGGCGTTCGAGACGTTCTTGCACGATCGTCCCGATCGGCACGGGAAGGTCCGGTTCCTGTCGTTGCTGCCGAGGTCGCGAACCGAGATCCCCGAGTATCAGATCTACGCCGAGCGCGTGCGGGAGCTCGTCGACATGATCAACGCGAAGTTCGGCGGGGCCGGGTGGCAGCCGATCGAGATGCGGACAGACGAGAGTTACGAGCGCGCTGTCGCGGCCTACGGGATCTACGACACCTTGCTCGTCAACCCGATCTTCGACGGCATGAACCTCGTCGCGATGGAGGGGCCGCTCGTCAACCGTCAGCAGGGATCGCTCATCTTGTCGCAGAACGCGGGGGCGTTCGCGCGCCTCGGGCGTCACGCGCTCGCGGTGAACCCGTTCGACGTCGCGGAGACCGCGGAGGCGATCGCGGCCGGCCTCGAGATGCCGCGAGAGGAACGGGTGCGGCGCGCGCGCGGCCTCACGCGCGCCGTGCTGGCGCGCAACCCCGTGCGGTGGCTGACCGCGCAGCTGCGCGATCTCGACGTCCTTCGCGGGATCACGTCACATCGCGCGGAGGAGCTCGAGGAGCCCGAGGGGTCCTTGCACCTGAACATCGGCGATCTCGACGAGACGCTCCGGGGTTCCTGAACCGACGACCGCGACGCAGCACACCTCGAGCCCGGTTCGCCTGAGCGCGTCGAACGCCTCGATGTCCGGCAGGTCATCTCCCGCGTAGAGCGCCGCCCGCGGCGCGAGCCTTCGGAGAAGCTGCTCCACCGCAACGCCTTTACCGGCACCGGGCGGAGACACCTCGATCACGAGCTTGCCCTCGAACGACGTGAGACCGCGCGACGCGGCGAGCGCCCGCACCGGTTCGCGGACACGTGCGAGCGCCGCGTCGGGGTCGGGGGTGCGGCGGGTGTGCAGCGCGACGCTCGCGCCCTTGTCCTCGAGCTCGGCGCCCGGCTCGGCGGAGGCCAGCCGCGCGAGCTCGGCGCGCACGTTGCCGGGAATCACGGGCGACGGCGGCAACCCGTACAACCCGACCACCTCGAGTCCCCGCACGTCGAGCACGTCGCGGACGAACGCCTCGGGCCGGCCCGTGACGACGGCGACCGCGCCGGCCCGCTTCGAGAGATCCGTGAGCACCGGCGCAGCGTCCGGCAGCGGACGCGCGGCCGCGGGATCGTCGACGATCGGCGCGAGGGTGCCGTCGAAGTCGAGCACGATCGCGGCCTCGGCGAGGTGCGCCGAGATCGTCGCAAGGCTCATCGGGCGCGGCCGGTGCGTGCGCGCAGCCCTGCGGCGATCGGACGCCGACGGCGGTCGGCCGGCCCGACCTCGCCGCGCGAGAGGTTCCGCGCCGTCCCGATCACCGACACGTGCGAGAAGGCCTGCGGGAAGTTCCCGACCATCCGGCGGCGAACGGGGTCGTACTCCTCGGACAACAGCCCGACGTCGTTGCGGACGCCGAGCACGAGCTCGAACAGTTCGCGCGCCTCGGCGTCGCGGCCCTGCAGCGCGAGACAGTCCGCGAGCCAGCACGTGCACGGGATGAACGCGCCTTCGCTCCCGGGCAGTCCGTCGATATGCGTCGCGGTGTCGTAGCGCCGGACGAACCCGTTCACGATCAGCCGCTCCTGGATCGCTCGCACCGTGCCGACCACGCGGTCGTCGTTGGCCGGCAGGAACCCGATCAACGGCATCATCAACAGCGACGCGTCGAGCGTCTTGGACCCGTACACCTGGGTGAACGCGCCGAGCTCGTCGTTGAAGCCGTCGCGGCAGATCTCATCGTGGATCTCGTCGCGGAGCGCGCGCCACCGCTGGACCGGCCCGTCGAACCCGAACAGTTCGACCGAGCGCACGGCGCGATCGACCCCGACCCACGCCATCATCTTGGAGTGCACGAACTGCTGGCGGCCGCCGCGGACCTCCCAGATCCCCTCGTCCGGCTCGCGCCAGTTCGACTCGAGCACGTCCATGATCCGGAGCTCCATCTCCCATGCGGCCGACTCGTGCGGCAGCCCCTCGCGCGTCGCTTGGTGCAGCAGGTCGAGGACCTCGCCGTAGACATCGAGCTGGAACTGCCGCGACGCGTCGTTGCCGACCCGCACCGGCAGCGACTCCTCGTACCCGGGCAGCCACTCCACCGCGATCTCGGGGATCCGGCGTTCGCCCCGGATGCCGTACATGATCCGGAGGTCG
>JBJMLQ010000200.1:0-5007 GCA_045805225.1 Actinomycetota bacterium | reverse complement strand
TCGGCAACCTCAGCGGCGGCTGCCTCGAGAGCGACGTCGCCGACATGGCGCGCGTGGTGATGGACGAGGGCCGCGCGCGCCTTGCCGGCTGGGATCTGACCGCCGACGACGACGAGGTCTGGGGCCTGGGGCTCGGTTGCAACGGCGCGATCGAGGTGTTCATCGAGCCGGCGGAACGCGCCGTCGCGGTGACGCACGCCCTCCGAGAGGCGCTCGAGCAGGAGCGGTCGATCTGTGTGGTCACGGCGCTGGAGTCAGACGCCGCAGCGGTCGAGCCGGGCGCGCGACTCGTCGTGCGGACCGACGGCTCCGTCGACGGCACGCTCGGCGACGCTGATGTGGACGCCGAGGCGACGGTCGCTTCGAAGGAGCTGCTTGCGACCGGTCGCTCCGAGATCCGGACCTTCGCCGGGTCGGTCCGGTCGTTCGTGGAGGTTCTAGAGCCGCCGCTTCGCCTCGTCCTGTGCGGCGCCGGGCACGACGCGATCCCGCTCGTCCGGACGGCGGCGGCGATGGGTTGGCATGCGGTCGTGGTCGATGACCGGCCGGCCTTCCTCAGCGAAGAGCGGTATCCCGACGCGCACGCGTTCGTTAGGGTCGACGAACCGTCACACGTGGATGCCGCCGCGCCGTTGGACCAGCGGACGTTCGCGGTCGTGATGTCGCACAACTACGTGCGCGATCGCGACTATCTGCGCGGGCTGCTGCGAACCGATGCGGGCTACATCGGGATGCTCGGGCCCGCCGCGCGCACCCAGCGGATCGTGATGGACCTCCAGCAGGAGGGCGTCGAGATCACCGACGAAGACCGCGCGCGGATCCACGGCCCCGCCGGGTTGGACCTCGGCGCCGAAGGACCGGACGAGATCGCCCAGGCGATCGTCGCCGAGATCGTGGCGGTTCGGCACGACCGCGACGGCGGATTCCTGAAGGAGCGCCCCGGGCCGATCCACGATCGCCCGCGGCCGGGCAGCGAAGCGCGCTGACCGGCGCCGGGCGGTCGTCGATGATCTCCGGCATCGTGCTCGCGGCCGGGACCGGCTCCAGGTTCGGCGGGACCAAACAGCTCGCGGAGCTAGACGGCACGCCGCTCGTGCGGCACGCGATCGACGCGCTTCGAGCAGCCGACGTCGACGAGGTGATCGTGGTCGTGGGCCACGACGCCGACGCGGTGCGCGCGGCGATCCCCGCCGACGCGATCGTCGTGGAGAACCCCCGATCCCGCGACGGGCAGGCGACGTCGCTCGCCGCAGCGCTGCACGCCGTGCACGACGGGAGCGAGGCAGCGGTCATCCTGCTCGCGGACCAGCCCGGCGTCTCCGCCGGCGACGTCCGCGAGCTGATCACGGGCTTCCGCGCGACGCGGTCGCAGATCGTTCGGCTCGTGTACACGGACGGTCCCGGTCCGGCGCTGCTGTCGCGCGAGATCTATGCGGAGGCGGGGCACCTGCACGGCGACGCCGGGGCGCGTGTGCTGATGGCGTCGCACCCCGAGTGGGTGCACGAGGTCCTCATCGACCGTCCGGCCCCGCGAGACATCGACACGCCGGAGGACCTTCCGTAGCTCAACAGGCGTTGCCGAGCCGCCGGTGCGACAGCGCCGGCAGGCGGGTCCGCACCGCGCGCACGGCGTCGGCATCGACGTCCGCGAACCATACGCCGTCGCCTTCGTCCGGCGCTCGCACCACGATCTCACCCCACGGGTCGACGATCATCGCGTTGCCGTACGTCCGATGCCCGGCCTCCGGCGAACCCCATGGACCCCACTGCGCGGCGGCGAGCACGTAGCTCTGTTCCTCGATCGCTCGCGCCCGAAGAAGCGTCTCCCAATGCGCGGCGCCCGTCACCGCTTGGAACGCCGAGGGAACGGCGAGCATCACCGCGCCCGAGGTCATCAACCCGCGGTACAGCTCGGGGAACCGCAGGTCATAGCAGATCGACAGGCCGAGCCGGAGGCCCTCGACGTTGTGCGTCACGACCTCGTCGCCGCCGGCGAACAACGCCGACTCGCGGATCGGACGCTGGCCGGGCAGCTCGGCGTCGTACAGATGGATCTTGCGGTACCGCGCGACCGCCTCGCCGCCGCGGTCGAACAGGAACGAGGTGTTGTACACGCGGGAGTCGGCCGACTCGCAGATCGAGCCGGCGAGCACCCAGACCGACCGGTCGCGTGCGAGCGCCGCGACCCGCGAGGTGATCGGTCCGCCGAGCGGCTCCGCCAACGCCCGCATCCGTCGCTGCGACCCGTAGTACGCGAAGAGTTCTGGCAGCAGGGCGAGGTCGGCGCCGCCGTCCGCCGCTTCGCCGAGCAACCGCTCGGCGTTCGCGATGTTCGCCTCGAGATCGTCCCCACCGGCGTTCAGCTGACAGATCGCCACGTGCACGGCCCGAGCGTACAGAAGGGGCGGCGCGCACTCGGCGCGCCGCCCCTTGAGGTCGAGCGGTGTGTCAGTCCTCGAGGACGAGGTCGGCGTCGATCACGATGTCGACCTTCTTGCCGACCAGCAATCCGCCCGTCTCGACCGCGACGTTCCACGTCAGGTCCCAGTCCTCACGGTCGATCGTTGCCGACGCGGTGAACGAGGCGAGCGTGCCTCCCTGCATTCCGGGTCCCCACCCGAGGAACTCACCCTTGAGCGTGATGGGGTTGGTCTCGCCCTTGACGGTCAGGTCGCCGTCAAGCTCGAACGCGTTGCCCGTGCCCGGGCGGAACGCGGTCGACGTGAACGACAGCGTCGGGTACGTCTCGGCCTCGAAGAAGTCGCCGCTTCGCAGGTGCTGGTCACGGCCCTCGTTATCCGTGGTGATCGACTCCGCCTTGATCTCCACGTGCACCGAGGAGTCCTCGACCGCGTCGCCGATCTTCACCTGGCCGTCGAAGTCGGTGAACCGGCCCTTGACCTTCGACAGCATGTGGCGGGCCTCGAAGCCAACGGTGGTGTGCGCCTTGTCGAACACGTACGCGCCCGCGGGCGGCAGCTCGATCCCGTTGACGCTGCGAGCGGTGGTCACGTCGCTCATGATGCTCCCTCCTGATCCGGGCCGTCCCCTGCGGGCGGCCGATACACCGCTCAACCGGGCACAGTTACTCTGTATTCCAGAGTCACTCAGGAATCTTGACCGCATCCCGCGCGTTCCATACGGTATGGCCACGATGACCCCCCACCACGATCAAGCGATCTGCCAGCACTTCCAGCAAGCCGCCGAGCTGATCGCGCAGAAGTGGATGCCGCTCATCGTGCACGCCCTGCGTCCCGGCCCGCAGCGCTACTCCGAGCTCAAGCACGCCGTCCCGAAGATCTCCGACGCGTCGTTGTCCGAGCGCCTGAAGGTCCTCGAGGCCGCCTCGATCGTGGAACGGTGCGTGGACCCCTCGACGCCGGTGAAGGTTTCCTACGGCCTCACGCCGCGGGGCCGGGAGCTCGCGGACGTGCTGAACGAGCTTCAGGCGTGGGCGGAGCGCTGGACGGCCGAGCCCGCCGGCGTCTGAACGGATCTACCGGGTGTCCTTCACCACGGCGCCGCCCTTCATGACGAAGGGCACCGACTCGAGCAGCGTGATGTCCTCGGTCGGGTCGCCCGGCACCGCGATCGCATCGGCCCAGAGCCCCGGCCGGAGCGACCCGACATGGTCTTCCCAGCGGATCATCTCTGCCGCCACCGAGGTCGCCGAGCGGATCGCCTGCATCGGCGTCATCCCGAACCGCACGTAGCAGGTCAGGTTCTTCGCCTCGGTTCCGAACGGAGCGATGCCCGTGTCGGACCCGTTCGCGATCTTCGCGCCGGCCGCGACCGCCTTGCCGAACATCGAGCGGCTCACCTCGTTGGTCCATCGGACCTTGCGCATGACCTCGTCGGTGTAGCCGAGCGTCGGGCCCTCTTCTTCCATGTGGTCGCCGTCGGAGATGTCGACGACGAGGTACGTGCCGTTGTCGACGACGACCGCGAGTGCCTCATCGTCGATCAACGACGCGTGCTCGACGGAGCGCACGCCGGCGCGCGAGGCCCGCTTGATCCCCTCTGGGCCGTGCGCATGGGCCGCGACGTGCGCGCCGAGGAGGTCGCATTCCTCGACGGCGGCGCGAAGCTCGTCCTCGGTGAACTCCGGCGCGCCCGGGTTCGTGCCGCTCGTCAGCACCGCGCCGGTTGCGATGATCTTGATCAGATCGGCGCCTCGGGCAACGATGCGCCGGACGTTCGCCCGCATCTGGTCGACGCCGCTCGTGACACCGAACCGCAGCTCCGCCGGCACGACGCCGTCCATGTCGACCGCGAGCCCGGTGATGTCGCCCCCGCCGCCGGGACACGTGATGTAGCAGCCCGCGCAGAGCATCCGCGGCCCGGGGAACCAGCCGGCCTCGATGCCTTCGCGGATCGCGACATCGGTGAACGCGCGGAACGAGCCGACGTCGCGAACGGTCGTGAAGCCCGCCTCGAGGATCAGGCGCGCGTTCCGCACGCCGGCGATCGCCTCCTGCGCACCGTTGCGCATCACGAGCGACGCGTACCCCTGGCCGTGCTCCTCCTCACCTGCCAGGTGCGCGTGCATGTCCAACAGTCCCGGCAGCAGCGTGTGCCCGGACAGGTCGATCCGTCGTGGCCCGTCGGGCACGTCGGAGGCCGCGATGACGTCGATGATGCGATCGTCCTCGACGAGCACCGCGCGGTCGGCGACGACGGCGCCTGCGTCGGTGTCGACGATGCGATCCGGCAGCAATGCGATGCGTTCGGTCATGCGGCGGAGGATACCGACGTGATCGGCGCCCGACGGATCTCCAGCGATGACTGAAGGTTCACGCCGGCGCGGCCGATACCTGGAACGTGGTAGTCGCGGCTCTCCTCTCCAGCCCGAGGCTGCCACCACCCGAAAGGGTGTCTCCAGCTCGCACCGGCCGGAGATCGTCTCGGTCCCACCGCTTCAGGCGGATGACCGGGGATGGGTCTTGAGGCTCCCGAGGCGACGCCTCCACGGTGCGGGCGCGCGGCTCGGCGCCGTCAGGCGCCGAG
>JBJMLQ010000199.1:0-5378 GCA_045805225.1 Actinomycetota bacterium | reverse complement strand
CGGCCGCGCCCCTCGCATCTGAACGGGAGAGCCGATGCAGACGCAGGGCATGCTGTCGGTCGAGGAGCTCGCCGAGCTGGCGCACACCGGCCAGATCGACACCGTGCTCTGCCAGTTCACCGACCTCCAGGGCCGGTTCATGGGCAAGCGCGTCCTGCCCGACTTCTTCCTCGAAGAGGTGCTCGGCTCGGAGGGACTGCACGCATGCCTCTACCTCCTCGCCATCGACATGGAGATGGAGCCCCTGCCGGGGTACGCGTACGCGAGCTGGGACACCGGCTACGGCGACTTCCGGATGATCCCGGACCTCGCGACCCTTCGCCTGTGCCCCTGGCTCGAGAAGACAGCGATGGTGATCTGCGACATCGCGGACGAGGAGACGAGCGAGCCGACCGCGGTCGCGCCCCGGGCGATCCTGCGCGCGCAGATCGCCGCCGCGGCGGAGATGGGCTACCTGATCAAGACCGGCTCGGAGCTCGAGTTCTACCTGTTCAAGGACTCGTTCGACGCGATGGCCGACCGCGGCTACCAACAGGCGCGGCCGAGCTCGAGCTACATCATGGACTACCACATGCTGCAGACCACCAAGGACGAATGGTTCATCCGCCAGGTGCGAAACGGCATGCGGGCCGCCGGGATCCCCGTCGAGTTCAGCAAAGGCGAGTTCGGCAAGGGCCAACACGAGATCAACATCACGTACTCCGACGCGTTGTCCAACGCCGACCACCACGCGCTCTACAAGCACGGCGCCAAGGAGATCGCCGCGCTGAACGACGTCGCGATCACCTTCATGGCGAAGTGGACGATGGCCGAGGCCGGGTCGAGCTGCCACCTGCACTCCAGCGTGTGGAGCAGCGACGGCGCGAGCAGCCTGATGTGGTCCGACGACGGCGAGCACCACATGTCCGACACCTACCGCTGGTACCTCGGCGGCCTGATGACGACTGCGCGCGAGATGGCGTGGATGTACGCGCCGTTCGTCAACTCGTTCAAGCGCTACCAGCTCGGCTCGTGGGCGCCGACGGCGATCGTGTGGAGCCGCGACAACCGGACCGCCGGCTACCGGACGGTCGGCGAGCACAAGGGCGCGCGGGTCGAGTGCCGGCTGCCGGGCGCCGATGCGAACCCGTACCTCGCCTTCGCCGCGACCATCGCGAGCGGCCTGTGGGGGATCCGCAACCAGGTCGAGCCGCCGCCGATGTTCGTCGGCAACGCCTACGAGGCGAAGGACGTGCCGCGCGTGCCAACCAGCCTGCACGAGGCGATCGACGCGTTCCGCGGGTCGACGGTCGCGCGCGAGGCGTTCGGCGACTTCGTCTTCGAGCATCTGCTGAACACCGCGGAGCAGGAGCAGATCGTCTTCGACAACCAGGTCGTCACCGACTGGGAGCTCGCCCGGTACTTCGAGCGGGGTTAGAGGTCACCGCTCGCGCGGGAACAGCGACCGAGCGACGATCAACCGCTGGATGTCGCTCGTCCCCTCGTAGATCTCCTCGAGCTTCGCGTCACGCAGCCATTTCTCGACCGGGTACTCGCGGGAGTAGCCGTAGCTGCCGAGCGTCATCACCGCCGCGTTGGCCGCGTTCCACGCCGCCTCCGAGGCTGCCAGCTTCGCCATCGACGCCTCGGTCCCGAACGGTTGGCCGGCGTCGGCCAGATCGGCAGCGTGCAGGGTCAGCAGCCGCGCCTGATCGAGCGCCATCTTCGCGTCGACCAGCCGGAAGCTGACGGCCTGGAACTCGTGGATCTTCGTGCCGAAGGCCTCGCGCTGCTTCGCGTAGTCGACGGCGTACTCGAGCGCCGCGCGCCCGATCCCGATCGAATCGGCCGCAAGCGTCACGCGCGACCGCTCGAACGAGCGCATCACCCCGTAGAAGCCCTCCCCCTCGTCGCCGATCCGACGATCCTCGGGCACGAAGCAGTCAGCGAAGAACAGCTCGCCGGTCGGATAGCAGCGAGAGCCGAGCTTCGGAAGCGTCCGGCCAACGGAGAACCCCTCATCGCCCTGCTCGACCACGAACGACGTGATCCCCTTCGCGCGCGTGCCCGGCGCGACCGTGGCGTACACGAGGTAGTACCGGCCGACGGGCGCGCCGCTCACCCACGTCTTCTGGCCGTTCAGGCGGTAGCCGCCCTCCACCCGGGTCGCGGTGGCCGCGATGGCGGCCGCATCCGAACCCACGCCTGGCTCGGTGATCGCGAGCCCCGTCATCGGCGGGTCATCGCCGCACAACGGCGTGATCCACCGCGCGCGCTGCTCCTCGGTGCCGAGCGCTGCGAGCGGGTCGGCGAAGAACGATGCGCTGCCGACGATCGAGCCGATCGGCGCGTCGCCCCACGCAAGCTCTTCACCGATCAGACACGCAGTCCGCACAGAATCGACGCCTCCACCGCCATACGCCGCCGGCAGATCGAAGCTGGTCAGCCCGATGGCAGCCGCCTTCCGGACGATGTCGGCCGGGAACGCCTCGGTCTCGTCGAACGACGCCGCGACGGGACGGATCTCGTTCGCGGCGAAGTCGTGGGCGAGCGCGACCAGCTGCCGCTCGACGTCGGGGTCCGTCACCCGTCGCCTCGGGCGCCGACCATGATGACGTCGATGCCCTCGAGCACGATCTCGTCGCGCTGGTTCCGCGTCTCGACATGGAGGGTGACGATCCCGCGGTCGGGCTTGGAACGGGAGCGCCGGATCTCGGTGACCTCGGACACCGACCGAACCTCGTCGCCCGGCAGCACGGGCTCGACGAACCGGCGTGTCTCCTCCAGGTATGTGCCTATCGCCCAGTCGTCTGCCTCCGACGAGAGCCCGCTCTCGACCGACAAGACGAGCAGCCCGTGCGCGATGCGCCCGACGAAGCCGAAGCCACGCGCGTACGCGTCGTCGGTATGCAGCGGGTTCCGGTCGCCGGAGAGCTCGACGAACGCGTCGATGTCGGCCGCGGTCACAACCCGACGTTCCGTCTCGATCCGCAGGCCCTCGGATAGATCCTCGAGGTACGTCGTCACGCCGAGACCACCTCCCCCAGGGAGCGGATGGTAGCGGGGTCCTTCGTCATCGCGAGCAACGACGTCGCGCCCGCGTCCGCGTAGGCCCCGAGCCGCTCACGAACACGAGCGACCGACCCGACGAGCGCGAGCGCGTCGACGAGCGCGTCGCTGACCGCCGCGGTCGCGTCCGGCATCCGTCCGTCGAGCGCGGCGTCCTGGATCGCGTCGACCTCTGCCTCGTAGCCGTACCGACGAACGAGATCCGCGTAGAAGTTCCTCGTCTTCGGTCCGTACGCCCCGACGTAGAGCGCGATCTCGGGCCGAACGGCGTCGCGTGCCGCGTGGAGGTCGTCGTCGATCGCGGTCAACACCATCGGCGCGACGTCGAAGTCGGGTGCAAGACCCGCGAGCTCGAACACGTCGGCATGCTCGGGGCTGAACAGCAGGGGTAACCAGCCGTCCGCGATCTCCTTCGTGAGCGTGACGTTCTTCGGACCCATCGCGGCGAGGTACACCGGGATGTCTGAGCGCAGCGGCACCACGTTGAGCTTGAGCGCCCGACCGTCGCCGCCCGGCAACGGCATCGAATACATGTCACCCTCGAAGGTCAACGGCTCTTCTCGCGCGAGCACAGCCCGCACGATCGCGACGTATTCCCTGGTCCGAGTCAAGGGCGACCCGTACGCAACGCCGTGCCACCCCTCCACCACCCGCGGCCCACTCACCCCCACGCCAAGCCGGAACCGTCCCCCGGACAGGTGGTCGATGGTTGCGGCGGCCATCGCCGTGGCCGCCGGCGTCCGCGCAGGCATCTGCACGATCCCCGTCCCGATCGCGACTCGGGATGTGTGCGCTGCGATCCACGTCGCCAGGACGACCGCATCCGAGCCCCACGTTTCCGACACCCACACCGACTCGAGGCCCACATCTTCGGCGACCTTGGCCAGCGCAGCCACGTCATGCGGCGTTCGATCCCAATGACGCAGGTGGACGCCGATCCGCATGCGCGAAGGCTAGTCCCTACGGTCGTCGCGCGAGCCGTTCGTCCCGCATAGCATCCGCTCCATGCCCAACGATGAGCGGACGCATAACGTCCCGAACCAGCAGCCAGAGCTGCGAGCGGGCGGTCGCGACAGGTCCTCCACCGACTCGATCAGCGCTCGGACGTTGACGATCGCGCTCTTCGTCGCGCTCGGTGTTCTCGTCGTCTTGCTCGTCCTACTGATCCGCTGAGCCGGGACGCTCCATGTCGAGCACTCGATGGAACCTCGTGTAGACGCCCATGTCACGCACCGCCTCGAATCCAAGCCGCCCGAGCAAGGCGACGCTTCGGTCGTTGCCGTGCGTCACGCCGGCCCATACGTCGGTGACGTGCATGTCGTTGGCAGCGTACGAAAGGAGCGTTCTGCAGGCGGCGGTCGCAAAGCCGGAGCCCGTCCGGTCTTGGTCGAGCCAGTAGCCGAGCACCGCGTTGGTCCCATCCCGGGGGATCAGGTCAACGCGCCCGATCAGCTCTTCATCCAGCCACACGCCGAAGCGGCCGGCCGACGGTTCACGAAGCTCGTGCTCAAGCTCCTGCTCGGACGCACGGGCGACCTCCTCATAGTCACCATGCTTCGTCAGATGATCGCGATTGCGTGAGACGAGTCCGGCGTATCGCGACAGGTCGTCGACACCGAGCGGGCGCAGCGTGAGGCCTTGGACCCCGGTTTCGAGACGCATCCGTTATGTGAACGCACGCAGGCCGGTGAGGGTCTCCCCGATCACCAACGTGTGGACCTCCTCCGTCCCCTCGTAGGTGATCACCGACTCGAGGTTCGTCATGTGCCGCATGATCGGGTACTCGAGCGTGATGCCGTTGGCACCGTGGATGCCGCGGGCCGTCCGCGCGATCTCGAGCGCCGCGCGCGTGTTGTTGAGCTTGCCGACGCTCACGTGCTGCGGCAGCAGCCGGCCCTGCTCCTTCATCCGGCCGAAGTGATACGCGAGCAGCGTCCCCTTGTTCAGCTCGAGCGCCATGTCGGCGAGCTTCTTCTGTGTCAGCTGGAACGAGCCGATCGGCCGATCGAACTGGATCCGCGTCTTCGCGTACTCGAGCGCCGACGCGAAACACGAGCGAGCCGCCCCCATCACGCCCCACACGATCCCGTAGCGCGCTTCGTTCAGACACGAAAGCGGTCCCTTCAAGCCTTCGACGTTCGGCAAGGCGGCGTCGGCCGGCAGCCGCACGCCGTCCATCACGAGCTCCGACGTCACGGAGGCGCGCAGCGAGAGCTTCTTGTGGATGTCGAGGGCGCTGAAGCCGGCGAGGTCGCACGGGACGACGAACCCGCGGATGCCGTCGTCGGTGTTCGCCCAGACGATGGCGACGTCGGATGCGCTGCCGTTCG